>SKJE01000027.1 GCA_007116075.1 Spirochaetia bacterium
AGGAGCCGCTCTGCAGGAACCATACGGTCTATATCCTTCGAGCTGGGAGGATCCTATCACGAGGGGGATGTGCTGATCACCCTCGATGATACGATTGCGCAGCTGAACCTGCGGCAGCTTGAGCTCCAGTTTGAAACTTCACTTCGTGATGTGGAGTCCAAGGAGGAGCTTTTCCGGAGGGGAGGGCTGTCCCAGACCCAGCTGAACCAGGCCCGTGCCTCCCTTGACGGACTTGAGTCACAGCTTGAACAGGCCCGGGAGGCAGTATCGGCAGCCCAAATTACCACACCGATATCAGGGAGGATCGCTGAGAAGAGTCCGAACCTTGTCATTGGAGATCAGATCCAGGCGGGAGTCCAGGTTGGACGGATTGTTGATCTGGAGTCCCTGCGGATTGTACTTTCGGTAGGGCAGAACCAGGTGTTTGCCCTGCGGGAGGGGTATCCCGCGGAGATCAGGATCCGTGCACCCCAGGGGACCATAACAGCAGAGGGAACAGTCCGGGCAGTGAGTGCCGGAAGCGACCGGAGGACCGGAAGCTGGCAGGTGGTGGTGGAAGCTCCAAATCCCGAACCGGGACTGCTCAGGGCGGGCCTTTCGGCGGATGTGGTGATATTCAATAAGGATGCGCCAGTGCAGACCCTGGTACCCAATGGATCATTGGTATATCGGGACGGGTCTGTAGGGGTTTTTATTGTCGAGGACGGGGCAGCCCGGTTGGTTCCAGTTGAAGTCCTGGACCAGTACGGGGAGCAGACTGCCCTCCGAAGCCTCGACAGTACAATATCCCTTGAAGGCGCATCGGTACTTGTCAGCGGGCTTGCCCGATTGCGAAGCGGTGACCCCACGGTCATCAGGCAGTAAGGGGGCACTATGGATCATCTTGGTGCTTCCCGATTCTCCATAGGACGATTTTCCGTAGAGCATCCAGTCCTGGTGAATATCCTCATGTTCACCCTTATAGCTCTCGGGGTATTCAGCATAGCCAGACTTCCCCAGGAGCAGTTTGCCGAAGTGCCCTTCTACTGGGTGAATATTATTGTTCCCTACCCGGGAGTAAGTGCAGAGGACCTCGAGACCAGTGTAACGGTTCCCATTGAGAACCAGTTCCAGGGCATTAATAAACTCAAACGCATCAGCTCCACCACCAGTGAGGGGCTGTCAGTCGTTCGGGTGGAATTTGACGACGGCATCACCGATGATGAATTCCGCTCCCTCTACCAGGAAGCCCAGACCCGGTTTAACCGGGTCTCCCTGCCCGAAGGGGCACTGGAACCGGTGATTGACGACTTCTCATCTGCTGATTTTCTACCAGTGGTGGAGGTGATTCTCAGCGGAAATGCTTCCTACCAGGAGCTGCGTCGACAGGCCCAACTGCTGAGGGATCAGCTGCTTCGGGTCAGGGATGTCCGCGATGTTGATATCGTCGGCCTTCCGGAGCTGCAGATTGTACTCGATGCGGATCCCTACCGTATGGCTGCCCTCGGACTGACTCCAGCAGAGATACTGCGGGCAGTGCAGGACCAGAATGTGACCATACCCGGTGGAACCCTTACGGCATCTACCAGGGAATATCTGCTGCGCACCTTCGGATCAGTCAGGAGTATAGAAGATTTCGGAAATGTGATCATCAGGAGATCCGACGAAACCGGGGGAGTGCTTCAGGTGAGTGATGTGGCGGAAGTGTTCCAGGGGATAGACCCGTCGGCCCCCACTTCACGATATAACGGGCAGCAGGCGGTGAGTCTCCGGGTGACCAAGATTCCCCGGGGAAGTTCGGTCTCTGTTGTCTCCGGCACCAGGGCGGCGGCAGCTGATTTTGAGCAGCAGCTGCCCTTGGGGATGAGTATATCATTGTTTAATGACTCTACCGTTCAGATCGCATCGAGCCTCAATGTACTTACCACCAATGCCCTCATCGGACTGATGCTGCTTGTGGTTATGCTCTGGCTTTTTATCGGGCTGCGCAATGCCCTGATCACCGCTGTGGGAGTACCCATCACCTTTGCCCTGACCTTTGTGATCCTTGATCTCACCGGCGAAACCATCAACACCAACACGCTCTTTGCCCTGGTGCTTGTACTGGGACTGATTGTTGATCATGCCATAGTCATTATTGAGAACTCCTACAGGCTGCGCCAGCAGGGACTTTCCCGCAGGGATGCGGCCATACTGGGTACCAACCAGGTGGTCCTGCCAGTCATAGCAGCTACTGCCACTACCATAGCGGCATTTCTCCCGCTCATGCTTATTCCCGGGACCATCGGGAAATTCCTTCGGGTGATCCCCTTTACTGCGGCAATTGCCCTGTTGGCAAGCACCGGGGAGGCGATGTTTTTCCTGCCGAGCCATTTTGCCGACTGGGGTAAAGACCGCACCCGGAAGCGTCCGCCGGGATGGTGGTTCAAGGTGTTCAGGAAACGCTATGAGCGGCTGCTGAAGCGGCTCTACCTGCATAAGAAGAAGGTGCTGCTCTCTATGCTTATCATCATGGTGGGTACCTTCAGTCTTGCGGGTACCCTCAGGCAGGATCTCTTTTCTGCGGAAGATTTCAGCTATTTCACGATAGATATCACCATGCCGACAGGTACTCCGCTGGCCAGAACCGACCAGGTTGTGGCGGAGTATGAGGACATACTGCTCTCCCTGCGGGGCGAGGAGATTGTGGCCATCCGATCCAGTATTGGAACAGCCTCCGGCGGTACCGGGAGCACTACAAATGCGAACATTGCCCAGATAGTTGTAGATTTGAAGGAGCAGGATGAAGGACGAACCCGGGGCATAGATGAGATCATTGATGAGGTGAGATGGCAGACCTACTATGTGGCAGGTCCTGACCAGGTGCTCTTCAGGAAAGCCCAGAACGGACCTCCCACATCGCCTCCGATCAGCTATCGAATCTCCGGGGACTCCTTCGAACAGCTGGTGGGGGCTTCCCGGGACATACAGGGAATTCTTGCAGGGTTTGAGGGGGTGTTCAATATCGTGGATGACTATACTGCCGGAAGCCCGGAACTACAGGTGGTCATCAACCAGGAGCGCGCCTCCTCACTGGGAGTTGATCCGTCACTGGCAGGCAATTATATTCGTGCGCGCTTTGACGGTATTCCCGTGGGGACGTTTTTTTCTGACAACCAGGAACTTGATGTGGTACTCCGGTATGACAGCTCCGGGGTACGCGATTATGACCAGCTGGAGCAGGCATTGATTCCCCTGCCGGACGGACGGCTGGTGCCCCTGTCGAGTATAGCGGAGATTCATGAGACCGCATCACTGGGGAATATCAGGAGGGTGGACGGAAAACGGGAGATCACTATCACCGCCGATGCCGTTGAGTCACTGGACCTCAGGGAGGTGGATCGGCAGGTCCTTGACGCCTGGAATGGGGAGATCTCCGGGCGATACGGACAGACCGAACTGCTTGTGGGAGGGGAGTTCAGTGAATTCCAGGATCTCCTGATAGACATCCTTCGGATCTTCACCTTCGGGGTCTTTCTGATCTACCTGATTCTGGGAACCCAGTTCAACAGCTACCGCCAGCCCTTCCTGATCCTCCTGGCGGTTCCCTTTGCTTTTGTGGGGGTTGTGCTCTACCTGTTCATCTCGGGTACGCCCCTCTCAACTACGGTTATCTATGCCGGTGTCGCCCTTGCGGGCATCGCCGTCAATGATGCGATCGTGCTGATCTCATTTATAAACGAGCAGCGGAAGAAGGGGGGCGAAGTGCGTTCAGCAGTATTGAAGGGAGCAGCCACCAGGCTGCGGCCGATTATCCTTACCTCACTGACTACCATTATGGGACTGCTGCCCACGGCGATCGGTATCGGGGGAACCTCAGTTGTCTGGGGTCCCATGGCAAGCACTATCATATTCGGTCTTCTCTTCTCCACCATCACAACCCTGGTGGTGATTCCCCTGCTCTACGGGCTGATCTTTGACCGGAAGGGAAAAGCATCCAGACCGCTGGCGGCAGCTCCTGTCGGGGCGGTACTGCTGCTGGCCCTGCTGGTTCCGGCTTCCCTGGAGGCCGATGAGTCCTTCTCTCCGGGGTATCCTGACCTGATGTGCTGTGAGACCGCAGCGCGCATGGCTGCAGGCCGGACAGCCCCGGTTGAACTCAGGCAGTTCTTTGACGAATGGGTCAGTGATCCCCAGTATCTTCGGGGAGAGACCCTTACCGGACGATCGGAGTTCATGGCTGGACTGCTTGCTTCCGGTAACCCTGCAGTGGGACAGCTTGAGCGGATATCCCGGATGCAGCAAATCATGCTTTCAGACCTCCAAAGCAGGCGATACCCGACCCTCTCGATACGCTCGGATGCCCAGAACCCCCTTTACCGATACGGGGTTAATGTGCAGCCTCCCGGCAGTACAACAAAAATTGATGAACAGCACATCCTGGGCATCGGCCTGGGACTCACCCAGCAGTTGCCCACTGCCGGATCCCTTCGGTTCTCCGCTTCCCACCAGTCCGTTGTAGATAATGGTGACTGGAGCCATCGTCCGGTCCTCTCGGTTTCCCTGGATCAGCCGGTCTTTTCAGGACCCGGGGTGATCAGGACTGATCATATGAGCCGGGAGCTTGAACTCCAGGAGCTCTCCCTCCAGGGAGCCCTTGATGCCGGCGATTCGCTGTCCGACCAGCTGCTGCTCCAGGGGCTGCAGCTGCTGCACCTCCGCCAGAGCCTGCTCGAGCAGCGGTGGGTTGCCGACGGACTGGCTGTACTCCTGGAAGAGGAACTTGAACAGGCGCAGTCGGATCTTCAGCGGGGACAGATCAGCAGAAGTGAATACCGGAGAAAGCTCCTCCAGCGGGACCAGCAGCTCTTTGTAATTTCAGAACTTAATCAGGAACTGCTGATAGTTGAGGCATCCCTGAAGGAGCTCTATGGTCCTGAACTGCTCTATCCCGGCATGCTGGTGCTGCCCCATGAGCGTGTTCTTGATGCGGTTGAGCGGTTCTCCCGGGGTGCCCTTGGTGATAATGCCAGGTTTCAATCTGCCTTCAGGGACGCTGACAGGAATGTCAGGGAGGCCCAGCGGGAACTCCAGCGGGCACGGCTTGAGCGACTGGGCGGTGTCCCCGGGGCAGCTCCCCGACTTGGCCTGTCCCTGCAGCTTGAGGGTGATGACTACGCATCCCTGTTCAGTGCAGATTCGCCTTTCAGTGTGGCCGTAAGTCTCCAGATCCCTGACCTGTTCCGGAGGGATGTCCGGCTTGCTGATGATCTGGGAAACCAGCAGATCGAGGCTGCCCGGCTCCAGTTGGAGCAGGAGCTTCGCAGGGTGGACCGGATCATTCAGGAATACCAGGGTAGGATTGACAGCCAGCTTTTTTCACTATCGGTACTGCTTGAGGAGTATGCGTTCTTTGCTCAGGACCGGGAGGAGGAAGAGCGCAGGTTTGCTTCCGGTCTGTCTGACCGGTTTTCCCTGGGCAGGATGGAGATCAGCCAACGGGAGGCGGCCTTCAGGGTACTCCAGGTATTGCGTGAGTTTGAGCTGCTCGATCTGGAGCTGATGATGCTTACCGGTGGGTAATGCCACCGGAATTTCTCAGTTGTGTTCACTCCGGGGGTACGGTATCCTTGGAGTAAGGAAGGAATTGCCATGAACGAACCGCTGGAACAGATCTCTGCCATACAGCTGATGGAGACATTAGCCGACGGGGTGGTGATTCTGGATATGGACCTTCGTATTGTACGGTTCAATACTGCCTTCGGTAAGATGTTCCCGGAGGCACGGCAGGGAAAGAACGCTTTCTGCTACCGGGAGGTGCAGCACCAGGACACTCACTGCGCAGGGTGTCCGGCACTGTTGTGTCTTGAGAGCGGGAAAAAAGAGCGTGCAGTTATACAGGGGCCTCCAGGAAGTCCTGCCCTCTGGAGGGATATCTATGCGGTGCCCATCAGGGATGAGGGTACCGGGAAGTATATTGGAATACTGGAGCATGTAAAGGATATTACGCTCCAGCGCAGTATTGAAGAGGCCCTGCTTGAGAAGGATGCCTTTTTCCAGTATTCAGGAGACCTGTTTTCTATTATTGACAGGGAGGGCGACTTTATTGAGGTAAATCCCGCATGGACGACACTTCTTGGATGGAAGAAGGATGACCTTGCGGGAAGGCAGTACCTGGACCTGGTCCATCCGGATGACCGTTCACAGGTTATGCTGAAGGCCAGCAGGATACTCGCCAATGGTGAAACAGTCCATGGAAAAAGCCGTGTCTCCTGTGCCGACGGCTCCTATAAGCTGATATCCTGGTATCTTTATCCTGCCGAAGACCGATACTGCGGCGTGGCCCGTGACATAACCCAGCTTGCTGAAGTACGTCGGGAGTACCATCGACTTTTCACGGAAATGCAGGATGCCTTTGCCCTTCACGAGATTATCTGCGACAATAATGGAACTCCCCGGGATTACCGGTTTATCGAGGTGAATCCCGCCTTTGAACGGCTTACCGGCTTGAGCCGGGAGCAGGTGGTAGGGCGGAGGGTCCTGGATGTGCTGCCCCAGACTGAGGAGTACTGGATTGAAATCTACGGACGGGTAGCCCTTACCGGGGAGCCGGCAGCGTTCGAGCACTATTCTCAATCCTTTGACCGCACCTATTTTGTCTCCGCCTTCCAGCCGTTCTACGGACAGTTTGCGGTATTCTTCCAGGACACCACCGAACGGGTGAAGATGGAAAGAGAACTTCTTCGGGAGCGGCAGCTGCTGCGGACTATCATCGATCATGTTCCTGTAGGAATTTATGTCATGGACCGGGATTTGAAAAAGATCCTGGTAAACCCGAAGGATGTGGAGCATATCGGTGCGGCATCCCAGGAGGAGGTCCTGGGAAAGACCGATGAGCAGCTGTATCCGCCGGAGACAGCTAAGCGGTTAATGGAGGACAACCTGCGGGTGCTCCGGGATAACAGGGCTGTATTCGACCGTGAGGAGCAGCTTGTTGACCGGTCGGGCAGGAATCGATGGCTGCTTACATCCAAGGTTCCCCTTACGGATGAACACGGGATGGTCTACGGTCTGCTGGGAATCGGCCATGATATTACCGAAAAAAAGGAGAACGAGCAGGAGATGCTGGCCATGGCCCGCTTTCCCCAGGAGAACCCCAACCCGGTGTTCCGGGTGTCCTGGGAAGGACGGATTCTCTACATCAATGAAGAGGGGAAGAGGTTGCTGCCTGAGTGGAAGCTGGTGGAGGGGGAGACCACTTCGCAGTTTATCAGGGACCTTGTAGAGGAGGTTCAAACAAAGGGGTCCCCGAAGAAGCTGGAACTGACCCATGGGGATGAGACCTACTCCTTTTATATTGTCCCATTTTCCCATGCAGGATATGCGAATTTCTACGGAGCAGATATTTCAGAACTGCTCAAGACGAAGCAGCTCCATGAGGACTTGGAGGCGCAGCTCTACCAGGCCCAGAAAATTGAGTCCATCGGCAGGCTCGCCGGCGGAGTAGCCCATGATTTCAACAACATGCTTGGGGTGATTCTTGGGTATGCAGAACTCGCCATGGAAAAGATCGGACCCCAGGGTGAGGGCTATGAGGACTTGCTGGAGATTAAGCAGGCAGCGGACCGTTCGGTGAGTCTTACCCAGAAACTGCTCGCCTTTGCCCGACGCCAGTCCATTCATCCCCGGGTGATGGACTTGAACGAGCGCATCAGATCCATCAAGAATATGCTGAGCCGCCTCGTCGGGGAGCATATAAAACTGACCTGGAAACCCCAGCGGGGCGTCTGGCATGTATGTATGGATCCCATCCAGGTTGACCAGATGCTGATGAACCTGGCTACAAATGCCAGTGATGCAATTGCGGATACCGGGAGGCTTATCATTGAAACTGCCAACGTGACCATTGACCAGCAGTATGCTTCCGCCTTTTATGAATGTAGCCCTGGAGACTATGTACTGCTGACTGTCAGCGATACCGGCAAGGGGATGGACCGGGAAACCATGGCCCATGTGTTTGAGCCCTTTTTTACCACAAAAAGGCTGGGCCAGGGTACTGGCATGGGCTTGGCTACGATCCACGGTATTGTACGGCAGAACGGCGGTTTTGTGTATGTCTACAGCGAGCTCGGACAGGGAACCACTGTACGTATTTATCTGCCTAGATCCGGGGGTGAACCGGAGGAGTCGCTTCCGGTTTCTCCGCAGCAGCATCAAGGATCTGAATCAGTTCTGGTGGTTGAGGATGAGCAGGCTATCAGGAACCTGGCTGCGGTTATGCTGGAGAAAAACGGCTATCAGGTATATACAGCGGGAACGGTGGATGAGGCCTTGGAAATAGCCGGGAAGTTATCATCGGGGATTGACCTGCTGATAACTGATGTGGTCATGCCTGAGATGAACGGCAGGCAGCTGGCGGACCTCCTGGCTGGGATACTGCCCCCCTTCAAGATTATGTATATGTCCGGATATACCGCCGATGTAATCGCCCACCACGGTGTGCTGGATGATGGTGTTACCTTCATCCAGAAGCCCTTTACTGCCCGGGAACTGACATCTTTTATAAGGAGAGTGCTGGATTCATGATCAATAGGTTTGTTCAACTGGTGATTGCAGTGGTTGTTCTGGTACTGTTGTCAGGCTGTACCACTGACCTCTGGACAAGGATTGCCTTCTCCTATCCGCCCGAGCGCCTCGGAGTCGATGTATCCCTTGGGTACAGCGCCCCGGGTCTCTATGATGAACTGCTGTCCATTAAGTTCAACCGGCCCTTCAAAGGAGTAACCGACGGACAGCTCCCCCTTGAGGTGGTGAATATGTATACCACAGCGGTCAAGGAGGACGGTAAGGGATACAGCGGTTTCTATGATCCCCAAAGCCGATACAAGGACAGCTGGTTTACGGTGATGATCATCCAGGATGATCCGATCTCCCGCAGCTGGCTGCTGGAGGATCCCCACGACCTGCAGTCTATCCGGGTTGAGGGTAAGGCTGCCATGGTCATGGCTGACCAGGCGATTATCTACTCTTTGAGCCGCAGGGGCGTCGAGGAAGAACCGAGATGGA
This sequence comes from Spirochaetia bacterium, assembly GCA_007116075.1. Classification (GTDB taxonomy): domain Bacteria; phylum Spirochaetota; class Spirochaetia; order PWKH01; family PWKH01; genus PWKH01. Next base: position 9,025 of record SKJE01000027.1, read on the forward strand.
CGTTTTATGATCGTCTCTCTTCGGTGCATGGGATTACTGATCTTGGGGAAATTGTTCATCCTGACGGAACCAAGTGGAAGGGTATAGAGGCGGTGCTCCGGACTCGCTCTGCACTTACTGACCCTGAATTGTCTCGAATGAGCAGGTGGCTCTCCCTCCGTTTCTATACCGGGGAGCCCGATGAGGATATCCTGGCACAGGTATCACCATGGCATCCGGTGGAACTGCCCGGCAGGATGTATGCCCGCCATGACGAGGCGGGAGTGTTTATCCTGGTATTCTTTAATGGTTCCAGATTTCATACCCGGGATGGGGACTATGTGGATACCTGGACGGAAGACCTGATAGAGGATTATGAGCGGATGTTCCGGGAGCTGCAGATTCGTCGTGTTCAGTGATCGGACAGGTCAAGTTCATAGCGCTGTTCGTGAAACGGTATCTCCCATCCTTCATAGGGGTGTTGTTCGGTGAGTTCCATGCCGATAGAGCGGTAGAGGGATGCTGCAGGCGGGAGGAAATCGCTGGTGAGCAGGAACATGCGTGAGTAGCCTGCGGACCTGGCGAATGCTGCTGCATCCTCAAGAAGATATCTGCCCAGGCCGCTGCCCCGATAGGATGGGTCTACGAGAAACCACCGGAACTGGGCTTCCCCTGAACAGTTCAGCAGCGCGCAGCACCCGGCAAGGGCAAGGGAACCCGGAGGGGAGGCGAGCCAGACTTGCTGGTCTCTTTTCTGCTCATCCCAGGTCCTGGCAAAACTGCCCACAGTCTCGGCCACGTATCCCTCAAACTTCTTGCCGAGCCGGTGCTCCCGGCTGTAGACTTCACCGTGGAAGGATATAATCCTGCCCAGGTCCCCAGGCAGCAGGGTATGGCGAATATCGACAGTATGCCCGTTGCGTAGGGATATGTGTTGTAACATGAGTTGATCATGGCATCAGGAGGGCTCACTGTCAACTGTAATGCAGCTGCAGCAGACCCGCACTATGGCTAGATCACGATTAAATCCCTGCAACGCAGAGAACCTTATTAACTCTCTCACCGAATATTCATTTGGATGGATGCTCCCCGGTTTATAAGAGCTCTCTGAAAATTAATGACTGTGGTAAAACTTCCCTCTATACTTGGTCAGAAGACAATATGATTATTTCATGAAGGTGCTCAAGAAGGTTTTATTAGCCAATTATTCGTTTCAAGTAGATTCCATATGCATGGAAAACATTGTTATATAGAAATTAAGGTTGATGGAACGGTATATACCGTCCTGTTCCTTTTAGAAAAGAACAGACTCGTGGATATAGAGAAAAAGCCATCGGATATGGGACCCCCCGGAAGTTTTTGTGTTGAATACTGAGGGACACAGAGAAATCACAAAATTTTGGAGAAAAGGGTAGTTCGTATCATCAAAAATTTGTGAGCTGAAGGAGATATAACAATTACCGGCAGTGACATGACAAAGTTACTGAAACGCTATGAATCACGAGCCAAAAAATTGCCGCTTGAATATCAAGAAGCACGAAAGGAAATCAAAGCGGCCACATTCAGATCTAACCGGACGAAAACTCATGCCAATTCTTGATGGAGTGCTTGAACTTCGTGAAGTATCGGTAGATGATGGCGAGAACATCATGAATATTCAAGATATTTTCGAAGGGAAAAAGCATGGCGGGCACATATGGTCCGGGTCAAAGCATTGCCGCAGGATTATCAGATTGTTTACAAGGAAATTCATAAGTGCTTGTTTAACGTCGGTCCCGTTGAACTCGTAGATTTTGTTGAAGAGGAATCGGCGATGGGAAAGGGTGTACTTGAGGTAAATCGTGATGATGTTGCTGTATTGTGTGAAAACTTGGTTAAGGATTCAGCAATTTATGCAGATTTGTATCAAGGTTCTGTTGATGCGGCGGTATTTGATGCCATGAAAAAAGTTTTGGATGAGAAGAGATAACAGGGGGCTGTTGTGGATAAAAAATGCAATTGATTTGAAAAATATGCACAAGTTTTAAAGAGTATTGAAGTACTCTGAGGCTTAGATCTTGGGGTTGCGCGTGGAGAAGTTTTTGCTGCGTTGCAGATAAAAAATCAGGGTATAGTATGTTACAATCTGGTAGGTACTCAACAACCAAATAATTTTTTTGAGTAGGAAAAAGCGCCTTTTAAGCAAGCTAGGCCTAAATCCAGATGAGAATGCTAATATGTGATCATAAAGAAATATCCGTTATATCACGATTGAATTGTGTAATAATGGCAAGAAAGGAAGAACTACATGAAGAAATTTACAATCGCCCTATTGGTAGCCATAACAACGATGGCTGGTCCCCTGTTTGCAGCAGACCAGATACTCCGGGTGGGAATGTGGGCAGATGTGAGGAATCTGCTGGATATCAGTACCCCGAGTGAGCTCGATTATGTGGTCAAGCCTTATGTTGAGTATCTTCACGGCAGGCGATCGACCGACAACCTCACAGGGGGAACGTATCTTAGTATATCTGAACCGTATGAAATTGGAACCGAACTCAATACAATCAGACCTTCGGTTCAGAGCTGGCTTAATTATCGGTTCAAAGAAGACCAGAGTTCCTTCATGCAGACCGGCCTTTCTCTAGTAAGCAGCCAGACGGATTCTATAGGTACCTTTATATCTATGAATACCTATTTCGCCTGGTATCCCTACAACAAAGCCAAGGAAGTCACCGTGCATCAACATTTTTTGGATTCGGTTGAAGGACTTCGCTTAGGAGTAGGCATTTATGGCGGAGCATTGGTAGGTCAGTTACTTGAAAATGCCGATGTTACCACTGACCTGAATGTTGGATTATCGGGAATTCTTGAATCTGGGACGCAACTAAGCGACCACCTCTGGGTTCATGGGTACGTGTTTTTTGATTTTCTCAACCTTGCAATGCCATCCTCTTTTAGCACCTTTGAAGTATCTGCAGTAAGTCAGTGCTTTACATCGCTCATGTATGTCAGCGAAAAGCTCAGAATGCTTACCGGCTTCTCAACGGTTATTTCGGCTGATAAACTCCTGACTCAGAACGGGTTTATCGATGGTTCCAGCTTCAACTATTCCTATCATGTGTTTGGTGAGGTCGGTTACTTTGTCCAAGAGGACTTGTTTCTATATGGTGGAGTTGAGTTAAATGGTATCAAGACATCGTTGTTTGACAATTCCAATGTCTATATTGGAGCACAGTATTTCTTGTTGTAGTTGAAAAATCTGGACACGTTGCAAAGGACGCAATTGTCCATTGCAACGTGTAGAATTTCTCCCACTTCATTTTGTCATGGATCCTACCACACGAGATGAATGGTTCCGGCGATTTCCTCTGAGAAGGATCTCCTGCAATCCTTGCAGGTCTCATCCATCTCAGTGGGAATCTTGATTTTTGGACCGATGATTAATACAGGCAGGAACCCTTTGACAAAGAGAACACCTACCTCTTATCATTGGATGTCTTTTTTCCCCAATAAAGAAAAAGCCTTTAGGAGGAACCTGTGAACGGTATACTCATGCTCGTTCTGGCCATCGTTGTGCTTGTTGTAGCCTACCTTGTCTATGGCCGTTATCTGGCAAAAAAATGGGGTGTGGATCCCAAACGTAAAACCCCAGCTTTGGAAATGGAAGACGGGGTAGACTATGTACCCACTTCAAGACAAGTAGTTTTTGGCCACCAATTTGCTTCCATTGCTGGAGCCGGTCCTATAAATGGCCCGATACAGGCAGCAATCTTTGGGTGGGTTCCTGTTCTGCTCTGGGTGCTTCTAGGAGCAGTATTTATTGGAGCCGTACAGGACTTTGGTTCTATATTTACTTCGGTCCGAAATAAAGGCCGATCTATTGGCTATGTCATTGAACTGTACCTAGGGAAACTTGGAAAGCGGCTTTTTTTACTCTTTATCTGGCTTTTTTCCATTCTGGTAATTGCAGCGTTTGCCGATATTGTTGCCAGTACTTTCAACGGATACAATGCTGATCTTTCCACTAACCTGATTAGTGGTGCCACCGCTACAACAAGTACAATCTTCATAGCGGTGGCAGTAGTTCTCGGTTTTTATGTTCGTTATCGTAAGCCAACGAACATGGTTACTTCAGCTATTGCCATCCTTGCATTGGTAGCCTGTATTGCGTTTGGATTGGCATTACCGCTGTACATCAGTAAAACCATTTGGCTCTACCTGGTATTCGCCTATATTTTAGTAGCTTCGGTGGTCCCTGTATGGGCATTGCTGCAACCTAGGGATTTTCTTAACAGTTTCCTGTTGGTTTTTATGATTGCAGCTGCAGTAGTTGGCATTTTCGTGGCTAATCCTACCATCAATCTTCCTGCTTTCTCTGGATTTGTGGTAAACGGTCAGCAGATGTTCCCTATTCTGTTCGTTACTATCGCATGTGGAGCAGTATCCGGTTTCCACAGCTTAGTAAGCAGTGGAACCGCCTCCAAGCAAATCCGTAATGAAAAAGACATGCTTCCCATAGCATATGGAGCCATGCTATTGGAGTCCTTGGTAGCTGTCATAGCCCTTATCTGTGCAGGTGCTGTTTTTTCCGATGGGGCTCTTCCTGCAGGTACCCCCCCTCAGATTTTCGCCATGGCTGTCGCCGGTTTTTTAGCCAAGACAGGTATTCCGACCCTTGCAAGCAATACCATCATTACGTTGGCAATCAGTGCCTTTGCATTGACCAGTCTTGACTCTGTTGCGAGAATCGGTCGACTTTGCTTTCAAGAACTATTCATGGACAGCAGTACCGATGAAAAGAAAATGGGCTCCTTGAAGAAACTGTTGACCAATAAATATTTTGCAACCATAGTCACTTTGATTGTTGGATATTTACTTTCTGTAAATGGATATGCAAGAATATGGCCGCTTTTTGGCTCTGCCAATCAGCTGGTAAGCGCCTTGGCTCTTTGTGCTATCGCCATTTTCTTGAAAAAAACCAGTAAGAAGGGATCAATGATTTGGGTTCCCATGTTCTTTATGCTTGGGGTAACCTTTACCGCACTTTTTCAGATCATCATTGTTCGTTTTGGTAAAATAGGCAGCGGAAATTTCATTCTCCTTGACGATGGCATGCAGTTGGTGTTTGCATTGTTGCTGGTAGGTTTGGGTTTGATCATCGCAGTCAAGTCGATTCGCACTTTGTTTTTTGAGAAAGATAAGCAAGAGGAGAAGACTGCTGCCTAAGTCCTTGACCGTCCGTATGCAAGACAACCTGGCAGAATGAGTCAAGATAGAATCCTGTCTTTGGTCTACCAAAAAAGGTTGGATGCACCCCTACCCTTTTTAATCTTGCGAATGACCAAATAGAAATGCAACCAAATCCAATAGTCGGAAATGGTTGCATTCTTAAAGCTACTTGGATAGAAACAGCGGCTTCTTTCTCGTCAC
>SKJE01000105.1 GCA_007116075.1 Spirochaetia bacterium
GTACTCGAGCATACCTATGATCATGTGGATTATATATCCCTTCACCAGTATTTTACCCAAACCGACGATGATCTGGGTACGTACTTGGGCTCCAGTATGGAAATGGATCGTTTCATTAACACCGTGATTGCTGCCTGCGACTTCGTGCAGAGCAAAAAACGCAGCGGTAAGAAGATGTATCTTTCCTTTGATGAATGGAACGTATGGTATCACTCGCTGCAGCAGGATAAGCAGATAGAACCCTGGAGCGTCGGTCCGCCCCTGCTGGAGGATGTGTATACCCTTGAGGATGCCCTGGTGGTCGGGTGTGCCTTGAATACCCTGCTGAAACATGCTGACAGGATAAAAATAGCCTGCCTCGCCCAGCTGGTGAACGTGATTGCCCCGATCATGACCGAGACGGGCGGACGATCCTGGCCGCAGACTATCTACTGGCCCTTCTACTACGTTTCCCGATACGGACGGGGAACCAGTATGCATGTATTTTTAGATGTACCTGTATATGAGAACAGAACCCATGGTGAAGTTCCCTATGTGGATGCATCTGCAGTGTTCTCCGAAAACAGGGACGAGCTGGTGCTGTTTCTCGTGAACCGGCACGGGAAGGATACCATCCCGGTTAGGCCGGTCTTCTACGGCATTGAAGGGTGCAGGCCGGTTGAATGGGTAGAACTTGCACACCCTGATGTGAAGGCTGTGAACAGCGCCAAGAGACCCGAAGAGGTAGCTCCCCGGAACCGCAAGGTATCGGGAACAGAACAGGATTTCGGTATCAAGCCGTTATCATGGAATATGGTGCGTTTTTCAAGGGCTCGCCTCTAACCCATGCTACTTGATGGATCCCCGGGTAAGTCCCGAGACGATCCATTTCTGTGCGGTGAGCACCAGGACGATCATGGGCATGACCATGGTAACTCCCAGGGCACTGATAATCCCCCAGGGCCGTCCGAAGGGCGTTCTTGCCTGGAACACTTCGGTGATGCTCACTGTGAGGGTCTTTGAGGATACTGAATGACTGAAGACCAGCGGGAAGAGCAGGTTGTTCCACGCATTTATGAAATTTATGATGATAATGGTCACCAGTGCCGGCACCATGGCGGGGACAACTACATACCAGAGCACCTGGTAAAGCCGTGCTCCATCCATAAAGGCAGCCTCCTCCATCTCCACGGGGACCCGTTTCACAAAGGAGACCAGCACCCATACTGAAAAGGGAATAAGCACGCTCCCCATCACCAGTGTGAGCCCTGTGAGGCTGTCGATCATTCTCAGACTCCGGAGCACCTCAAAGAGGGGCACCACCGTCACGATGGGCGGAAGGGCCATAGAGAGCACCAGAATGAGCATCAGAGCGTTGCTTCCGGGAACGTTGATCCGGGCAAATCCGTAGGCTGCAAGAAAGCTGAGTATCACCGATAGGAGCACAGATCCCCCCGAGAAGAGCAGTGAATTCATCAGGTAGGTGCTGAAGGGAATCTGCTGGGTCAGGGCGGCAAAATTTGCCAGGGTTAGGTCGGGAAAGTAATTTGGAGGTATGCTGAACAGCTGGTGCTGGGGTGTCAGGGAAGCGAGGAACAGCCAGTAGAAGGGCAGCAGCGCCACAAAGACGAAGATCAGCAAACCAGCATAGAGCAGTATCTGCAGGGAGTGTTTTCGTTTCAGCCAAACTGGTAATTCCATTGGAGCCTCCTAGAGGGTGAACTGATACTTCTTGAAGATCGACAGACCGATGAGGCTTACTATCGTGACCAGGAGCACCAGCATAACGCTCAGTGCAGAGGCGAGTCCCCAGTCAAACCAGAGCATGCCGTGCTGGTAAATCCTGAATGCGAGCACCGTGGTGGCGCTGCCCGGACCTCCCTGGGTGACTCCCAGGACCAGGTCGATATCGGACATCTGCCAGATGATATTGAATAACCCGAGAGTAACTACGGTAGATGCGCTTGCAGGCATGGTGATATGAAGAAAGCGACGAAACCAGGACGCACCGTCCATTTTGGCCGATTCATAGAGCTCCTCAGGGATACTCTGCAGACCCGCCAGAATGACCAGCCCCATAAAGGGCATATTCCGCCAGATGTTAACAACTATCAATGAGATTCTTGCTGAAGTTGCATTCAGCAGCAGCTGGGGTCGGTATCCGGTGATCCGGACAATCCAGTCGCTGATCAGTCCGTAATCTCCGGTGAGCAGCCACCGGAAGGCGTAGGCACTGACGATCATGGGAATCACCCAGGGAATCAGGTTGATGGTCCTCACAATCCTTCGTCCTACGAATTTTGCATTGAGCAGGTTTGCTACCCCCATCCCGAAAATCAGCTGGAACAGGGTGGAGGACGCCACGAAGACAAGGGTAAAGCCGATGATAGACCGGAATGTCGGATCCTGCATGATGGAAATGAAGTTGCCGAAGCCGACGAAGTCCCTGACCTGCTGCATCAGGTTGTAGCGCATGAGGCTCAGCTTGAAGGTATGGATCACCGGGTATATAGACGTGGCGATCCGTACAATAAGTGCCGGTCCGACAAAGAGGGCAAAGAGCAGGTATCGCTTCGGCAGTCCATGTTTTCCTGATCCGAATAAGACCATTGTCATCCTCCTGGAGCAACATGTACCGGGAGGGGAATGTCCCCTCCCGGATAGAACATTACCGGCCGAGTCCGGCCATTCTTTCCCGGCCTCTCCGGACAGCCTCTTCCAGGCTTAATTGGTTAGTCAGGAACGCAGCGGAGGTCTCCTCCACCACGGTATGGGCTTCCTGCCCGGCGGGGTGGAAGGGCCGTGTGCCGATGGCTTGTGCATCTGAGTACATCTGCAGGTATTTGGCCATCCCTGCTCCGTCCATCGCTTCAAGGCAGGATTTCCGTGCGCTGAGGAACCAGGTGTCCAGCTGGGCAAGATATCCCTGGTGTTCAGTCCTGCTCATGAATTCCACAAAGGTCTTTGCTGCATCAACATTGCCGGCAGTTTTTGGTATTGACCATCCCCAGGATGCGGCATAGGCAATCGGTCCTGCGGGACCTGCAGGAGGCAGGGCTACCGCAGCCTTGTCTTCCTCAAACCAGGATTCATCTGAGCGGGCAACTCCGTAGAAAAAGGGCCACTGGCGCATCATCACAACCCGATCCTGCATATAGTCATTGTTGACCTGGTCGTAGTCCTTGTCCAGGGCGGATATGGGGAATACTTTGTGTTTGTGGATCATGTCATAGAGAAACTGGAGGGCAACCTCAAATTCAGGTCCCATGTCATAGACATTTCCTCCGGCCTGCTGGGTAAGATAGGTCATATATACGCCTAAGTAAGCACCCTGGCCGAGTCCGTCGGAAACACCATAGCGGTTACCGGAGGTGACAGCTTTGGCGACTTCTACCATCTCATCCCAGGTTTTCGGCGGCTGGAGACCGTGCTGATCAAGGATGTCCTTTCGGTACCAGAAATACTGGGCTTCATAGTTGTGGGGGATCCTGAACAGCTCACCCTGATGCCTGCTCCAGGTATCGGTCATCTCGATCATAGCCTCGGGCCAGTCTGACCAGAATTCGTCGTCAAAGAGGGGGTCGAGATCTACAAGCCAGCCGGAACGGGAGAATCCGACGGCAACATCGTCTTCCATATCTATCACATCGTAAGGACTCGTGCCGCCGAGGATGGCACTGGTCATCTGGGAGATGAATTCAGGCGGAGCTCCCGGGCGGGTGACCACTTCAACCTCAATTCCGGTCTCTTCGGTAAAACCGAGCTCTTCAATCGCACGCTGGGTTGGTTCTACTGCCCAGCCGCCGACACCGACTACAATTTTTTCTCTCTCGGGCTCCCGGGCCCCCTGGGCCATCACGGTTCCCGCTGCCAGCAGCAGTATGCACAGCAGTAGGATACCTTTTCGTAACATGTTCATAACAAACCTCCTTGTTTGTTTTCTTTCTTATGTATGCTGTCTTCCCCTGAAGGGGAAAATGTAGTTCCATTACAGCAGCTGCAGGGCAGCCAGACACGCATCTCTCCGGGATCCCTGTTTGCCCAGAGGTGGTAGGGAATCGCCCTCAGTATTGCAAGCCGGGCTTTGCCCTCTCCCTGGTCCCGATACAGGGTGTGATCCCATGCTGTGTTATCGGGAATGAATACGGGGACTTCAAGTACCATGGTTCCCCCGAAGAGCTCCTGGTCAAAACGTTCCTGGATGTCCTGTGTATCCAGGAAAACCGCTCTATCAAGGTCCATGGGATTATCTGCATCTTCAACGCAGTAGACCAGCGGTCCCCTGACGAGGGCTCGCTTGCCCCGGTTCTGGATGACCCCGGGATGGGCGATGATCTGTTTCACCGGCATGTCCATCCGGAGGATGAGCTTCTCCGTGCCGTTCCATTCCCGTTCAATCGATATATACCCCTTTACTGTATCCTCCCGGGTAATATGCTTCTCTGATCCGTCAGGCAGGATGATCTGCATGCGGGGACACCAGCCCGGCAGGCGAAGCTTTACGGCACGCCTGGTCGGGCCGGGGAAGGTGACACTCAAGGTGATCTCCCCAGACCAGGGATAAGTTCCCTGCTGGGTGATGGTAACGCCGTCTCCCATATCCAGGGTGCTTGAGATATAGAGATGTACGTAGATGTCCCGGTCATCCATGGTATAGATATACCTTTCCAGGGATGAGAGCAGCCGGGTTGCGTTGGTGGGGCAGCAGGCTACACTGAACCACCCCTTTCTTCGATGGCTGCTGTCTGCCTGGAGGGGGTTTACGTAAAAGAATTCCCGGCCGTGATAGGAAACCCCGGAGAGAAATCCGTTGTAGAGCACTTGCTCCAGGAGATCCGCATAGCATCCGTCACCGGTATAACGAAGCATCCGGTGGTTCCACATGACGCTGCCGACAGCAGCGCAGGTCTCTGCATAGGCAAGATCATTGGGAAGGTCGTAGTCGGAGGTAAAGCCCTCCATGTCGACGGCGGAACCAATTCCGCCGGTGACATACATCCGTTTCATCACCATTTCCTGCCAGATGTGCCCAAGGATGCCCAGCAGCTCCCGGTCTCCGGTTTCCGCCGCGATATCAGCCGCGGCGCAGTAGAGGTACATCGCTCGTACAGCATGCCCCTCGGGGGTCCGCTGAATGCGGACCGGGAGGTGATCCTGGGCATATCTGCCGTCATAGGCACCTTCTTCATTGAAGTAGAAATCCCTGTAGAATTCATCCATCGCCTTGGGTTCAAAATTATCTACTGGAAAGGTAAGTCGATAGCCCGCAATGTTGGTAATATCTTCTGCCTCCTGCCGGAATCCCGATTCCAGTGTGCCCCTCCGCTCAAGAAAGAGCTGTGCGAGGGCAAGATACCCTTCATCCCCTGTGTGCCGGTAGAGTATGACAAGGGCAAGTTCGATCTCCTCATGTCCGGAGGTGCCTGATCTTCCCTCCCGGAGGAATACCCGGTGGATGAGGTCTGCAAAACGCCGGGCGCCCTCAAGCAGGCGGGTTTCACCTGTAGCAATGTGGTGGGCCACCGCAGCCTCAATAAGATGTCCGGCACAGTAGAGTTCATGCATCATGCCGAGGTTTGACCACCGCTTGTCCGGTTCCTGCAGCATGATATAGGTATTGATATAACCGTCCTCAGCCTGGGCATCCAGGACAGTTTGTACCAGGGTGTTTATCCGGGTTTCAAGATCCCGGTTATAGGATCTGCGCAGTTCCCAGCTGGCTGCTTCGATCCATTTGTAGATGTCGGAATCATTGAATATCATGCCGATGAACCCGCCCTGTCTGCCCCGGGCAACCCGGAGGAAGTTGTCCACCCTCCCGGAGTTCATGAGCTGCCCGAACTGGTAGGGGAGGGTGACCTGCCTGTTGGTGGATATCCAGTGGTTCCAGAAAGGATCCGAGATGGTGACCTGCTCATGATCCAGAGACTTCTGTGGCATGATACCCTTCATGGCTGCATACCTCCTGTTGAAGCCCTGGGGATAAAGGTGCAGTCCAGGGTATGTGAGCGCTGCTGGGGCTGCTGTCCTTCAAGCATCTGCAGCATTATTTCCGCCGCCATCTCACCCATGGCATGGTAGGGAGGCTCAATGGTGGTAAGCTGGGGTCGGCAGTACCGGCTGATTTCCCTGTTGTCGAATCCGATAATAGAAACATCCCGGGGGACCTCAAGCCCGGCCTCCCGTGCTGCATCCAGGACACCGAGGGCCATGAGGTCGTTCATGGCAAATACCGCCGTCGGTCTCGGGGAAGCAGCAAACAGTTCCCCGGCTGCTTGATGGGCGGACTCGTACTCCCAGTCGCACTGTTTTATCATATTTAGATCAATAGCTGCTCCCTGGTCCTCAAGAGCCTGGAGAAAACCTCTTGCCCGGAGCATGGCCGGGGTGGAATTTTTTAATCCGGATAACAGTGCGATCCTGCGGTGGCCGGAGGTGACCAGCATCTCTCCGACAGCATAGGCTGGAGTGTAGTCGTCGTAGTTAATTGAATAGTCCTGGTTGTCTCTAGTGAAGCAGTGAGTGTAGACAATTGGGCGGTCAATGGTCCCAAGCAGGTCAGTAACATCCCTGCTGTGTTCGCCGATATAGATGATGCCGTCAATCTGCCTGCTCAGCAGGATGCCTATGGTCTGCTTGATCTGCCTTGATTCCCGCGCAGCCTGTTCGAAATTGTGGCCGAACCGCTGGGTAAGTCTCAGGTTGGAAAAAATAATATGGTAATCATGTTCCTCGACGTACTGGTTTACCCCGTCGACTATGGTTGGGGAGACGAATACCGTCATATCCTCAACAATAACTCCAATGGTCCGGGATTTACTGGTTCGCAGGGTCTTGGCGATGGTGTTCATGCTGTAGTTGAGTTCTTCGACGATCTTCAGAACATGTTCACGGGTTCTCTGGCTGACCTGGCCGGTATTGTTCAGCACATAGGAAACTGTTGCTGTTGAGACCTGAGCTTGTTTTGCCACATCCTTAATGGTTACCATACTTCCTCCTTAAACGATTAAGTAACAGGTATAATAAAAACTGCTCGTTACATAAACAGCTACTTAATCGATTAAGTACTTACCATACAAAAAATAATATCTCATGCAAGAAACTTTACCACGGGTTGGCGTGGCGGTCAAGGAATTGTTTTTTAAAAAAAAGAAAAAAGAATAGGCTGGATATGAGCTGTCTTTATGGAAAAGCATCAAGTGCCAGTACGGGATGGGTATCGCCCTGGCATTCATTATAATTCCTTATCAGATTCTCACCAGCTGGATACTCTTCCGGCTGATGATAAACAATTACCTAATCCTGGTGGGACTCCTCATGCTGCTTCTTGTGTCATACCAAGGTAAAATCAACCCGCTCCTGAAAACTCTCTCTCCAGGACACAAGAAAAGCGGCTTTTTTAAGGCCGCTTCTCTTGTGTCTGTCTCTGATGAACCCTACCGGTAGGCGGCTTCATTCCAGCGTAGTTCTTTCTTGAAGCTGCGTATGGAGGTGTCCCGGTCGATGATCAGGCATTCAATACCTGACATCTCGGCGAACATCTCCAGATCATCGACGGTAAGCACCTGGGAGAATACCGTGTGGTGGGCTCCTCCTGCATAGATCCATGCAGATGCAGCAGTCTTCAGGTCTGGAAGCGGCTTCCAGAGCACCCGGGCTACGGGCAGCTTCGGCAGATCAAAATCAGGCTGTACCGAATCAACTTCATTGAGCAGCAGCCTGAACCGGTTGCCCATGTCTATCAGACTTGCGTTCAGCGCCGGTCCACTGGGGACATTGAAGGTGAGCCTTGCCGGGGCATCCTTGCCGCCGATGCCGAGATCATGCACTTCCAGTCGCGGTGTGTCCGATGCAATGGAAGGGCAGACTTCTAACATATGGGATCCCAATACCCGCATATTTCCCGGTTCAAGGTGGTAGGTGTAATCCTCCATAAAGGAGGTACCTCCGTCGAGGCCTGAAGCCATAACTTTCATGATCCGGGTCATGGCTGCGGTCTTCCAGTCACCTTCGGCCCCGAATCCGTATCCGTCTTGCATCAGCCGCTGGACTGCCAGTCCGGGCAGCTGCTTTAGTCCGTGGAGATTCTCGAAGGTGGTAGTAAATGCCCTGAATCCACCCGTCTCAAGAAAGGAGCGCATGCCCAGTTCTATCAGGGCGGCATCCTCAACCCGCTGTTTTCCCAGCGGATCCTCCAGCAGCCCCGCTGCTATGGTATACTCCTCCCGGTACACGTCAATAAGGTCCTGAACCTGTGCCGGTGAGACCGCTTGCACGTGTTCCACCAGGTCTCCCACGCCGTAGCCGTTAACGGAGAATCTGAAGGTGATCTGTGATTCCACTTTATCACCTTCGGTGACCGCAACTTCACGCATGTTGTCGCCGAACCTGGCTACCTTGAGGGCCCGTGATTCAGCCAGGGCTGAGGCCGCCCGGGTCCAGCGCCCCAGTCTTTCCCGGACATCCGGTTCCTTCCAGTGGCCCGCTATGACTGTCCTGTTAAGCCTCAGTCTGCTGACCATGAACCCGAATTCCCGGTCTCCGTGGGCGGACTGGTTGAGGTTCATGAAGTCCATATCAATAGTCTCCCAGGGAATGTCCCGGTTGTACTGGGTATGCAGGTGAGCAAAGGGCTTCTGGAGACTTTTTAATCCCCGGATCCACATTTTTGCCGGGGAGAAGGTGTGCATCCAGAATACCACACCAGCACAGGAAGGGGCGCTGTTGACTTCCCTGATCACCTGTTCGATTTCATCGGAGGTGGTGACTACCGGTCCGGCAACAAGCCGTACCGGTATGAGGGGATCATCATTGAGTCCTCCGGCAATGTCCCGGGCATGATCTGCTACCTGGCGGAGGGTTTCCTCCCCGTAGAGATGCTGGCTGCCGGTGATAAACCAAACTTCATGGTCTTTAAAGGGTTTCATGATGTTCTTACCTCATCCTTGATATCAAGCAGCTGTTTCATCACCGGGTAGAGGTCAGCCTGCTGGCCCTCCACGCCGAAGGCGTCATGAACTTCCTTGTAGAGCTTGAATATCCGGTTGTAGATTTTTGTGTTCTCCTCAATCGGTTCGTAGACTATGTCGGATACACCGGTCATATGCTTCATTGCCTCTTCGTAGGTGTCGTAGCCGCCGGCTTTACTACCTGCCACCACAGCTCCCGAGATTGCTGCACCGAGGGCTGCGGTCTGGGCACTCTGGGAAAGCTCCATCTTCATACCAAATACATCAGCGTAGATCTGCATCATCAGGGGGCTCTTGAAGGGGATGCCGCCGCAGTTGATAATTCGTTTAATCGATACTCCGTATTCGGTAATCCGATCGGCGATGATCTTTGCTCCGAAGGCGCTTGCCTCAAGCAGGGATCGGTAGATTTCGTGGCTTGCCGAGTGCAGGGTAAGTCCGAGCACCATACCGGTGAGCCGCTGGTCAACCAGAATGGTCCGGTTTCCGTTCATCCAGTCCAGGGCGAGCAGGCCGCTCTCTCCGGGCTTCAGGTCTGCCGCTTCATCTTCAAGAGCCTTGAACAGGGGTTTCTTGTTCTGGCCCCGGGAGATCATATCGACGAACCAGCCGTGGATATCGCCGAGGGCTGACTGGCCTGCCTCAATGCCGTAGTAGCCGGGAAGTACGGATCCGGGTACTATACCACTGACTCCTGGAATATCTGCAAGCTTGTCGGTGAGTGGGGAGACCAAAATATCACAACAGGAGGTCCCGATATTCTTGACCATGGTGCCCTCGGATACCCCGCTGCCGACACCGCCGAGGTGAGCATCAAAGGCGCCTACCGCAACAGGAAGTCCTGCGGGGAGTCCCATCTTTGATGCCCACTTCCCGGAGAGTGCTCCCTCCTGCTCAAGAATGTCATAGGCTTTATTGGGAAGCCGCCTGCGCAGCTGCACCAGATCATCATCAAGGGCTCCAAGGAAATCCTCCTCCGGGTAACCGCCCCAGTCATCATGATAGAGGGCCTTATGGCCGGCGGCACAGACACTTCGCTTTACCTGGTCCACATCACGAATCCCGCAGAGCACGGCGGGGATCCAGTCGGCAATTTCCATCCAGGTATAGGCTTCCTTGAACACCTGCTTGTTCACCCGGAGACAGTGAAGCGCCTTTGCCCAGAACCATTCGGAGGAGTAGCTCTCGCCGATTTTATTCATATAATGGGGTTTCATCTTCCGACCAAGCTTGGTAATCTCCACCGCTTCTTCATGGGATGTGTGATCCTTCCAGAGCCAGACTAGAGCTTCCAAATCGTCAGCGAACTCCTTCTCAAAGGCGAGGGGAGTCAGGTCTTTGCGGACCGGCATGGGTGAGCTTCCCGTAGTATCGATTCCGATTCCGATTATCTGGTCTGGTGAGAACTCCGGATGTGCTTCGGCGGCTTTCACCGCTTCTGAAACGGAGGTAATAAACCCGTCGATATAATCCTGGGGATGTTGGCGGGCAAGATTATTGTCATCTTTGCTGATCACCACACCCTCTTTCCCATGGGGGTAGGGGAACACGTGGTGGGAGAGCTCCTGTCCGTTTTCCACATCGATGATAACCGCCCGTACAGAGCTGGTTCCATAGTCGAGTCCGACTGCGTATCGTTTTTTCATTGTAAAACTCCCTCTTTCATGATATCGTGTAGATACAACTTGTACCAACAGGATATCATGGAAGCAGGTTGAAGGCAAGAAATATTGCGGAACATTAATAGGATGACATGAGAAAATATGAAGTGATTGAACAGTCCCTAAAAGCACAGATGGAAACGGGAGAGCTCTCACCCGGTGAGAAACTTCCCTCAGAATCTGAGTTGTGCAGCCGCTTCGGGGTATCCCGCAATGTGGTCAGGCAGGCTCTCCGAAACCTGGAGTACCGGGGACTGACTGAAACCATCAAAGGGGTGGGAACCTTCTGCCGAAAGCCTACCCAAAGGGATGGACTGACCGGGAATATCGGCTTTCTCGGCTTCTTTTCCCATTCATATATCTTTCCAAGAATGATCCAGGGTATTGATTCGGTGCTATACCAGGAGGGCTTCCACCTACTGGTGGGACAGTCTCTTTACGATTTGGACCGGGAGCGCCGTGTACTGGAAAGCTTTTTGGAAAAACCCGTGGACGGGATTATCCTTGAGCCCGTTTGCGACGGGAACCCGGAGTATTCCAACCGTGAGCTGGTGAGAACGATTATCGCCTCTGGTGTCCCTGTTGTGTTTATCGACAACGTCATTCCCGGTATAGATACCACCCGGGTTACCCTGGATGATTTCCATACAGGTACAAGGGCTATGGAGTATCTCAGCTCCATGGGACACCGGGATATCGGGTTATTCTACCAGGAGGACTACTACACCAAGCTGCAGCGTGTATCAGGGTGCCGCAGTTATGTGAAGAACCATCCGCAGTTGGAGATCAATCTTAGGGCTGGATCCTTTCGGGGACAGCGCAGGGGCTCCAATGCCCCCGAGCGGGCAGAAGCATTCCTGAAACGC
This sequence comes from Spirochaetia bacterium, assembly GCA_007116075.1. Lineage (GTDB taxonomy): Bacteria > Spirochaetota > Spirochaetia > PWKH01 > PWKH01 > PWKH01. Next base: position 11,476 of record SKJE01000105.1, read on the forward strand.
TATGGAGGCGAAATTACTGCAGTGTTCTGTTCAAGTGATGAGGATGCACTGGTGGTCATGGAGGCTGCCGACCGTATGGGTATCACCGTACCCCAGGAACTATCGGTCATAGGTTTCGATGACTGGGATATATCATCATACGTACGAATCGGGTTGACTACCTTCGAACATCCCGGCCGAAGCATGGGGAAGCTTATTGCACGTTCTCTGGTGGATGAGATAAGGGGAAACCGACAGCTGGCCAGCACATCCATGGTGCTAAAGCCCCGCCTGGTTGAGCGTACATCCGTATGCCGCATCGGCCAGGTTCAAGATGAATGAGGATGACCACCCTGTCTCTCCTGATAATACATAATACAGATCCGTTCTCAAAGCTTCTTGTCAAGTCTGACCGGCGGTGTTACCATGGAATATGGAACAGCGGGAAGCAGCAAAGGGATCATTGAAAATTATACTCATCGCAGCCGGAAGTGTATCAGTGGCAATCGGGGCGATAGGAGTCGTACTGCCCGTTCTGCCGACAACGCCTTTCCTGTTGATCAGTGCGTACTGCTTCTATAGGAGTTCCCATCGCCTCCACCGATGGCTGACAACCCATCAGCGGTTCGGTCCGATGATCCGCCAGGTGCAAAGCGGCCAGGGGCTCACCCTTCGGGTGAAGCTGGGCAGTCTGGCAGCAGCCTATGTCCTGGTGGGTACCACTATGGTGGTGGTGGATAACCTGCACCTCCGGATATTCCTTTCCCTGTTGTTGGTGACCAAGACGGCATTCATGATCAGGGTACCCACTTGTCCTTCAGTAAAACAGAGCAAACTTGTTCATGAATAATTCGTTTGCTTTTCCCGTCTGGGTTTTGTATATTCTCAGATAATCGAATGATTTGAACGTTCCAAGCCCGACGAAGCTTGTCTATACTCCAGTGATGATCATCAGCCGGGTGGTCCGAAGGAGGATACTCATGGTAAAACGAACACTCATAATCTCTTTACTAGTACTGCTTGTGCCGGCATACCTAACTGCTCAGGGTATGCTGGAGGAGCGGATCAGGACAGGACATGCAGGACAGGTCCAGCAGGTGATTAACCGTGACGTGGCGGATCTGAATGCACCGGATGCCCAGGGCCTTACTCCCCTGATGCAGACGGCCAGGTACAGCTCCCATCCGGAAGTGGTGGAGGTACTGCAGGCTGCCGGGGCACGGGTGAATACTGCGGGACCGGGGGGAATAACGGCGCTCCATTATGCCGCCAGGTACAACCCGGATCCAGGCATGGTGCGGGCTTTTGTTTCTGTCGGAGCAGATCTCGAAGCTGAGGATCGGTCCGGGTGGACGCCCCTGCTGACTGCAGCGAGGTACAATCCGAACCCCGAGGTGCTTCAGGAACTGCTTCGACTCGGTGCCAGATTCGATGCGGAGGATCTCTTCGCCCGAAGAAGTGCCGCGCATGTGACTGCGGCCTTTTCTGCAGGGCTGCTTGAGGATGACCAGCGGTTTGAGGGCGGGGTGACACTGCTCATGAAGGCAGCATCGGTTACTTCAGATCCTGCTGTCCTGCGGCTTCTGGTATCCCGGGGGGCATATATTGATGAACGGGATGAGTCAGGGTGGACGCCCCTGATGCATGCTGCAGGTTCCCAGTCACATCCCGGTATGATTGCAGTCCTGACAGATCTCGGAGCCGACATTGAGGCGAGGGATGATGACAATTGGAGCCCTCTCCTGATTGCAGCCCGGGACAATCCCCGGCCGGCAGTTATTGATGCACTCAAAGAACAGGGAGCCCGGTACCGGATCGAGGAGGAACTGACCATCGGCAGGCTTGACCAGCTGCAGGCTGCCCTGAAGGGAGGACTGGTGAGCATCGACAGCCAGTATGCAGGAGGAGTGACCCTGCTGATGATGTCAGCCCGGTACAGCAGTGACCCTGAAGTGCTCAATATGCTCCTGGCAGAGGGTGCTGAGATAGAGGACAGGGATGATCTCGGAAGGACTGCCCTGAGTCATGCGTCCCAGGGGTCATCCAGTCTGGATGTAGTTGCCCTGCTGCTGGACCGGGGAGCCCGGGTGAATCAGCCGGACAGTCACTTTGGTATGATGCCCCTTCACTATGCTGCCTGGGGCAGTCCAGATCCAGATATATTCCATCTGCTGCTGGAGGCAGGAGCCGATGTGCAGGCACGGGACCGTACCGGCAGGACCGCCCTGATGCGTGCCCTAGCACGCCCTGATACGGAGATTCTCGAACTGCTGCTGGATACCGGATCCGGGCTCCATGATCGGACCCTCCAGGGGGAGACTCCACTGATGATCGCAGCTAGGGAGGACCTCTCATCGCAGGTTGTGCGGCTGCTGCTGGATCATGGGGCGGCCATGCATCATAGGGACCGCAATGGGGATTCCCCGCTCTTCTACGCCCTTGATAATCCTGAGGATCATGTGCTGGAGCTGTTTATTGCCAAGGGTGCTGATATTTCTAGGACCGATTCAGTCGGCAGGACGCCCCTGATGCGCTCAGTTCAGGCCGGCGATGAGGGAAAGGTCGTAATACTCCTTCAGGCCGGAGCATCACTTGGACAGCAGGACTTGTCAGGGATGACTCCGCTGATGCAGGCAGCTTCAGCAGGGGACGAAAAGATGACTTCACTCCTGCTCTCCCGCGGATCTGGGATCACTGCCAGGGATCACCAGGGGAGGGATGCCCTGACCCACGGGATTCTTGGTTCTGCAGGGTCTGGTGTGCTCACGGTACTCCTTGATGCCGGGGCTGATATACATGCCTTTGACCAGACAGGGATGACTCCCCTGATGCACGCTCTTAGTGCAGGCGCAGAGATTGATGCTGCGGCCCTGCTCATTGATGCGGGTTCTGCGGTGAACCAGCGGGGAGGGTATTATGAC
>SKJE01000129.1 GCA_007116075.1 Spirochaetia bacterium
ATGATATCTCCCGTGAGGTCGAGACCCTCAGGGTCCGCACAATCCTCTACGGAGGGCATTTTGCCTTCGGATACTTTGCCCACCGATACGGATTCGATCACATCTCTCCTTACAGAGGGTTTTCTCCAAGTGCTGAACCCACGGCACAGCGGATCATTGAGCTTATTAAAACGATGGATGAGCTGGAACTGGATGTTATCTATCATGAGGAGCTCATCGACCCCCGGGTGGCACGGACAATATCCGAGGAGACCGGCGCCCGCATGATGCTCCTCCATGGTATTCATAACGTTACGAAGGATGAACTGGAGCAGGGAGTTACCTACATTTCTATCATGAGAGAAAATATTGCCCGGTTGAAAGATGGTCTGGGGGTACAATGAACTTAATCGATGTATCCAAACTTTATGTACGCTACGGCGTACATGAGGTGCTCTCGGATATCTCCTTTTCGGTAGCACCGGGAGATTTTCTTGCCGTAGTCGGCCCAAACGGCTCAGGAAAAACTACATTGATTAAGACATTGGTGGGGTTAATACCCCCTTACTCTGGAAGTATACTGCTCAAGGGAGTACCTTTGGCACAAACCCAGGGATTAATTGGATACCTGCCCCAGAAGTCGAGCTTTGCTGACCCAAGGTTTCCCGCCACCGTCCGTGAGGTGGTGTACTCGGGGCTTACCATGAAAAAGGGAAGAGTGCAGCATTCCCGTGACACCACATCGGATACAGCTATTGAGCATGTGCTGAGAATGCTGCAGATTGAATCGCTGGTCAATACACGTGTGGGGAGGCTTTCAGGAGGGCAGCAGCAGCGGGTTCACCTTGCCAGGGCATTGGTGGGTAATCCGGCCCTGCTTATTCTGGACGAACCGACTGGAGCCCTGGACCCGCATACCAGGGAATGCTTTTACACCACACTCCAGAAGCATAACAAGGAACTCGGGGTAACCATCATCATCGTCACCCACGACAGTCATTCAATTGGAACCTATGCCGATACCATTCTCTTCCTTGATCGAAAACTGCTCTTCTCCGGATCTATGGAGGAGTTTCATCAGGCTCCCTCTTCAGGTCACTACTTTGACCATCACCACATCCCTGGAGGTTCCCCATGCTGAGTGAGATGCTTCAGTTTACCTTTATGCAGCGGGCATTGATCTCCGGAATCTGTATTGCCCTCAGCAGTGCAGGACTCGGGGTGTTTCTTGTCCTCCGCCGATTTTCAATGATCGGCGAAGGCCTTGCCCACACCGGTTTTGCCGCTGTCGCCGTTGGTCTGCTTCTGGGCGTCTCTCCCATGCTGGCGGCAATCCCGATTCTGCTGCTTATGTCACTCTGGATTCTCAAGCTTGGGGAGAAAACCACCATGTACGGAGAGACCGCGATCGGGCTGGTGTCATCCCTCTCACTTGCCGTCGGTGTTCTGCTGGCCAGTGTCTCCCAGGGGTTCAATGTGGATCTCTTCAGTTATCTCTTCGGCAGTATCCTTGCAATTTCCCGGCTCGAAGTACGGCTTTCGATCCTGCTGTCGGTGGTTGTCCTTGCTGCCCTCATCTATTTCTATCATGATCTCTTTGCCATAACCTACGATGAGGATTTCGCCCGGGTATCCGGAGTGAAAACAAAGTGGATCAATAAGCTGCTGATTATGATGACTGCTCTGACGGTAGTGCTCGGCATACGAGTAGTGGGAACCCTGCTGATCTCAAGCCTCATTATATTCCCTGCAGTGACCGCCCTGCAGATCTCCGGCGGGTTTCGCTCTACCATTGTCATCGCCTGCATCAGCGCCGTGATATCTGTAATTACCGGGATACTGCTTTCTTTCTTACTCAACCTGCCTACGGGAGCGGCAATCGTCATGGTGAATTTTGTACTCTTTGTGCTCTCCTTCACCTTCGGCAGGATTACCGGGAGGAGCTGATCTATGACTGCATCAAGAAGACTGCTGCTTAACGCTCTCACCGCATCCGATGTTCCCCTGACTGCGGCCGAGATTCATCGAAGACTTGGAAAGCAGTTTGACCTAGCCACCATTTATCGGGGACTCAGTTACTTCGAGAGACTTGGCCAGGTCGTCTCATTCAGCTACAGCTGTTCGGAGGAGGGTACTGAGCGGTATTATCATCTTCACCGTTCTCCCCATACCCATTTTTTCCACTGCTCTTCCTGTCACCGATTCACCTCCCTCGGATCCTGCACGCTTCAGGGACTGGAGGAGGAACTGGAAATGGAACACGGAGTGCTCATTCATGAACACACCCTCTACTTCACCGGTCTGTGCAGAGCCTGCAGCGGCGGAGAGGATGCATCACATCCTCCCGTGACGGATGATTAGATACACCAGCAGCAGACCGAACACGCCCGCGATGATGTAGCCTACGACGCAGAAGCTGGGTATTCCCATGAAAGTACGCTGGCAGTCAGGACCCAAGAGCATGGATGATCCGATCAGGGTAGCCGCAATGATCAGCGCCAGGGAAAGCCGGTTGGCAGACCGCTCCATGGCACGTTTGACATCATCAACTCCCTCAAGGGTGAGGCGCATGCCGAACTTCCCCTGTTTTGCCCGATCCATGAGGTCGGAAACCTCTGACGGCATGGTCTTGGCGAACTGTGCAAGCTCCTCTACTGCAATTGCAGAATCTTTCATAAGGTTCGACGCCTTGAACCGTCGGTTGATATTCTCCTTGATAAACGGCATAAGGTGCGAAGCAATATTGAATTCTGGATCGAGCCGGTTTCCGCCGTTGTTCTGCATCAGGATCATGGAACGACCCAGCAGGTAGAGATCTCCCGGAAGCATCAGCCCGTGTTTCGGAAACAGGCGAATACAGTTTTTCACTACCTGTTCCATATCAACCTGTTCTGGGGTGGAGGAGAACAATCTGTCAAGGATAGCAGAAATATCGGTCTCAAGATCAGTGCGGTTCACTTCACCACTGGCTGTACAGATACGCAGGACATGCCTTGTAATGTATTCGCTGTCATGGAGAACTGCACCGATGAGCATTGAAGTCAGAAGCCGTTTTGTCGGGGGACTCAAGGACCCCATCATACCGTAATCAAGCAGGCAGAGCCGCTGGTCCGGCATAACGACGAAATTTCCAGCATGGGGATCGGCATGAAAGAACCCTTCAGCAAAAAGATGACGCAGAACAATATCCACCCCCCTCCGGGCAAGCATCTTCATGTCATACCCTGCATCCCTGATCTGTTCGGTCTCAGAAATCTTAATTCCATCAATAAATTCCATAGTCAACACCCGACGGCTGCAGTACCGTCGGTAGCATACCGGAATATGGAGCTCCTCCATATCATCGTAGCATCGGGAAAAGTGCTCCATATTAGCCGCTTCATGAAGAAAGTCGAGTTCAAGCTCAATCGTCTTAGCAAACTCATCAAGGATGAGAGAAAGGTTGTACACCTTCAGTTCGGGAATCTTCCGGCATGCCAGATCGGATACATGCTTCATGATCTCTATATCCGTACGAACCTGCTTCAGTACCTCCGGCCGCTGCACCTTCACCGCTACTGTCTCGCCGCTATGCAGCACCGCTTTATGTACCTGTGCAACCGAGCCGGCGGCAATCGGCTTATCTAAAAATGCTGAGAACACCTCTTCGATGGGAGTCTCCAGCTCTTTGGCTATTAGCCTGCGGGCTTCCTCTGCCGGGAAAGGAGGGATATCATCATTGAGCTTTTCCAGTTCCTCCACCAGATCAAGCGGGATGATATCCCCCCTGAAACAGAGCAGCTGGGCAAACTTGATATAAGCAGGTCCGAGATCCTCAAAGATATGCCGGATACGTACCCAGGCATTTTGGGGATATGTGGATGCATCAATTTCGGGAACAACACCTGTTTTCCCAAACCCGATGGCCTTTTCGATTCCTGATCGGGTTACCAGTTCCCCAAATCCATGCCGCTTCAGAATCGCAAGGATTTCCATGTATCTTCGAGCATGCCGTACCTGTTTTTTCATCATCATCACCTA
>SKJE01000198.1 GCA_007116075.1 Spirochaetia bacterium
CATACACCAGCTGGTCATCAAGAAACATATGAACATGAAAATCCCTCTTCCGGCACACCTCTATCACCTTCCTGGAATAGCTCTGTTCCAGGGCAATCTCATGGAGGAAATTACCGTCCCGGTCCGCTACCCCTGCACCATTGAAACAGACCGCAGGCCCGTTTGCACCAATACGGTCATAGAGAGGCTTAACAGCTGAAAAGCTTCTGCCGGTAACCGGGATGAGATACCTTCCCTGATCGCGGACCGCCTGGAGGGCAGCCATTGTCCTGGGCGTTACCTCCAGCCGACTGTTAAGCAGGGTGCCGTCTATATCAACAGCGATCAGACGTATCTGGTCTGATGGAGAAGTCCTTGGTGTATGTTGCTGATTCATGACCATAGTCATACCAGTTCACCTGGGAAAAGGCAACCATTGCCTTGGGGCTATTTTTTCTGTATATCTATATATAAGCTTTATATTACTAGAAGGATAAGTTTATGCGTATAGCTGTAGGATTAAGCGGGGGGGTCGACTCATCAACCGCTGCGGCACTCTTAGTTGAAAAGGGACATGAAGTCATTGGGGTCACCATGATTCATGCCCAGGGGCTCTCCTTTCCCCAGGATGTGCAGATCTCCGCCTGTTTCGGGGGTAATGAAGAAGAGGAGCTTGAGGAAGCCCGGGAGGCGGCCAGACAGATCGGCATACCCTTCCATGTCATAGATCTCACCAAGGAGTACCAGGATATCGTTCTCACCTATTTCCGCAGTGAATATCTTGCCGGAAGAACTCCGAATCCCTGCGTCCGGTGTAACCAGAAGATCAAGTTTGAGCTCCTGGTTGACCGATGTGCCGAACATGTACCCTTTGACTGGTTTGCAACCGGCCATTACGCCCGCATCAGGCAGGAAAAAGAGTCCGGCAGATATTTGCTGCTGCGGGGAACAGACCACCGGAAAGACCAGTCCTACTTCCTTTCCCAGCTTCGGCAGGACCAGCTGAGCAGGATTATCTTCCCCCTTGGGGAACTCACCAAGCAGGAGGTGCGGGAAGCTGCCCGCAGATTCGGCCTCTCCAGTTCAGAGAAGGAGGAGAGCCAGGACTTCTATTCAGGGGATTATCGTGATCTCTTTGAGACGCCACCTGAACCGGGACCGATCAGGAACTCCCAGGGAGAAATCCTTGGAACACATAAAGGAATCATTTCCTATACTATCGGGCAGCGCAGAGGGCTGGGCATCTCATCTCCTATTCCCCTCTACGTGACAGCCATCAATGGAGAGGATCAGTCCATCACTGTCGGTCCGAAGGAGGAACTTATCAAGCAGAGTCTTACCGCAGACCAGATGAACTGGTTTCGTCCTCCAGAAAGTCTCCATTTTCCCCTGAGGGTCACCGCAAAAATCAGACACGGTTTGAACGAACACCACGCTTCGGTAACCCCCCGGGAAGACGGGAGTTGCCTGGTGAGTTTTGACCATCCCCTCCGGGCAATTACTCCCGGCCAGGCGGTTGTGTGCTACCAGGGGGAAGAGGTGACCTGCGGAGGGTTTATAACAGGTGCCTGGGACGGCAGAGACGTCTCCTGTACATCGTCATAAAGGTGGGATAGAATGCTGGCAGAGAGGTGGAACCATGGACATCATGAGGATTAACCGCAGTGAAGAGGCAGCGGTGCTGCTTCTGGATGCCCTGCGCTACGAAGGATCGCTCATACCGGAGAACAAACCGGTGCAGGTGATCATTCCCGGCGGCAGGAGTGTTGATCCCGTGATTGACTCACTTCAACACTGTTCGGATACACTGCTCAGCCGGATCCATCTGTACCTGACCGACGAGCGGTTGGATCCCCCTTTCAATAGTGAAGAACTGCTCCAGAAAGGGCTTGAATCACTGACAGCTTCAGGGCGGATAACCCCTGAGCAGTTGCATTTCCCTGATACAACAGGAACAGAGGCTGCAGCACTCAGTTCTTTCCAGCTGCAGCTTTCCCAAAGCTCCATGATAATTGCCGGAGTTGGAGAAGACGGTCATGTGGCATCTCTCTTTCCTGGCCACGAGGTACTTTCAAGCAGCGATGATACCGCCCTTGTTACGGACTCTCCTAAGCCTCCCCCCAGGAGAATCACCTTGACGCCCCACTATTTCAGGAAGCAGCGAAGTACAGCTCATGTGTTCCTGCTCTTCTTCGGGGAGGAAAAACGGGACGCCCTGAGCCTGTTTCTCACCATTGATGATCCCCAGCGCTGTCCGGCAACGCTCTTCAAGGGATTCAGCGCGCTTACTGTGCTAACCAACCTGGAGGTGTAGTGTGAAACAGATATTTATCCAATTCGGCGGAACCGGGGATCTGGTGCAGAAGAAACTCATACCTGCATATGAAACGCTCCTCGGCAAAAATTATGATTTCCATGTCATCGCTCTGGGCCGGAGGTTTGAAAAACAGCAGGAGTACCTTGAGGCCATGGGGATTCAACCTGAAAGCAGACTTTCCAGAGCTCTCCATTACCTGCACTTCTCTATGGAGGATTCGTCATCGAAACAGAAGCTCATTGATGTGATCCACAGCCTGATTGGGGATATATGCGACATAGAACTGATCTACTATATCGCCCTCCAGCCTTCACTGTATGAATCAGCCATATATGACATACGGGATATCCATGAAAACCTCCAGGGATGCAGGCTCAGGAAGAAAATCGTAGTAGAAAAGCCCTTCGGTTTCGACCGGACTTCAGCCAAGTATTATAACGATATCCTGGTCTCAGTATTCGAGGACAGCGAGATCTACCGGGTCGACCACTACCTGGGCAAGGAATTCATGCAGAACCTCCTGGTACTCAGGTTCTATAACGACGTCATCAAGGGTATCTGGAACAAGGACGCCATCGATCATATCCAGATAATATTTGATGAAACCCACGGTGTTGACCAGCGGCTCGGGTTTTATGAGCAGATAGGGGTGGTCCGGGATACCATTCAGAACCACATCCTGCAGATAGTGACACACCTGTTCATGGGAGAACCGGTGGATTTCTCTCCCCAGCAGATATCCCATGAAAAGATCAAGGTGCTGAAATCCATAGCTCCTGTGACCGATTTCTATCTCTCCCGGTATGAATCCCTCAAATACTCCCGGGACGACAGGCCGGTTGAAACCCCCACTTACTGCTCCTTCAAGTTGATGGTTGATACCTATGATTTCTCAGACATCCCCGTCTACGTTCGGACCGGAAAAATGCAGAAAGAGGCGATATCGATGATATATATAGCCTTCAAGCACTTTAAAAGCACCCCTGACCGGGAACATGACGTGACGGACAACGCAATGATCATTACCATCCATCCAGAGATGACAATTGACCTGCAGCTCAATATGAAGGAACCAAACAACTCCTGGGAGGCTAAGCCGGTACGGCTCAATTTCGACCATTTCAAGACCTTCCGGGTCAACACCCCTGAGGCCTACCAGCAGATTATTGAGAAGATCATCATCTCTGATAAAAGTCTCTTCCCGTCAATGGATGAAATCATGGAAGCGTGGAATATCGTTGAACCGATGCTTAAGGCGAAAGACATTGAGGAATATCCCGACAAGACCCTTCCCGACAGCGCCACATCCCTCATTGAACAGGATGGGCGCACCTGGTTCGTCTAATTTTTAAGATTCTCAATATAGAGATTGATAAGTCGTATAGAAACCTCGGTGTTGAACCGCTCCAGCAGTGCCATCTGGAATCCGAAGGACTCAAGCAGGGTAAAGATCTGGTCACTGGTGTCATCAATTGAGAATGCACGGAACTCCCCGTTCTCAACCCCGTAGCGAAGGAGCCGCTTAAAGAGGATATTGAGTTTTACCGTCCGCCGCATGATGATGTCAGAGAAGTCGCCCCCTTCCCGCTTGCGCTGGACCATGACATCCGCAAGGGCGGTCAGCATGTCGCGATTCGCATATCCCTTCATGATAATTCTGGTGCAGATCTCTTTCAGGCGCTGGGCTACCGG
>SKJE01000136.1 GCA_007116075.1 Spirochaetia bacterium
CCCATGAGTACTGCAATAATAGCATTCATGGGCATCGGGTCTCCGGTAAGAGGATCACCAAGAGAGAGATAACTGGTACGGGTAATGCCCGCCAAGGCGGAACAGATTGCAGAAATAATATAAAGGATCCACACGATACGTACCGAATTGACCCCGGAGAGTTCAGCTGCTGTCCTGTTGCCACCTATCGCACAGGTGAATTTTCCAAGAAGTGTCTTCCGATGGATGATAGTAATAATCGCAACAACCACAAGCATCAGGTAAAATGCGGGAGGAAGTCTCAAGAAAAACCGGGAACGAGCAAAGGCCTCAACGCCCATTGGCAGGCCTCTTATCACACCGATACCGGTTGGGGCCAGAAGTCGGGCAAACCCCGTAGCTAAGGTCATGGTAATCAATGTTGCTATGACATGCACTATTCTCAGTTTCATGACCAGCAGGCCATTTATCCAGCCGATACCTATACCCAGCAGTATGGTGATCAGGGCAGCCTGGGGAAATGCCATGCCGTCCCGTACTAAGATGGCATATATTACTCCCGTAAGGCTCATGGTCCCCCCTACTGAGAGATCAATATGTTCCGATATCATAATAAGGGTAAATGCACTTGCTATCAGCATGCCAGGTACAGCCATCCGCAGTATGTTTACGATATTCTGTGTCCGTATGAATGCGGGAGAAATGAGCGTAAATACCATGACCGTGACGAAGAGTATTGCTACAATATAAAAATTCTTCACTATGGTTTGCCAGGAAAGCTTATCTCGTTTCATCATTGTCAATTATCCTTTTGAACTACACGTTTCGCTTATTCAGTGCGTATCGCTGGGCAAGTATTGCGATCACGATCACAAACCCTCTTACAAGCAGCTGGGACGCGGGTGGATATCCCAGCATGTTTACTGATGTGCTGAGAATACCGAGAATAAATGCCCCAATGACTGCACAAATTACAGATCCGAATCCTCCGTGTATACTGGTACCGCCCAGGACCGTAATGACCAGGGCGTCAAATTCATATCCGCCGGCAATGGAGCTGTTTCCTGAACAGAATTTTGAAGCCATAAGTATACCTGTCACACCAGCTAGAAAGGAGCTAATGATATACAACTGTGCAATCTGTCGATCTGTCTTGATCCCTGATAAATCAGCTGCTGTCTTATTTGAACCTATGAGAAAAAGCTTCCTGCCGAAGACAGTTTTTTTCTCAACGAACAGTGCAATAAGTACAAGGACAATCATAAAACACACTGCGAGATTGATGGTTCCGATAATGGAGAACCTGCCGAAAAACCCGAATTCAGGAGGCAGACCTACATTACGTTGTGCACCCCTGGCAATGATCATAGCTATTCCCCTGGCCAGGGACATACCGCCGAGGGTTACTATGATGGATGCAATCTTGAACTTAACAATAAACAATGCATTCACTGCCCCGATACCCATACAGCATATAAGCGTCAGTACCACAGCAAGCCAATAGGGAAGGCCCAGGCCGCTGGAAAGACTGAATTCAGCCCTTGTATTTGCCTGGGCGAAATATGCAGACAGCACACCCGCCATGGCCACAACACCCCCGACTGATAAATCAAGCCTTCCGGTAATAACAATGAATGTCACACCGATTCCGATAATAATCAGTTCAGACTGCTGGACCAGGAGATTTGACATAGTTGCCAAATCAAAGAATCTCGGTACTATCATTGAAGCTATGGTAAAGACAATAACCAGTACCCCAACCATAGCGAAAATAATAAAGGTGAGGTTGCTGATGGTCCCTTTGCTGTCAGAAACATGCTTAATCTGCTTCATTCCTTCTTGATCGGTTGTTAACACAGTCACATCCCCCCAGTTGCAATATGAATAATTTTTGCAGTATCTACATCAGGACCGTTCTTGATTTCTGCCTTGAGCACTCCGTCAAAAAGTAGATATATCCGATCACATGAATAGAGGATCTCCTGGAGTTCCGACGAGAACACAATAATTGAAGTACCCTGTTCAGACAGATGCCGGACAATCGAATAGATCTCACTTTTAGCACCGACATCCACTCCCCTTGTTGGTTCATCCAGTATGAGAAGGTCAGAATCAGCGAAGAGACATTTTGAGAACACCACCTTCTGCTGGTTCCCGCCGGAGAGCTTGGATAATTCCTTTTCTGTCGTGTCAGTTACTATGTTCAGCTTTGTTATATATTCCTTAGCGGTTTTACGGTCCAGGTGATCCCGAATAATATTTCTTTTCGTGATATGCTTCATGTTCATTACAGGGATATTCATTCGGATCGTCAGGTTCGGGAAAATTCCTTGGGTTCTACGTTCTTCAGGAACAAGGGCTATTCCTGAAGCAATCGCATCACTTGGTCCGCCCTTTAAGGGTTTTCCTTTGAATACAAATTCACCTGAGTAGCGGTCTATTCCGTACAAGGCTGAAGCAAGTTCAGTTTTTCCGGATCCGACAAGTCCGTAGAATCCGATAATTTCACCTTTGTTTACATGAAAGGAGAGATCCTTCAGCTTGCTGTTGCTGATGCCCTTCGCTGTAAGCAGCGGTTCCATGCTGCTGGTTTCTCTGGGTACATATTCTTCAAAAACGGTCTTACCGATCATCATGTGGATCAATTCAGACCGGTCCTTAACTTCTGACACCGGTTTCGTTGCAATGTGTTTTCCGTCACGCATGACAGTAACCATATCTCCCAGCTCCATGATTTCATCCAGCCGGTGGGATATATAGATAACTGTCACATTCTTTTTTCTCAGCTCCCTGATAATAGTAAAGAGCCGATTAATTTCCTTCTCTGAAAGTGAAGCAGTAGGTTCATCCATGATAATGATTTCAGCCTCAGATGCTGCCGCCTTTGCTATTTCTACTATCTGTTTTTTTGCTACACTCAGTCGTGAAACACGATGTTTCGGATGAATGGAGGGCTCAATATCCTTCAGCGTTTCCACCATTCTTTTGATTTTTGTAGAGCTGCGAATAAAGCCAAACTTAGTATCTTCAAGACCAAGGGTTAGATTTTCCTCCACAGTCAGCTGGTCCACGACATTAAGTTCCTGAAACAAGGTAGCGATACCGTTGTCCCTGGCTTCCTTTGGATTACGTGCTGAATATTCTTCACCACGAAGCAGTATAGTTCCTTCAGTTCTCTGGTAAGCTCCGGTCAGAATCTTGATAAGTGTAGACTTACCTGCCCCGTTCTCTCCTACAAGGCAGTGAACGGTATTCTTTTTGATGTTAAAGCTGACATCATTGACAGCGCGAACACCGGGAAAGTCCTTCACCAAGTTCCTGATCTCCAATATATGTTCATTAGATGATCCCACGTACTCCTCCGGTCTTTTCAATGAGGAGGAAGCCGTTTCCAGCTTCCTCCCCGAGGTTCTTTCAACGTTATTCTTGTCCCATTCTGATGCTGAATATCAATTAATAAGTAGGTACAGTTTCATTTTCTCCGAACTGTTCATTATACCATGCTACTGCTTCTTCTACGGTATCTTGTGTCCAATAACCGATGAGCGTATTGGGTACATAGATCACTTCAGCACCTGCATCAAGCTGGGATACTTTGCCGTTGTACACATCCATCATGAGGTCAATTCGGGCAATAGCTGTTTCTTTCGGAGGAAGACCCATTGACATCTTTAATGAAGAACTGGGATCAAAAATTTCCACTACCTCTGTCCAGGGGCAGTCAACGCTGGCTACGATCTCGGTAAGAGGAACGCCATTGTCCATAACCCCACGACCCATCTGACGAAGTGCAGGCATAGTTCCTACTGTGAGGTTATCAGCCTGGGAGTAGATAATATTGATGTCAGGTCTTGTCTGTACGAGGTCCTGAATTACGTTAAATGCATGATCAGCTCCGCGGCTTGCATCCATAACACCAAGATATTCAGCGTCTGGAGCTACACTCATAACACCTTCATAGAAAGGCTGTGAGCGTCCGGTAGTAACACCTTCATGATCCGGCCATCCAACCTGTACAAACACAATAGGTTTATTGGGATGAGCTTGGATCCACTGTTCAGCTGCAATACGGCCCATTTCAAATGAGATCTCTGCTTCACCAGGCATAATATGGGGTACAGGCAGTTCAGGAATCTTGTCGAAATAGCTGGTGATAATCATGCCGTCATCTAATGCTTCCAACGCAGTTGGGCGGATTGACTCACCCTGCCAGATATGGAGGGAAACCATGTTCATTCCTTGGGCATAAGCTTGGTCGAAGTTTTCAGCCATAGTTGTCACATCAGACCTGCCGTCAAAAACCTGGACCTGAGCACCATACTCTTCAGCTGCGTATCGTTCAGCCCATACACTGTGTGACTGATGGAAACTATTATCCAAGGTTGATACAAAGTATCCAATCTTAAGGGGCTGTTCAGCCCGTTCCCGTGATGCCTGTGCGAACACTACAGAAGCACAGAGCAACAGAACAACACATACCACTAACGTCCTTTTCATCATTTTCTCCTTTTTTTTGAATGTCCTATAAACATCGTTAAACTATGTTTAACTCATGATTTACCAGTTATCTTACATACGAGGTAACTGATAAAATTATCGTAACATAGGTTGTAACATATTGCAAACATATTTTATAAATTTTGTTCACGATATTATTGTTTTGATTATTGATGTGTAAATATATATTTTATATATGTTTAAGTATTTCTTAAAACCCTGACCAAGAAAATCAGCTTGTCATTTTTTTTGTTCCAGACTGCCCTAGATGAACTTCGGAAACGAGAAAAGGTGGGGAAACTGACCCCTTCAGATGCTCTTCATCGATTCCCCTTGGAACGTCTGAAATGTACCTTTTCAATTCCCTCTCTTTCGTGATATATCTTTACAAATGAAATACATAAAAAGAATGTTTTTGAGAGGACTGTTTACTTTACTTCCTCTGGCAGTTACCTTCTATCTATTATTCTGGCTCATCAGCAGCCTAGATTCACTTGTTAAACAAATTATCCTGCTCTTCACCGATTTCTACATACCCGGTATGGGTTTTATCCTTGCTCTGGTGATCATCTTTACCGTGGGGGTGTTAGCCAGTAATTTTCTCGGCCGATGGTTCATAAAGATTTCCGAGCTGATACTCTCCCGGGTTCCCATCGTGAAGAACATCTATGGTTCCATATCTGACATCCAGAAGACCTTTACCAATAACCCGAAAAAGCGTTTTACCAAGGTCGTGCTGATCGATTATCCCTTGAAAGGAACAAAAAGTATGGGTTTTATCGCAAGTGATGAGGTACTGCTTAACGATGATAAGCGGGTATCGGTCTTTGTCCCCACTACCCCGAACCCCACCAACGGATTTCTGCTCTTTCTCAATAAGGAGGATATAATATTGCTCGATATACCAGTCGATACCGCTATTAAGATGATTGTATCCATGGGAACCTACCAGCCTGAAAGACTGACTCCCTAGGAACCTTCGTTGTTGACAAATCTGATTCTTTGGCGAGAATAGAGATATGAAACAGCCAAGCTATTCCCCTACCAGGGCAATTTTAGAAAGTATATCTGACGGGGTATTCACCATTGATCTATCCTGGAGAATTACCTCTTTTAACCGAGCTGCAGAGGAAATCACAGGAGTACAGCGCATGGAAGCCATAGGTGCTTCCTGCTCTGAAGTGTTTAAATCCAGCATGTGCGGGGCCGGCTGTCCCCTGCTGGAGACCCTCCAGACAGGTAAGCCGATCATTGGTAAAAGTGGTTATATTATAAACCAGGAAGGCGATAAGATCCCCATCAGTATCTCAACAGCGGTATTGAAGAATGAATTCGGGGAGATAATCGGAGGTGCCGAGACCTTTCGAGACCTTTCTGAAATCTGGTCACTCAAACAGGCCCTTGATAAAAGAAGTCATGTGGGAAATCTCACAAGTAAAAGCTCATTAATGCAGAAAATCTTTGAGGTGATCCCTGCTGTAGCACAAAGTCCCAGCACGGTGCTGATCCTTGGTGATACAGGTACGGGTAAGGAACTTATAGCTAGGACGATCCATGAACAGAGCGGGGCAAAGGGACGCTTTGTGGCGGTTAACTGCAGCGCCCTTCCAGATACCCTGCTTGAATCGGAACTCTTCGGATACAAGGCCGGAGCATTCACTGGAGCGGTGAAGGATAAGCCGGGAAGGTTTGACCTAGCAGAGGGGGGTACTCTCCTGCTTGATGAAATCGGTGATATCTCCCCCGCTCTCCAGGTCCGCCTCCTGCGGGTACTGCAGGAAAGGACCTATGAACCTCTTGGATCAACTACAACGAAGCGTGCACATCTACGGATTATTACCGCAACAAACAAGGACCTGGGGGAACTCTGCAGAAAGGGACTGTTTAGGGAGGATCTGTATTATCGTATCAATGTCGTAAATATCCAACTGCCGCCCCTGCGATCAAGAAAGGAAGATATTCCACTGCTGGTGGAGCAGTTTATTCAGCGATTCAACGTCCTGCAGAATAAACAAATCGACAGATGCTCCCCTGAGACTATTTCTTTACTGATGGCCTATGACTGGCCTGGAAATATTCGTGAACTTGAAAATGTGATTGAACGGTCATTTATTCTCTGCACCGGTCAGGAAATTGAAATACATCATCTCCCTCAGGAAATCCTTCGGGTGCGCCAGGTTCCAGTATCTGCAGATATCCATTCAGCCCATGACCTGCTTGATGCTCAGGCGATTATGGGAGCTTTGGAACGTAATAACTATAATCGTCTTGCTGCAGCCAAGGAGCTGGGTATCCATAAGGCAACCCTGTTCCGGAAGATTAATAAACTGGGTTTACAGATACCAAAGTCGCGTTCCTGAGACTATTAAGACAACAATAGTCGTACATATGCTACTCTCGTAAAAGACATACATTTCTAATTATATATACAACATATACATACATATTATCTCATAGATGGCACGGTTATTGCCATATATCCAATAAGGAGAAGCAACTATGGGTGCTGCAGCATATTCCATTCAAGGATTACGGATTGCTCCGGTCTGCGATACCGCAGATATGGTACTTGTTATCCCATCCACAGGAAATACTCTACAGGTTTGCAGGCATCAGTACCCTACCTTTGAGGAGTTTCTCGATCGACTGGAAGAGCTTGAGGTGGATACCCTGGTCTGCGGAGCCCTGTCCCGGGATCTGCAGTACCGGTTTGCTGCCCATGAAATTACGGCCATTCCCTTTATCTGCGGCAAAGTAAGCTGCGTGATCGAGGCATATCAAGCAGGAGTCAATCTGCATGAATGTTTTGCCATGCCCGGCTGCAGATGCATGAATGGAAGGACACGACGAACAAGGAGGCAACGACATGCCAGGATATGACAGAACTGGACCAGCAGGATACGGACCTATGACCGGTGGAAGAAGAGGATTGTGTACAGGAGGTTACAGTTTTAGAAGAGGACCCTTCGGTTATGGTATGGGTAGAGGTAGAAGATGTTTCGGATATCCCGCCTCCCCTGTGAAAGAGGAACTGGAAATGCACCAGGAACTGCTGAAGAGAGAACTTGAGGCAGTGGAAAACCAGATACAGGATCTGAGTTCCACCAAGGAGGATACAACCAAATGAAGATTGCCCTGAGCGCTAAGAAACATGATCTCTATAACCAGCTTGATGAACATTTCGGAAGGGCTGAACTGTTTTTCATTTATAATACTGAAACTGAACGTTATACTGAGGTCAGCAACAAGCGAGCTTCCTCTGCTCCTCAAGGGGCAGGCATACAGACGGTGGAGCTGTTAATACGCAACGAAGTAGATACGGTGGTAACCGGTACGGTAGGACCGAAGGCTCAGAAAGCT
This sequence comes from Spirochaetia bacterium, assembly GCA_007116075.1. Lineage (GTDB taxonomy): Bacteria > Spirochaetota > Spirochaetia > PWKH01 > PWKH01 > PWKH01. The sequence goes on from SKJE01000136.1 coordinate 7,837, forward strand.
CTTGAAGCGGCCGGAATTACCCTGTATACCACGAAACAGCATACAGTAGCTATGGCTCTCAATGAGTTATTAAGCAGAGAGGAAACCATACATTCATGATTATCACCGTAGCATCAGGAAAGGGAGGGACAGGAAAAACCTTTGCTTCAGTCCATCTTTATGCAGCCGGCTGTCCCGATACGTTCCTTGCTGACTGTGATGTGGAGGAGCCAAATGCCCTGCTTTTTCTGCAGGAACATGATCTTCAGCGTCGTGATGTATATCGCCAAGTACCTGTTATAGATCATCAACGCTGCAGGACCTGCGGGACCTGCAGCTCCTTCTGCTCCTTCGGTTCAATTGCACTCCTTGGTGATCAGGTAAAAACCTTCCCTGATCTCTGCCGCAGCTGCGGCGGATGCACCTTGGTATGTCCGGAGAAAGCAATTACTGAAAAACCCTATGAAGTTGGATACATTGAATTTTCTGAAAAGTTCATCCAAGGTGTCCTTAAAGTTGGGTCAGTATCTGTAGTACACATGATCAGGGAAGTGATCAGCCATATTCCTGATCATGAGCTGATCATCATTGACGGTCCTCCGGGAGTGAATTGTCCTGCCATGGCTGCAGTTGCGCCGGCTGACCATGTACTGCTGGTCGGTGAACCAACACCCTTCGGCCTGCATGATATCACCAGGATGGCTGAAGCTCTTGAAGAGCTTGGAAAACCTTTTAGTGTACTGGTGAACAAAGTAAAAACCACAGATGATATCATCAGCAGGTGGTGCCGTGACCATGGATACAGAAACGTTGGGACCATACATGATGATTATCGTATCAGGCAAAGCTGTGTCAACGGTGAGCTGTCAGAAGCACATATCCCTGTGTTCAAACAAATTCTGAAGGAGCTCATATGAGAACAATTACTGTTATCAGTGGAAAGGGAGGAACGGGAAAGACAACGATAACTGCCTCTCTTGCGTATCTTTCAGGAACATGTGTCGCAGTGGACTGTGACGTTGATGCACCCAATTATCATCTACTGGGCAAATCAAATATTATCAATAAGGGAGCTGTCGTACTAGGAAAGATTCCGGTAATTGATCAGAGCATCTGTACCCAGTGCGGTCTGTGTGTTAGCACATGCAGGTATCAGGGACTCACACCGGGCCCGCCTGTTACGGTGGAACCACTCTTCTGTGAGGGCTGCGGAGTGTGTAAAGAGGTCTGTCCAGCAGGTGCAATTACAATGGAAGATGATGCAGAACAGATTGTGATGACCTCAATGACCCCCTCAGGAGTGCTGATTCACTCGCAGCTCCCACCGGGAGGTGAAAACTCAGGAAGGCTTGTGAGTATACTTCGCAGCATGGCAAAAGCATATGCCGAAGAGCATAATCAGGAACTCATCCTCTGTGACGGACCGCCGGGAATCGGGTGTCCGGTCATAGCATCGATAACAGGTGCTGATGATGTGCTGATTGTAACGGAACCAGGAGTATCAGCGCTGCATGATGTACAGCGCGCAGCAGCACTGGCGAAGCACTTTCACATAACCCCGATGGTCTGCATCAACCGATGGGATGTGAGTCCCCGCTATACCCGTGAAATCATGTCGTACATTGAATCTGAACAGATGATCTATGCAGGTTCAGTAAGATTTGATCCAGGATTGGAACAGGCCCAATGGGAGCGTTGTGCTCCCGCAGCACTGCACACACCCGCTGCTGAAGATATTCGGAAAGTGGGAATGAACATATTACACAGAAGGAGCACCATGTGATACAAAACAACATTGATCATACGATCGTCGTGTTATCAGGAAAAGGCGGGGTGGGTAAAAGCACCGTAGCAGTGAACCTTGCTGTTCATTTGAGTTCCATGGGATACTCCGTAGGACTGCTTGATACAGATATCCACGGGCCGAGTGTTCCCGCAATGCTCTCACTTGAGCATATGCAGATTCATAGGGATGAGGAGGGTATGTATCCCCTCACCTACGGAACTATGAAGGTGATGTCCATCGGGTCACTGATGCCCTCCAATGATGACGCACTTATCTGGAGAGGGCCTTTGAAGATGCAGGCAATCAAGCAGATGATTGAAGAGGTGCACTGGGATAACCTTGACTACCTGATAGTCGATTCTCCTCCGGGTACCGGTGATGAACCCCTTTCAGTCTGCCAGCTCATACCCAATATTACTGGAGCTGTACTTGTTACCACCCCCCAGAGGATATCAAGTATTGATGTAAGGAGATCCATCACCTTCTGCCGTAGGTTAAAGCTTCCGGTCCTTGGACTGATAGAAAACATGGGGACAGTTACCTGTCCATCCTGCGGGGAACTCATTGAACTCTTTCCAAAGGGAGGTGCTCAGAAGATGGCCCGGGACATGCATATTGAGCTATTGGGAAGTATTCCATTCCTGCCCGAGATAGCCTCTTCAGGAGATACGGGTGCACCAATTGTAGAACAACATGACACCATGGCATCAGAAATAATTCAGAAGATTATAACACACATTCAGGAGCGAATATCATGACAGTAGCAATACCAACAACAGCTGCGGGGACAGTGTCCACGCATTTCGGCCACTGCGAAGAGTTCACACTCTTTGAGATCAAGGATGGAACCATAGCGGCTCAACGGAAGCTTACTCCTCCACCCCATGAACCAGGTGTTCTTCCCAAATGGCTGCATCAGCAGGGTGCTGATGTGATCATCACCGGGGGAATGGGTCAGCGTGCCAGAGATTTGTTTGAGCAGTTCAGCATAAAAACGGTGGTAGGCATATCAGGAGGAAGTCCGGAAGATGTGGTCCAGGAATATCTCAAGGGGACACTGGAGAGCAGCGGAAATCTCTGCGACCACTAAACAGAAGGTTTTCGGATCATCCAGGACCAGGAGATACAGAGAACCAGCACCGCGAGGAATGCTTCACCGGCAAAGGCGTACATCGGCTTGGGGTCGGTGAAGAGTTCCCGCAGCATGTTGCCGATACCGTGGAACAGAAGCGGTGCTGATACAGCATTGCCGGTGATACCATAAAGCCATCCATACACTAGTGATCCGACAGGTAAAGAGAACAGGAATACCCAGAAAGCAGTTGATCCAGGTACGAGCTGGTTCTGGTAGGTTCCCTCTATATAAAACAGCGGCAGATGCCACAGGGCCCAGAATAGTCCAATGATGAGGGAAGCTGTAAGTGGACTGTAGTGTCGATTACATGATTCCTGGGCGTATCCTCTCCAGCCGATTTCCTCAAGAGCACCGAAGACGAGACCCACCACCAGAAATACTACTGGACCTGTTGTAAACAATCCCTGGGCAGAACGGGTTTCTCCATCAAACAAGATCGGCAGGAGTATGATACATGCAAGGCAGCCGATCATAATCAGCAGATGTTTTCTGGTAAGACCGGAACATGAGAAACAGCGCCGTAAGAAAGAGGAGATGTTTTTATCAAGGGAGGGATCATGAAAGCCAATATGAATAAACAGCAGGGCTGTAATCATCGGGCCCAACCCACCGATGAGAATAAAGAAAACTGAAGGAAACGCAAGCCACCACTGATCCAAAAGAACGGCAGGGAGCATCCATATCCAGGTCCACAGCACTGTCGTACAAAGGTATAGCCAGGGTCTCATGTTGCATCAGTCGGTTGTGTTGGTGCAATATCGATGTCGGGATCCTTTTTACTTTTCTTCTTTCGCTTTTTCCCCTTCTTTCCATCCTGGGCAAACTGTTTATCGAAGGAAGAATTAATTTCTTGTTCCATTATTGCAATAGACTTTTCTTTCTTCTTCTTGCCACGATATCCCAGGGCTACAGGAAGCATGGCAAGGGCACCAACGAGCAGGGAAAAGAAAATGGTAAGATAGACTGGGATATTCTCAGCGGTATAGAAGATAAAGGAGATATCCGAAACATTCTCGATGTTAAAGGATATGAACAGGATAATGAGTATTAAAACAATTATTGCGACGATTAATTTCCACATCGTTTTACGTCTCCCCTAAATGTGCTGCCAGATAGGCTTTTTAATCCTACCTGGACAAACTCCCCTACAGCTGCATCGCTGGTGGGTATAATTACCATGTCATCATGCTCACTACGAGCGAGTAATTCATTATGGTCTTTTTTTGTGCGGTCTTCAACAAGCACAATCTCAGTTTTTCCGATTCTTTTCTTTTTTTCCCGTATCTGGATACTCCGCTGAATATCAATTACCCGCTGAAGTCGCTCCAGTTTGAGCTCATGGGGCAGCTGATCCGGGAGATCTACAGCTTTAGTGCCTTCCCGGGGATTAAAGTAGTAGGTGAAGGCGTCGGTAAACCCTACCCGATCCATGAGGTCCAGGGTATCCTCAACGTCCTGTTCTGTCTCTCCCGGGAAACCAATGAGCAGGTCTGTTGAAAAGGTCAGTCCGTCTACCCTTCTCTTCAGGGCATCCACCATTTCGATATAATGCCCGCGGGTGTATTTTCTATTCATCTGTGCAAGAATCCGGTCAGAACCATGTTGTACCGGTAGATGAATATGACTGCATAATGAATCATAACGGGATATCAGATCCCCGAGCTCTGGGGAGATATCCTTGGGGTGTGAGCTCATAAAACGGACCCATGATCTCTTTTCAGTCCTCCGGGCAATCTCCTCAAGGAGTTCCAGAAATTCAAATTCATGGTATGCATAGGAGTTTACATTCTGTCCAAGCAGAGTAATCTCTTTTACTCCCTTTCCTGTCAGGAGGTCAATCTCCTGGAGAATATCCTCAGGTGAACGGGAAATTTCCCTGCCCCGGACATAGGGTACGATACAGTAGCTGCAGAAGTTGTTGCATCCATTCATGATTGGAACGAATGATCGGAGATCTCCCTCCCGGTAATGGGAATGGTTGAATTCATAGGTCTCCAGGTGCTCATCTTTACCGGTTAAATAGGAAATAATATGGTTTTTTCCTGCTGTTCCGATGATCACGTCAACTCCCTGATCAGAGAGTTTTTGATGTATCAGGCGCTCACCCATACAGCCGGTAAGCACTAACGTGAGGTGATGACTCTGTTTCATCTTCTTAAAGTAACCCAGGCGGCCCCAGATTCGGTCCTCTGCGGTCTTTCTGACCGAACAGGTATTCAGTATCACCACGGATGCTTCCTCGGGGTGCTTTGCGGGCATATACCCATGGTGGAGCAGATCTCGCTCAAGGGCATTGGATTCAGCAAAATTCATCTGGCAGCCGTAGGTCTCGAGCCAGTATCGTTTCACGGATTGATCCATTAAGCTTGACTCCGTTGATACGAGACGACGGTATTGTACATCAGCATAGCGATGGTCATAGGTCCAACTCCCCCGGGAACAGGGGTAATCATCGAAACTTTCTCAAAAACCCCGTCATAGTCCACATCACCGACCAGGCGGTATCCCCGCTTCCTGGTTGCATCTTCAATCCTGTTTACACCCACATCAATCACTACAGCCCCTTCTTTTACCATGTCGGCGGTAATCATCTGTGCTCGACCGACAGCAGCTATGAGAATATCAGCTTCACGGGTATATCGGGCTAAATCAATTGATCGTGAGTGGCAAACGGTGACCGTAGCATCTCCCCTGCTTCCCTTGCGCAGCAGCAGGTTCATCAGTGGTTTACCGACAATATTACTTCGTCCTACAATACACACATGTTTCCCTGATATCTCAATATCGCTTCTCAGCAGCAGCTCGACAATACCGTTTGGTGTACAGGGCAGAAACCCAGGAACCCCTGCCATGAGCCGGCCGAGGCTGACCGGGTGAAACCCGTCAACATCCTTGTCGGGACTTATATTCAGCAGCACCTTCTGTTCATCAATCTGGGAAGGAAGGGGAAGCTGGACCAGTATCCCGTCCACCTCATCATCATTGTTTAATTCATCAACTATATCCAGCACCTTCTGTTCACCTACATCATCCTCAAGGTGGATATCTCTGCTCACAATACCGACTTCTTTGCATGCCTTGTGCTTTCCCGTGACATAGGAGACGCTGGCCGGATCATGTCCCACCAGGACCACCGCAAGGCAGGGAGATCGTTTCCCTAAAGCGACTACACCAGAGACCTGCTGGGCAAGTTCCTCTCTTATGGATTGTGCTATCTGCTTTCCTTCAATTTTTTTTCCCATGCCTTGGGCCTCCTGCTGTTACTCTGCTGAATTGCAGGTGTTTTATGTGTAGTAAAGTATCATATTGCATATATCA
>SKJE01000089.1 GCA_007116075.1 Spirochaetia bacterium
CCGAGCAGTATATTACCGGTGAAATGGTAGCCCTGCTGCTGGAAGCTGAAGGGTTTGATGTGACCCGCCGGTTCGGTATGAGCTCCTTTGCCCTCCGCCAGGCACAGCTCTCCGGCCAGGTCGATATCAGCAATGACTACACAGGCACCGCCTGGACTTCATATCTGAAACAGGAGGAGACCATCCGCGATGAGGTTGCTCTCTTTGAGGCAGTAAAGGAACTTGATCTCAAAGAAAACGATGTGGTGTGGGTCAACAGGATGGACCTGAACAACACCTATGCTATGGGACTCACCGAATCTGTCGCCAAAAAACTTAATATTCTGACTCTTGAGGATCTCGCTGGGTATGTAAACAACAACCCCAGAGGGCTCAACTTTGCAGTCGAATATGAGTTCTTTGAACGACCCGACGGGTTTTTCGGTATGGCTGAATTTTATGGTTTTTCCGTGTCCCCGAGAGACGTACGGACCATGGACCTGGGTCTCACCTATGAGGCCCTCAAATCAGGTGATGTTGATGTTGCTATGGTATTCACCACCGACGGACACCTGGTTGAATATGAACTGGTTGTACTTGAAGACACGAAAAACTTCTTTCCCATCTACAACCTCTGCAACCTGATCAACCGCGATATCTATGAAAAGTATCCGGAAATTGAGGAGATTCTCTCTCCCATGATCACCCTGCTTGACCAGGAAAGCATGACGGAACTCAATTACAAGGTGGACGGACTCAAAGAGGAACCGGAGGATGTAGCCTACTCCTTTCTCGTTGATAACGGACTGCTCTAGAGCCGTCAGGATTGTATACACAGAGACTGCTGAAAAAGGGCAGTCTCTGTCTTTCTCACCGGAACTTACCGTAGATTCGTTCCCCGCATCCGGTGCACATATTCATCAGCATGGAGTGCTGCAGCTCCCTTTGGACCCGCACATAGTACCCTCTCCGAGTTATGACCTGCGTTCCGCAGGTGGGGCATCTGGTAATGCTGTGTTCAGGATTCGTACTGTTCCCCCCATAGACATAGGGGATCCTGCATTCACCGGCGACCTCGATAGCCTCATCTAAATATGCTTCGGAGGTACTTCTTCTATCCTCCATACGGTAATGGGGGAAAAACCTGCTCAGGTGCCATACCTGCACCCCCGCATTAAAAAGCAGTTGTCCCATGGCGCGAACCTCCTCAAGGGTATGGATTCCCTCAATGAGCAGGGTCGTAACCTCAAGAACAGTCCCCGGTCGGCGGGCACATGCCTCCACAGCCCTCAGGACGGGAGACAGCTCAGCCTTGCAGTAGGTCTGATAAAACTGCTCGTCTCCCTTTACGTCGATATTGATCCCGTCAATAAGGGGAAGTACCCGCTCCAGAGACTGAGCTGAGAAGGAGCCGTTGGTGACCATACAGTTCAGGCCTCCCTGCTCATGGACAAGCCGGGCGGTATCCAGCATGTAGTCCTGCCATACAACCGGGTCCGAATAGGTATAGCTCATGATCGATACTCCGCATTCGTCCATCCGGCTGACCAGCTGCCGGGGTGAAGTGCATTCCCCCCGCAGCTGTTTTCGGGAAGCGGGGAAGAGCGGACTGGTACGCTGGGAGATATCATGGTTCTGGCAGAAGCTGCAGGTATAGTTGCAGCCGAACAGTGCAGCTGACAAGGTTTTGTCCCCGGGGCAGAAGTGATACATCGGCTTTTTCTCAATTGGGTCCACCGCAGCGGCGAGCAGATATCCGTAATGTACGGTAATAATCTCACCTTCCCTGCACTCCCTGATACCGCAGTATCCCCGGCTGCCCTCTTCAATTTCACACATCCGATAACAGAAATCGCAGGTAAGTTTCATTATTCCTCCCCGAAGACCTCCGCCTGGAACACCTGAAAGGTGCATCCCTCCCGGCGCCACCGGCCCGGAGAAAGTCCCGCCTTAATGCAGAGGTGATCCAGGGTCTGCTCCAGACTCCATTGCTGCTCCGATGCTACCTGCGGCAGGAATACCGCACTTCGCCCGTCAGCAGAAAACAGGATCCCGTCGGTCCCAATAACGATATCTCTGGGATCATCAACTTCTCCCGGTACAGTCAGCAGGGAGAGCTCAAAGCGCACCTCCTGAAGTTCTGTACATTCCATGGACAGAAACCTGGGATCTCCAACGGCCGCCTCCACCGCTAGCTGCAGTACAGACTGGTAGAGTGGCTTCCGGCCTAGAATATTACCGATGCATCCGCGGAGATGCTCTCCCTTCTTAATCGTGACAAAGGCACCACCCAGCCGATGAAGTTCTCCATATTTCTCCAGCTCCACCTCCTGACGACTGCTGCTGCCGCACAGGTGCATCTCAACTTCCCGCCTCACCGCACACAGAAGATCTCCCCTCATGTCCTCACTAAGCATCTCTACCTCCAAAGTATCGTACAGTAGGAGACGAACCCCGAATCGGGACCTGTGAAATGGTTTGAATTATAGTAGTCACAGACCATCCCCACCGAACCGATACGTTCCATAACACTTGATACCAGCAGTCCCGGAGCAAAGCCGCATATGGTACTATCCCGCTGGATGCGGATGTCCTCCAGCTGCTGAAACCGATAGGAGCAGAAGCATTCGGCAATTTCCCGGTCCTGGACCTCGACCTGCCGTTCAATCTCCGGAATATCCTGGGTTCCGAAGGGTGTATAGGCAAACCTCGGCCCGTAGTGGGTATAATCTGAACTGGCTATCAGTACGGTCTTGCCTGAAGAGAGTCGTTCCTTACCGAGCAGGTCAACCAGCAGGTCGGTCAAGGTTTCCAGTTCTTCCTTGCCGGAAATGTCCGATATCAGCAGCACTCCTACTGATATTGGAACCTCGGCAGTCTCATTCATTCGAGCGATAAAGGGAAGAAACATCTCCACGGCATGCTCCATTTCAACTGCACGATTATGCTCACGAAGCAGGTGCTGCGTATCCCGGGAGATAAGGTCAATCCCTGAAACAGTACCGATGGGAGTGTCAAAGCCTTCATGGGCTGAACAGAACAGGGTATCCGGGATCAAGGGAACATAATGTGACGGAGCAATAATAACGATTTCCTCAGTTTCTGAGCCTACAGCATGGAAAAAATGGGCAATGCCCCTTCCAGAAAAATAAAGCCCCGCATGGGGCAGCATCCCCCCCTTGACCGGCGCCGACCGATGGTGCTCAGGTATTCGTCCCTGGTGAGAAAGGGGTTTCCATAAATCCTTTTGAACCAGTTCAAGGAATTCATCGATTTCGGTTCTCAGTACTACAGCATCATTGGCATACCAGCTTCCTGCAAATCTCGCCTTCCGTAACCGCATAGCCTTTCCCCCCTGACCCATTGTGCCATGGGACTGCGCATCTGTTAAGAGTCAGAAACCCGATTCCTTAGTTCCTCCATAAGATAGCGATTGACAGGAACCGGAATTCCATGCCGATCAGCTAGTTTAGTCAGGGTAGGAGCGAAAAGCTGGAGTTCCGTGGAACGGCCTGACCGTACATCCTGGAGCATGGAGGTTTCTCCCCGGGGATTGAGGGTATCCAGGAGGTCCAGCCACTGCTTCACGTCGTGCTCAGTCAGCTCAATACCCTCCCGAAGTGCTACCATACGAACCTCCTCCATGGCGCGGCACATCATATCACGGGCAGGACCGGGCTGCTGAAACATTCCGTAGGGAGCATCAAGCAGGGCAGAGACCTGGTTGATGCCTACATTAACCATGTATTTCCACCACAACTCATGGGGCATGTCATGGGGGACTTCACAGTCAATACCGGCACCTGTCAGGATGTCCCTTATCGCCCCGACCCGGGAAGAGGATGAGGGAATTCTGTCTTCACCAAGAACAATACGGCCGACTCTCGTGTAGGTCACCTCGCCGTCACGTCTGAGTGCATCCTGTCCCACCGCCAGGGCCAGCG
>SKJE01000140.1 GCA_007116075.1 Spirochaetia bacterium
ACTGTCGGCATAGCTGCTGCAAGCCTTGTGGTGACCGATAATGACCTGATCGGCGATGTCTTTATCACCGGTCTCGGGCTTCCCTCTGAGATGGCTGAATACATCCACAATGGCGCCTGCCCGTACATGTTTCTCTGGAACCCCATTGACCTTGGATATCTGACTGCATTTGCAGCAGGCGCGGTATCCAGCGGCGCCATGACCGGTGCCGTAGGTGACACCTTTGATGCCGGCAGACTGGGAAGCTTTGAAGTGGTCCAGGCTGCAGACGGCGGAACTGAAGTGCTCCTCGGCTCTCCCTTCAAATTTGACGCTGACAATATTGATGACTGGAAGACAGTGTATTAAAACTGCAGGTTAAGAACCCAGCGCATGCTGATCAGGCGGACCCCAAAAAGGTCCGCCTGATCTATGGCTGGTGTATCAGTCCAAGCAGTACAGACCAGCTCTGCAGCTTCTTTTCGACACTCATTGCCCTGGCGGAACTGGTGGAAGGCAGTCGGTATGTCCTGCAGGATGGAGTGCCGTGGCATCGGTGATAGATGTGCTGTGCCGCCGCACCGTTAAAACAGATTGCTGATATACTGGTGTGTGCTGAAAGCAGACTGGGAATATCATGGGGGATCACCTCTTTGATCGCGCCATCTGAACTGCCCCTGCGTATGCACCGGTCCACAACATCCCAGAGAGCTATCCCTTTGGTTTTCAGCAGATCATATTTCTCTTCGTATCCCATCTGCATATCGGCATGGAAGAGTTTACAGATAATCGGCCAGAACTGATTGGTCCTGTGTGCGTAGTAAAACCCAGCCTGCAGGGATGTCGGCGAGGGTGCGGAACCGAGGATGAGTACCTTTGGGGCGCTTCCGATAACTAAGGGGAAAGACCTGACTTGATCCATGCACTCATGTTAGCAGGAGGTGTTGATGAGGACAAGCAGAGGGCTCTTATTCTATTTGACTCACCCCATAAATATATACTACTATGATCTGGATCGTATTACTGGAGGCAATGAATGGATAACCGAGTGGTGCTGACTGCTACCGACCTGGACGGATACTTGACTGATACAGATAAGGAAAACATCGATAAGATGCACAGTTCCTATGATGAGGCGTTCAGGCTCTTCAGGCTTATTTCAAAGGGAACCTATGAGCACCGGATCAAGCAGTCCAAGGAGGAGATGATTGCCCTCTATGATCGTATGGGTAAGCAGATGATGGAGATCGTCAAATCCGAACCCGCTATTCATGTCTACTCATTTCAGACACCCCGGGAGGTGCACGGTGAGGCATCCCGATTGATTGCCAAGCTGAGAAATCCCACCACCCAGCATCATGAGTTTGTCTACTATATTCAGCGGGCCTATGAGATGCTGTTTAATCTCGCTTTTACAGAGGGGAATCAGAACAGGAAAAACTATCTTGTCACCGAGACTCCTGTGACGAATCCGGTGCAGAATTATGCGGTGCATAAAATACCTGATGTGGACAAAAATATCGAGAATACGGTTATGTGCGTCATGCTGCGGGGAGCCCTGCTTCCCTCTATGATCGTCAGTAAGGAAATTCAGGAGTACTCCTCCACCAACTATGTGGCTCCCTTCGCCCTCTTCAGGATCAAGCGAAATGATGCGAAGAAGGAGCATAATATGGAGTACATTCTCGACCTTGACCGTTCATATTTCAATTTGGAGGATCTTGACGGTAAGGATCTGGTCTTTGCTGATCCCATGAACGCCACCGGGGGAAGCCTGGTGACCATTATTAAGTATCTCCAGAGCAGGAATGTGAAGCCAAATTCCATTAAGTTTGTCAATGTGATATCCGCCCTGAAGGGATCTCTGAGGATTGTCCGTGCCCTGGAACATGCGGAGGTGTATACCCTCTGGATGGATCCGATTCTCAATGAGGATGCCTATATACTTCCAGGCCTGGGAGATGCGGGGGACCGTATCAACGGGACCGATGAGGAGCTTCCCAGGAATATCATCCAGCTGATAGCTGACTACGGTTCAACCATAGCCAATTTGTACAGGGACCAGATTCGAAAAATCGAGGAGACCGTGCTGGGACGGTAGATTCAGGAGGTGTGCACATGAAAACGGCGGTCATCCTGCTGTCTGTGGTACTGCTGTTATCCGGGTGCCGGAGTATGGACATCACCAAAGAGGAAACTGAACTTTCCCGTACCTATTACCACCTTGCCAATGCACAGATGCGTCTCGGGTCCTATCCTGAGGCGGTCTCGTCATATCGCCGAGCCCTCGAGATAGACCCATCCCTTCACAGTGCCGCCTATAATCTTGCTACAGCTTATGAGCAGATCGGTGACTACTCATCAGCCCTTGGGGTACTTGATACGGTGCTTGAGTATGACCAGGGCAATACCCTCCTGCTGCGGCGAAAGGCATGGTGCCTGCTGCAGCTTGACCGTGAGGACGAGGCCCTCCAGGTGTTCAGGGATGCTCTGGAAGTTGATCCTGCTGATCGGGAGATCCTGCGCAGTCTTGTCCAGCTCCTTATTGAACATGAGGCGTATATTGAAGCTCGTGAACATATCTTCAATGATATTGCCCGTTGGGGGGTGGAACAAGACCTGCTGGTGATGCTCTATCGGATCGACGAGCAGGTGGACCCGAGGGGCGGCCATGTATGGCTTAAGGAGTCCTGGAATATTTCAGCGGCAGATCATGATACCGCGGAGCTCTTGAGTAAGTACTACTTCAGCACAGAGGAGTACGAAGGAGCTGCATCAGTGATACTGGAGCATGCCCGATCAGGGGCGACCGGGCATGCAGTCAAACTGGCAAAGAGCCGTTTCGGTGAAGCGGAGCTCAAAGAACTTCCGGAAGAACAGGAAGCAGAACTTCGGAAACTGCTTACTGAATAAGTTTCTCTACCCTGTCGAAAATCTCCTCGGGCGTTCCAGATGCGTCCACATCCCGCAGCAGGCCTTTTTCCCGGTAATATGAGATCAGGGGAGCGGTCTGCTGCTCATATACCTCAAGCCGGTTTGCCACAGCATCTTCCTTGTCATCCGGGCGCTGGATGATCGGCTCTCCGGTGATGTCACACTTCCCATCAACCTTTGGCGGATTGTAGGTCATGTGATAAATTTTACCCGACTCCTTTGCAACTCTCCTGCCCGAGAGACGTTTGATGATCAGTTCCCTGGAGGCAATAAAATTAACCGCATGGTCAATGGCGGTGAAGACGGCTAAAGCGTCTGCCTGGGCGATCGTTCTGGGAAAACCGTCCAGAATGAATCCCTTTTGGGCATCATCCTCAGCAAGGCGGTTATGCACCATCTTAATGGTGATACTGTCAGGAACCAGGTCTCCTGAGGCGAGAATCTGCTGCACCTGGGTCCCCAGGTCTGTCTTGTTCCTTATATTCATGCGAAAAATATCTCCCGTGGAAATATGGGGGATATCATATGCTTGTGAGGTTAATTCAGCGATAGTTCCCTTCCCCGCACCTGGAGGACCTAGAAAAAGTAAGCGCATATACTGCTCCTTCACATTCTTATTTGCCCGCATTATAGCCGATAGTATGATCAGATTCCAGAGGATCGATGTAGTTTACTGAATTGTGAAAAATCTTTGTAAAGCCACTTGACGTGGAAGCCTGTTTTAGGTATGTTAACAGAGCATTAGCCAATAGGTTTCTAAGATTGTTTGATGTGCAGCAAGCGACACGTAGTGTACTTTTCAGCTGTGTATCGACTTCAAAAAAACTTTTAAGAAATCAGTTGACAGACCGATGCCCTTTTTGATATAAAGGGCAGGTGCCCTACGGCGGAACTCGCTGAACGGGTATGCAAAGCTTTTTGACATAAGAACTTGAGAGAAGGGAAGAGAGATAAGGAAAGTGTAAGGGCTTCCGAGTCAAAACAAAA
>SKJE01000130.1 GCA_007116075.1 Spirochaetia bacterium
CATCTGGGAGCGCTCACAGTACATAAAGGCAATCTGTGGAATCAGTTAATAAGGAACTATGACTATGCAATCAAAAACAGACGACTTTTCTGATATAAGACCATATTCGGATGAGGATATACCACGTGTGCTGAGTCATATCCTTGATAACAAAGATTTTCTCAGCGCAGTCGGTGAGATTATCCATCCCAAGATTCCCTATGTGCTGCTGAAGGTAAAGCGGAATTTTATAAAGCACAAAATAGAGGGCCTGCTCGATGAGATCAAGACGGTGGATGATTACCAGCACCTGCTGCTTAATGGAGTAATCCTAGATGCTATCATCGACAAATCCGTAGATAAGATGACCAGCTCTGGTCTTGATAAACTTGATAAACAAAAGGCTTACCTGTTTATATCGAATCACCGGGATATCGCCCTGGATCCGACGCTCATGAACTATGAGCTGGAAAAAAATGGGTTTCCCTTTACTGAAATCACCTTCGGTGACAATCTCATGGTGAACAACGTCATGGGAGATATTATCAGGATGAACCGGGGGGTAGTGGTAAAACGTTCACTTTCCCTGCGGGACCGATTTATAGAATCCCAGCGACTTTCGGCCTATTTTTATAAACGGATCCAGGAAGGCCGATCCATGTGGGTTGCCCAGAAGAGCGGCAGGGCAAAGGACGGGATAGATTTAACCAATCCGGCAATCATCAAAATGCTTCATATGTCCCAGAAGGGACGGGGGATCACCTTTGAGCAGCTGCTGGAGAAGTGCCCCATCGTACCTGTGGCTATTTCATACGAATACGATCCCTGTGATATCCGCAAGAGCCGGGAACTGATGTACCTGAAGCTCAACGGCTACTACAAGAAAAAACAGCTGGAAGACCTGGTGAGTATATTCCGCGGGGTTCGTCGTTATAAGGGAAACATCCATTTTCATTTTGGTACACCCATAACAGGCGGTTTCTCCAATGCCCAGGAGGTTTCAGATGAGGTGGACCGGCAGATCCATCTGGGCTACCGGCTCTGGGAATCCAATTACATTGCCTATGATACCCTCTATGGGACTGACACCTATAAGGAGCACTACACGGAACCGAAAAAAATGAAGTTCCTCCTGCGCTACCGGGGCCTTACTCCGGAACTCAAGGATTACGTGCTGAACTCCTATGCCAATCCTGTTGTTATGCAGCAGAAAGCTGCCGCAAAGAGCCGTGAGACATGAAATGGATCGGGCTGCCGGTACTGATTATCCTGCTGCTTGCCGCCTGCAGCTCCGATCCCCCGGTGGTGGAGCAGATCCAGTGGTATCTTGAAGCTGCCTATGAAACGGATGAAACATCCCCGCGTCATTACCTGCATCTAGAAGTGCAGGTGCATGAACCTCAGGGTCCAAAAGACCTGGTGTCCCTTGTTATAACGGGCCCCAGGGATCTTGTCTGGACTCTGGACCCGGCTGAACTGGTTGTCAGCTCTCAGGGAGAGGATGTTGTGCTTGCTGTCGGACGCCTTGCCCCAATTGGGGGTATGGACTTTCCTGCGGGTTCATATCACTTACAGACTGCTGATATCCCCGGAAATATTGGTGAGGGAGAGTTTTTTCTGCCCGAATCAAGCAGCCGACTGATCGGTACTATTCCCGATAAAGAGGGATCGGTATATATAGTTGAAGAGACTGGATGCCGCTACCTGATCTGGGAGGATCCTGACAGGCGGGTTATCTATTCCCGCGGTCCTGTCTGCCCGTAACAGTTCTTCGCACATCCCTGAAAAGCTCTTCCCTCGTAATTTCCCGCCAGACCGGTCGTCCATGGGGACATCTCGGATCCTCAAGGGAGAATGCCTTCCTGATAAGCTCCTTGGCGGTGACGGGATCAAGGATTTCGCCGTCCTTCACGGCAGACTTGCAGGCAATCATTGCGTAGAGGGATGTTTTTACCTGCTCCGGGTCCCGGGCTTCCTGGGCAATAAAGTCGAGCAGATCCTCCTCACTTCCCCTGCATACAGAGGGAAGGGTGGTGATCTCCCAGGTCCCTCCCCCCTGATGCTCCAGGGTTATGCCGATATCCTGGTAGAGTGATCCATGGTTGAGAAGAAACTGATGCACTTCATGCTCCGGGGTGAAACTCAAGGGCACCAGCAGGGGCTGGATAGTGGGGTCACTGAGCTGGTCATAGAGAAACCGCTCATGGGCGGCATGCTGGTCAATGATATACAGTGATTCACCCCGCTGGGCAAGCAGAAACAGATTGAATATCTGACCGTGATAGATAAAATCATCGTCCTGGGATTCACGAGGGTGGGGTGAGGGCTGTTTTTCTCTCTGGGTGAAGGCGGTATGCCACTGGTCGGGTACAGCGGGCCTTGATGGAATTCGCTGGGGTTCCCGGGCAAACCATGACTCCTGAGACTCCGGGGCAGGTTCTGTCTCCCGCCGTTCGAAGATTCCCTGCAGCGGGGTGGGTGCTGCCCACTGCCGCACAGCAGAAGTCACCAGGTGATGAACCTCCCGTTGGGAGCGAAAACGAACCTCCCGCTTTGCCGGATGAATGTTGAAGTCAACCTCCTCCGGTGGAAGATCAAGAAAGAGAAAACAGTAGGGGAAAGCTCCACCGGGCAGTACAGAACTGTATCCATGGGTTACCGCCTGTACAAGACTGTAGTCATTGATCCTTCTTCGGTTGACGAATATCTGGATATAAGAACGGTCAGTCCGGTAGAGGGCATTGTCGGAATACACACCACGGATGACGGTCTTTCCAAATGTGACTTCCCCCTCTTTCATCAACGACTGCTCACAGACATGGCCATAGGCATTCATGACCCGTTCAAAGAGTGTCCCCGAGGGAAGAAACTGCTTGAGTTCCTGCTGGGCAAACAGACGGAACTGGATTTCAGGAAAGGGAAGGGCCTTGTCAAGAAATACTCTTTTACAGGCCGACGCTTCAGCCTGGGAGCTTTTCAAAAACTTCTTGCGTCCCGGTATTTCATGAAAGAGACGACGTACTTCAATCATGGTACCCCTGCCGCGACCCCCGGGGCTAACCTCTCCTGCAGGAGAGCGAACCCAGCATGAATCTTCGTCGGTTCCCGTGGTAATCCTCATGTCGCTGCATGCAGCAATACTTGCTAGAGCTTCTCCCCGGAAGCCGAGGGTGTGAAGGCGCTCCAGGTCCTCCAGCTTTGATATCTTGGACGTCGCATGGCTTTTACAGCATACTGACAGATCTTCGGCGGTCATACCGGACCCGTTGTCTATGACCCGGATTCCGTCTATGCCCCCCTGTTCCAGGTACACATCTACTTGGGTAGCGTCTGAATCAACCGCATTGTCTATGAGTTCCCGGACCACCGAATGGGGCCGTTCTATCACCTCCCCGGCGGCAATTCGCTGTGCCACCAGGGGGTCGAGGAGTACTACCGGTCTGCCCATGGAAACCTCCTAGAGCAGGGGAATACGTGCATCAATGGTGATAAACCGGGCATCCTTGGTGCCTGAATACCCGAGGCTGAACGTGATGTCATCAAGCTTGTAGCTTCCTTGCGTAAAGAGATAGGAGTCATCAAAGGAGAATGAACTCAGATCCCCGGCTTCAAAGCCGGCAGAGAGGCCGAATCGGTCCGTATTCCATCCCAGGGAGAGTCCGAGGATATCCTTATCAGTAAATCCGCCGGCAAATGCCCTGGATCGGTAGTATGCATCGGCACTGAATCCGCCCTGTTCATACCCGACAGCACCGAAGCCCCGAAGGTTCAGTCCCAAATCAGCAAGTTCATCACCCCTCCGGGTGTAGTAACGTCCCCCGAAGAGGGCCGGATGCATCTCCCCTTTGGATAGAATTCCAGAAAGGGTATAGTTCAGCGGTCCTGAAGCTCCCTTCACACCCGCCTGGATAGAGAA
>SKJE01000032.1 GCA_007116075.1 Spirochaetia bacterium
AGTTGAAATCTGTTCGATCACATCTGCGGCTGCAGCAACGTGAGCGTATATTCATTGAGAATTACATTGACGGGGTTATTTGATGCATACTAATGCGGTGGACCATGCCCTTCTGACTCTGCTTTACCGGTACATGGATATTGCTGAATTGCAGAACTTTCATTTAGCAGGCGGCACATCCATAGTTCTAAGAACCGGATATAGGAAGTCGACTGATATTGTTCTGTTTACGAAATCTTCGTTCAATTCCTTTGTATTGCGGGACCGACTTATTGAATACTTTCCCGAAGCTAATATTCGTTCTATTTCCAAAGGCACTATTTTGATGGTGGTCAATTCGATAAAAACTGATATCTTGCAGCATATCTATCCAGAATTGGAGCAACCGGAAAACATCAATGGAATCAGGCTTGAGTCATTGAGGGATATTTCAGCAATGAAAGTACTTGCGCTGTCTAACAGGGGAGCAAAAAAGGATTTTTCCGATTTGTTGTTTCTTCATGAATCCGGTATTTCTCTGAAAGAATCCGTAACAAATTACATACAAAAATATGGTAAAGACGGGCTCCACAGTGCGGTAATATCGCTGACATATTTTGCTGACGCCGATATGGAGCCTGACCCGATCTATCTCAATGGATGGACTTGGGAATATGTAAAAACCTGCATGGCTGAACTATCTCTTGAAGTCCAGCGATGGTATAATCAGCACCTGTCACGTGATTAACAGCATCTGAATTACGGCTCATCATGAGAATATCCGGATACACAGGATGTACTTTGACAGAATAGATATGCTAGAGAGCCAACCAATGAAATGTAAACAATCCCCGAGAACTTCTAGGACAGACGCATCAAGCGAACTATGGAAGTAGTGGGTGAATATGGATCAGTGTCTGATGAAAGGGGTTATATCTGGAAGAAACACACTCTATGGTTTATATTTTTGGTCACACTTGGTAGCAAAAAAAAAGGGATGCCCCTAAGTCGCTCATAAAGAACGACTTAGGGATAAACCCACTGTGCCGCCGATCAGAATCGAACTGATGACACGAGGATTTTCAGTCCTCTGCTCTACCGACTGAGCTACAGCGGCAGCATGTGAAATATATAGAGGGTATCCGAAAAATTGTCAACCCTTTGGGGAATCTTACCGGTAAAAAACGAAAGGAGGAGGCCGAAGGGTATGGTGGTATACAACAGCCTTAAAGCCTCGACACTGTATGAGAAGATCTTTGATCTCCTGCGTATTGAGATGACAGGGTTAGCCAGGGGTGAACATGAGGTAATAATCAGCCTCTATGATGTGAGGTTCCATATGCTCGATGAGAATCCCCAGTTCGGGCTGAAAGCTCCGGATTTCAGGAGATACAACCGGTAACCGGGCTGCCGGATTACGGTGTTTCGAATGCATTGTTCAGTGATCCCTTTTGATCTGTGTGGATGCTTCATCAGGTGCACCGGGAGGAAAAGCGGCAGAGCTAGGGCGGATGAGACTTCACTGTTTTCTCATGGTCCTGGAAGCTCAAAGAGCGAAAACTAGTTGACATCCCAGCGGGGAGTCCATACTATGCAACTCATGAAAGCACATGAACTAAGAGAGAAATACATTGAATTC
This sequence comes from Spirochaetia bacterium, assembly GCA_007116075.1. Lineage (GTDB taxonomy): Bacteria > Spirochaetota > Spirochaetia > PWKH01 > PWKH01 > PWKH01. Next base: position 1,619 of record SKJE01000032.1, read on the forward strand.
TTCAAGGGCAAGCAGCATGCCCAGATAGCCGGTAAGTCCCTGATTCCTGAGAATGATCCCACGGTGCTCTTTACCACCGCCGGGATGCACCCGCTGGTCCCATACCTGCTCGGTGAGGACCATCCTGCCGGGAAAAGACTGGTGAATTACCAGAAGTGCATTCGCACCGGTGATATCGAGGCGGTGGGAGATCCCCATCATCTCACCTGCTTTGAGATGCTTGGAAACTGGTCTCTTGGTGATTACTTCAAGGATGAGGCTATTGCCATGAGTTATGAGTTTCTCACCTCTCCTGAATGGCTCGGAATTGATCCGGGACTCCTTTCGGTGACAGTCTTTGAGGGGGATGAAGATGCTCCCCGGGACGAGGAGTCAGCCGCGAAGTGGAAAGAGCTCGGAATTCCTGAAGAACGGATTTATTACCTCCCTAAGGAAGATAACTGGTGGGGACCCGCTGGAGAGACCGGTCCCTGCGGTCCCGATACGGAGATGTTCTATGATACCGGCAGGGAGGCCTGTGGTGATGATTGTAGTCCCGGCTGCTCCTGCGGGAAGTACTTCGAAATATGGAATGATGTATTCATGCAGTACCGCAAGACCCGGGAGGGATCATTTGAGCCCTTAGCACGGAAGTGCGTTGACACCGGTATGGGTATTGAACGTACAGCAGCGGTGCTGCAGGGAAAGCAGTCGGTGTATGATACCGAGGTATTTGCATCGGTGATAACCAAGATTGAGACTCTCTCCGGACATACCTATGGCGGTGATGAGCAGAAGGATACCTCTGTGAGGATCATTGCTGACCATGTCAGGACTTCAGTCTTTATCCTCGGGGACGAACAGGGGGTTACTCCCTCGAACGTCGGTCAGGGATACATCCTGCGCAGGCTCATTCGCCGGGCGGTTCGGCACGGGAAAAAGCTCGGTATAGAGGGATTTTTTCTCAGTGAACTGGCGCAGATGATCATTGACCAGTATGGTGATGTCTACCCAGTGATGGAGGACCGTCGGGATGTGATTCTCCGGGAACTCCCTGCCGAGGAGGAGAAATTCCTCAAGACTCTCCAGAAGGGCGAACATGAGTTTTCAAAGCTGCTGCCGAACCTGCTCAAGGGAAACCAGCGTGTCATTCCCGGGCGTATTGCCTTTAAGCTCTATGACACCTACGGATTTCCCCTGGAGCTTACCGAGGAGCTTGCTTCGGAACATGAGTTTACTGTTGACCGTGAAGGATTCGAAAAAGCCTTCCAGAAGCACCAGGAGGCATCCAGGGCAGGAGCTGAGAAGGTATTCAAGGGAGGGCTTGCGGATCATTCAGATCACACTACAGCCCTGCATACGGCAACCCATCTTCTTCATCGAGCCCTGCGGAATGTGCTTGGGGATCATGTCCAGCAGAAGGGGAGTAATATCACGGTTGAGCGTCTCCGGTTCGACTTCACCCATCCCGAGAAATTGACCCCTCAGCAGATCAAAGAGGTCGAGGATATGGTCAATAATGTGATTTCCCGGGATTTAGCGGTCACCATGGAAGTCATGAGCTTGGATGAAGCCCAAAAACAGGGAGCATTGGCCTTCTTTGGTGACAAGTATGAATCCCAGGTAAAGGTCTACAGTGTCGGAGACTACTCCAGGGAAGTCTGCGGAGGTCCCCATGTTTCACATACAGGACAGCTGGGACGCTTCAAGATCACCAAGGAGCAGTCTTCTTCGGCAGGGGTGCGGAGAATAAGGGCAGTCCTGAAGGATGCATAGGATATGGAAAAGGGGCGGCTGACTAGCCGCCCTTATGGGCTTTATGATTTGAAAAGCTCTCTCGCTCTATGTGTTTTCTCATTCTTTTATTGTGATTCCGGAAAGCACGAACTGCCTTGCGGGAATCTTTTTGTATGAATGCTTCGTAGATCTCTTTATGATCTCTATGGAGGTCTTCAAGTATTTCATCCAAATGATTAACTAGTGGACGCATCTTCCGTTTAATGGAATCTAGCAGTTCAATAAGGTATTCATTGTGACTGGCACGATATACACTCGCATGGAACGAGTAATCAAGCTTTGAGTACCCAATAAGATCGCGCGAAGCGATGACAAGTTCCTGTTGATTAAGGTTTTCCTTCATCTCTGATAGGGTTTCTTCAGTAATATGTTTGACTGCAAGTTCTGCTGCCATGCATTCAAGAACTTCACGAACAGAATAAAGCTCAATGGCTTGCTGAGGAGAAAGTTCTTGAATGAATACACCAACATTTGGTGTATAGTGAAGAAGA
>SKJE01000102.1 GCA_007116075.1 Spirochaetia bacterium
CTTCCGGTTCCTGGGGAGTCATAGCTATTTCCTTTAACAGTATCAGCAATTCCTCTGAATAAACCGTTACAGGCAGCATGCGGCCTCCCCGGCACTTCAACAGATAGAGTAAACCGTTCATGACGGCTATTCCTGCTTCCTGGAACTGCTTTAGAAAGAGGGATTGAAGAAACATGCTGATATTCATTGGTCCCGCCTGAGTTGCCCGGTCATCACCAGCAATATCCCTCATGACCTGAAAGGTTTCATGATCATCCTTGATGTTGAAAAGTGTTTTATCATCAAGCAAATCCTGAAAACAGATAAGCTCATCCTTCTCCGGACGAGGGTAGGGCGGCATCTCCGCTCCATCTGCTCCCCACGGCAGATCAACCTGGGCTGACTCCAGGGCATATACCATCTTGAAGGGTACAGAATCAATAAATCCGACGATATCTGCATCTATTACCTTTGCTGCTTCTATCAACTCTTCTTCACTAGACGCTCTGAGGATATAGGGAGAGCTGTTTTTTGATAAAGAAATACCCGGAAATCGAAGGTGCCAATGCTGTAACTGCTTTGGAGGATCGATGGTGGTCCACCAAAGCCTCCGAGTTGGATGGGGTGTAATCACATTGAGAAAGAGTATTTGGGCATACCGTTTTTTCATAATACCCTGCAGACCCTCTTCATGAAACAGATCCGGATCAATAAACATGCAGTATCTGGAAAAGTCTTCTAAGGAGAACTGGAAGGCATGCAGCGGACCGAGAGCCTGCAGACATGCTCCATTATCTATGAGCAGTGCAAGAAAGTTCCGGTGCTCAAAGGATCTCATCTGGTCGAGACCAAGTGCAAACAGCACATGGTTTGTTTTGCTGAACTGATCACGAATCCGATAAAGATGATCTCCAAGAGCCCGCTCAATTGATATAACTGCCCACTGCGGAGATGATTCCTTCACATTGTCCGTACTGTTGGAATCCGCTGTCCATGTATTACGTTCAGAAAGTCCCTGGGCAATACGAAATATTCTTGCGGTATACTCCCACCATCCCTTAGGCAGTCCAGTACCGGGACCGTCCTCTCGTGAGACGAGCTGCCGTGTTGTCTCATCAATGGGCGTGTTTTCCAGGAGAGAAGCTTCAATGCCTGCTAATTGGTCAAAAAAAGATTTGCTGGTTTGTACCAGATGCTTACGCTGTGCTTGTTCCATATCAAGTGTATATCAGGAAAAGACGTTACATGCAATAAATGAATAACTTTCTCGACCCCATGACATGAGGTTACTGGTTCAACTATTTTTCGTCACATGCGTGCCGATACTCATCTTCATTCCCCATAGGATCTCTTCCAGATAAAGACCCGGTTTAAATGATTGAGTCTGTTTAATTTTTTATTCTCCCCGCATCGACCCGGACAGGCCGATGTGTCAGGACCGCAAAAACTGATGTTCATGAAAAAACTTCAGCTGCTGCGGTTTGGCCGAGTTCATAGACTCGCTTGAGTACCTGGTGATTTTGACTTGCTGCCTGGCGAGAAAAAAGACCCGGAAATATTTCCCGACCAATGATGGTATATCCAAGAGCTTCCAGAGCATCCGCCAGGGCAGGTACGGTGTATCCAGCCTCCTTGGGGTCGTGCTGCTCACATACGGTGAACACAAAAGCGTACTTCCCCTTATTTGCTAAACGGGAGGAGTAGGGACCGGGTCGAGGTTCGGTAAAGTTGAAGTACGGATAGAGTCGATCGATAAAGGCTTTTACCTGTGGAGTCATATTGTAGTTATACGTGGGAGAACCGATAACCAGCAGTCGGGATGACTCTATCTTGGGATAGAGCAGATGCATACCATCAAAAAACCTGGTGCAGGTGAGATCCCTGCGGCAGAACTCGCAGCCGATACAGCTTTCAATGCTGTATCGACTCAAGTTGACAAACTCCTGATCAGTTTCGGGTATAGCAGAAAGGAACTCCTGCACGATACGGTCGGTATTACCGCCAATCCTGGGGCTGCCTGATATCCCAAGTACCTGTGGTGTCTTCACTAAATCCTCCGATATGAACGGGAGAAAAGATTCTTATATACGTTCCCTTCCTTGTACCATCTGCTCTCAGGTTTTTCAATCTCCTCCAGCCACTGTTTGTCTGTCAAGGCCGCAAATTCCTTGGCATATTCATCGATCCATGCGATAACCTTGGGGTCCTTCACCAAATCTTCACTGTGGTCATGTCCGGCATTTGCCACATGTTTTTGGACAGCACTACGCAGTACTTCAGGGTTATCGATGATCATACAGGGTCGTTTGAGATTGCCCTCCTTATTGTAGGGAAACTCTTCCCGGATGCTTCTAAAAAACGGTGTTGAGGATACATATTTCAACGGAGTCTTCCTTATATTAGCAACCTTGAAATGGGCAAATACACAGGGTTCTATACTGCCGTCATGAAGAATATGCAGATAGGTTTTACCGCCTGCAAGACACCCGCCTGCAGCGGGACCGTCATTCCAGAAGTCTGCTAAAAATATTGGTCTGCTTTTTCTTATTTCAGAAATACGATTCCCGCAATCCCGGCGCTGACGGGGTGTGGGTACCAGATCCAGCACTGGATCGCTGCCTACGGGCATAAACATAAAGTACCAGGCAAATACCGCTCCCAAGTCAATGAGATGATCCACATACTCAGGAGTACTAACCAGTTCAACATTTTCTCTGGTATAGGTGATACTTGCTCCTGTCAGTATGCCCGCATCAGAGAGTGCCCTGATGGTACGGGTTGCCTGTTCATATACCCCTTTGCCTCTGCGCCGGTCTGTCTCTGCTTCGTATCCTTCAAGGCTGATAGCCGGGGCGACATTGCCGAGTTCTGCAAGCTTCGCAATAGTTTTATCATCAATAAGAGTTCCGTTTGTATACACCATAAAAAACATATCATGGTATTTCTCAAAGAGTTCCAGCAGTTCCTCCTTTCTTACAAAGGGCTCACCGCCGGAGATGACCATAAAATAGGAACCGATCTCTCTTGCCTGATGAATCACATCATCGATCTCATCAAAGGAGAGCTCACCGGATGTATCATATAGACCGGAATAGCAGCCCCGGCAGTGGAGGTTGCATCTCATAGTGGGGCTGAGCACCACAAATCTGGGTACGCAGAGTCCCTCCTGATGATAGTAGTACTCATGTTTTTCTTTACCCTTTACAGCCCAGGAGTAGAGAAAATTTTCAATTGTCTGCTTCTTAGCAGATGTGTTTAGCTGTTTTCCAATTCGTTCAAAAAGCAGAGCAGACCCGCTTTTGTTGTTCGCATCCCTCAGCAATCCCTTCAGATAGTCAGACAGTCCTGGGATATGTGAAACCCGGTGGAGATACTTCTCCAGGTGCTGCAGGTCCTCGATATCCCCGGTGATGCTGTTCCTCAGGATCTTTGAGACCATCAGCTTGTTCAGTGAATTGTGCATGCTACGTACTTTTTCTTTCACCATACCCATTAGAGCAGTCTCCTTTAATGCGGGAAGTCACTGAGTATGCGGGCGGTACAGAAACACAGGCAGGAGCAGAAAAAACACGCCGGGAAGCCTGTATCATTGATGAATATCCCGCACATTAATTCCACCTATATGAAAGGTACCACAGTTGAAGGGGCTTGGCAAATGGTTGAACCTATGCTTTGGATATTCAGGAATAGTGTTTCCAGGGAACTGCCTTTTTTTCAAGGAAATCAATAAGCATGTACAGACCAAGTCCGAGTAGACTCAGAAGGATAATACCGGCGTACATGCTGATGTAATGGGCCATGATCCAGCTGTTCATGATGTAATATCCCAAACCGTAGACTGCGGCA
>SKJE01000196.1 GCA_007116075.1 Spirochaetia bacterium
CTGGTGCGGGCAATGGATGCCAGGAAAGCATTGATCGGGCAGATCTGCCATGCGGGGTGGGTCCTGATTTCTGCGGGTATCCTCAATGGAAGACAGGTCACCAGCACCCCGGGAATCCGGGATGACATGGAAAACGCCGGGGCCCGCTGGGTGGATGAACCTGTAGTTGTTGACGGTAACCTGGTGTCCAGCAGAAGGCCTCCTGATCTTCCTGCCTATGCAAGGGTACTGGTTGAACAGCTTGCAAAAGATCCCCCGGTGCAGGTATAATCCCTGCCATGAGTAAAACAGCACAATCGGTACACTGGGCAGATATACATGCCCGGAATATTATACGCCAGCGGGGCGAGAAGGATCAGTACGTCTGCGCCTCGGGGATTACACCGTCCGGGACGGTGCATATCGGGAATTTTCGTGAGATCATATCTGTAGAACTGGTGGTCCGGGCTCTTCGGGAGCAGGGAAGGAAAGTTCGTTTTATCTACTCCTGGGATGACTATGATGTATTCCGCAAGGTTCCCAAGAACATGCCGAACCAGGACCTGCTCAAGGAGTGTCTGAGAAAGCCGATCACCCTGGTCCCCGATACAACGGGGGACTATGAAAGCTACGCAGAGGCCAACGAGAAGGTACTGGAGAAGCTGCTTCCGGTGGTAGGGGTTGAGCCTGAGTACCTTTACCAGGCCCGGCGGTATCGCGCTTCCGGGTATGCTCTGCAAATTCGCCAAGCTCTTGAGCATAAGGACGAGATTCGGGAATATCTCAATGAACACCGCAGTGACCCCTTGAGTGAAGAGTGGCTTCCGGTTTCCGTATTCAGCTCCTTTACCGACAAGGACACCACTAAGGTGCTTTCCTGGGATGGTGAGTGGGGACTGACCTACCAATGTCTTGAGACAGGAAAGGAAGAGACCCTTGACTTAAGAACCGCATCAGGCGTGAAGCTGCCTTGGAGAATTGACTGGCCCATGAGGTGGGCCTATGAAGGGGTCGACTTTGAACCTGCCGGGAAGGATCATCACTCTGAAGGAGGGTCCTTCGATACTTCAAAGAAGGTAGTATCAGTATTCGGGGGCAGGGCTCCCTATTCATTCCAGTACGATTTTATCAGGATCAAGGGAAGGGGAGGCAAGATTTCCTCCTCCAGCGGGGAAGTGGTTGATCTCGGGGATGTCCTAGAGATCTACCAGCCTGAGATTGTGAGGTACCTTTTTGCTGGTACCCGGCCAAACAGTGAATTTGCGGTCTCCTTCGACCTTGATGTGCTCAAGATATATGAGGATTACGATACCTGTGAACGCATCTACTACGGGGTCCAGGAGGTAGGAGAAAAGCGGCGGGTGAAGGAGTCCAGGATCTATGAGCTCTCCCAGGTGGATCGTGCTCAGGATGAGATGCCCTACCAGGTTCCCTTCCGACACCTGTGCAACCTGCTGCAGTTTCATGACGGCGATATTGACCGGGCACTGGGGACACTGCCGGACCTGAAGGCTTCCCAGCGGACGATGCTGGAGGACCGCTGCCGCCGTGCCCTTGCCTGGCTGAGGCAGTATGCCCCGGAGGATTTTCGGTTTTCCCTGAGAAGCGGAGATGATGAAGTAATTGAGCTCAGTGAACCCCAGCGTAAGGCGGTAGCGGCACTCTATCATGTGGTTAGGGATCTGGAGCAGTATGATGAGAAGCAGTTGGCTGAGGCAATCTACGAAGCCGCCCACGGAGCTTCATGCGAGCCTAAGGAGCTCTTTGCTGCAAGTTACCGGATTCTGATCGGGAAGGAGCGGGGGCCGAGGCTGGCAAATTTTATTCATGCCTGCGGCAAGGAGAAGATCCTTCCAATCATGGAACCCTACCGGAAAGTCTAGAACACAATCTTGTTTACAATATCATCCTGCCTGCGCCATTTCGGCTGGACCTTCACTCTCAGGTCCAGCTTGATGGAGTAGCCGAAGACTTTAGCCAGTTCCTTCTGGGATGATTTTCTAACATCTCGAATCATGGATCCCTGCTTGCCCACTATGATTCCCTTCTGGGATTCCCGCTCCACATTGATGAATGCCCGTATCCAGAGCATGCCCTTTTCTTCATCGGTCTCTATATCTGCAATCTCAACGTACACTGCATGGGGGACTTCCTGGGTGACCCGGTTAATTACCTGTTCCCGGATCAGTTCTGCGGCGCGGAATTCCGGACTCTGGTCGGTGTAGAACTCTTCGGGGTAGAGGAGATCTCCCTCGGGCGCATGGGAAAACAGCGTATCGATCAGTTCCTGGATGCCGAGTCCTGTTGCTGCGGAGGTTCTGATGATTGGGATCTCCCCCAGCATTTCAGCTGCGGCAAAATGGGATATTTTGGGTTTTGCCACTGGAAGGTCGCATTTATTGACAGCACCGATAATCTGCGTGTTCTGTCGTGAAAGCAGGGAAAGGATCTGCTGCTCCTCTTCCCCGGGCTGCCTGGTTGCATCTGCCACATAGAGTATCAAGTCGGAATCGTTCAAACTGTTTACGGCTATCTGCTGCAGATGATGGTTGAATTTCTTCTCCGAACTGTGATACCCGGGGGTATCTAGAAACAGCAGCTGGCCGGCTGGAGCGGTCAGGATCCCCCGTACGGCATTTCTTGTCGTCTGGGGTGAGGGTGAGGTGATGGCAATTTTTTGCCCGCACATGGCATTCAGCAATGATGACTTTCCCGCAGAGGGTCGGCCGATGATGGACACTACAGCACTTTTCATAGCATGATTGTATATTGTTTCGCAGATAATTGGTAGATAGAGAATATGGGAGGAATGTGGATGAGACATATTAGGATGACCGTCGGGGCCTTGGTGCTTCAGGGGGATGAGGTGCTGCTTGCCCTGCGGGACCATGATCCGTTTTCAGGGAAGTGGTGCATTCCCGGAGGGCATGTAGAGTTTGGTGAACACCCTGAAGACGCAGTGAAGCGGGAGGTGCAGGAGGAGACCGGACTTGACCTGGTAAATCCCCGGTTTTTTCGGTACTGCAGCGAATATTACCCTGAGATGCAGTGGCATGCGGTGGCCCTGATTTTTACCGGTTCAGGCAGGGGAACACTGGCTGCCCAGCCGGGGGAGGTGCGGGAGCTTCGCTATGTACCCCTCAAACAGGCAGCACAGATGGATCTTGCCTTCAACCACCAGGATATCATCAAGGGGTATATCGAGGGACAAACCCTTTCCCCGAAAGGAAAATCTCAGTATACTTGAGACCATACGAATCATGAGAGAGGAACACCTATGGCAGATAAAGAACCTAAGGAACAGGCTAAGTCGGATGCGCTGATGGAAAAAATGCTGGAGACCAGGTCCGTCCTGATTTCCGGGGAGATAGATAAGGAACTTGCTGAGCGGGTGGTGCGGCAGCTGCTGCTGCTGGATGCCCTTGGGGATGATCCCATCAGGGTATTTATTGATTCTCCCGGCGGGGATGCGGACGCCGGATTTGCTGTCTACGACATGATCCGGTATATCACCCCGAAGGTCTATACCATCGGTATGGGCCTGGTGGCCAGTGCAGCAGCAATCATCCTGCTTGCAGCTCCCGCCGATCGCCGGATCGGACTGCCCAATTCCAACTATCTTATTCACCAGCCCCTGAGCGGGATCCGCGGTGTGGCAACAGAGATTGAGATCCATGCACGGCAGCTGGAGAAGTATCGGGTGAAGATCAACGAGCTGATCAGCAGGGAGTCCGGTCAATCCTTGGAAAAGGTTGAACATGATACGGACCGGGACTGCTGGCTGGATGCGAAGGAGGCGGTTTCCTATGGACTGATCTCCCGGATAACAGAACA
>SKJE01000149.1 GCA_007116075.1 Spirochaetia bacterium
TCCTTAAAATCTGATAGAGTACCCGGAAGCAATAAAAAAGGGTTGGTTCCCAGAGATTCGCCATCAACCGGAACTCTCTCCACCTCACTATAAGGCGGTATCAGTATGACCTGGGACGGGAGAGCAAAGCACGGGGACTGCGCTCTTGGAAGAACATGGTGCTTCATGGATTCCATCTGAGTTTCTGCCGGTATTGAGTAAACTTAATGTCCTAAAACGCTCCACTTATAGTTAACTTATACTACTATTATAGCTAAATGTTTCCACTTTTTATAAAAAAAATGCCTGATATGTTATGGTTCACGCCACCTCATTACTTGACGGTAGGGTAAACAAAACCTACAATTCGTGGGTAAATTCTTTGCAATACTTATGATAAGCATGGAAATTCATCGGGGTCCGCTGAGTCTGATCCCGTCGAGACAAATCAAAAAGGGGGAATTATTATGAAGAGATCCCAGAAAACACTAGTATGCGTATTGGCGATACTGCTCATTACTGTATTTACCATAGGAGCACAGGGTGCTCGGGAAGACAGGCCTCGAGTAATCGGCATATCGAAAATCGTAAGCCATCCGGCGTTGGATGCCGTGGAACAGGGAATTCAGGACGAACTGATCGAACAGGGCTTTGATTTCCAGTTCGACCTGCAGAACGCAAACGGAGACTTCGGAGCCGCTTCCCAGATAGCCGGCAAGTTCCGGACCGAAGGGGTCGCCTATGCAGTGGGTATCGCAACACCCACCTCCCAGGCGTTGGTAAACGAGATCATCGATATACCTGTTATCTACTCCGCCATCACCGATCCCGTGTCTGCTGGACTGGTGGAAACCTATGACGCCCCCGGGGGTAATGTGACTGGGTACTCCGACTTGACTCCCGTTGCTGAACAGCTGCGTATTCTCATGGAGATGGTTGATGTATCTAGTCTGGGGCATGTGTATTCCAGCGGTGAGGCAAATGCCGTAGTACTTGCTGAAATTGCAAAGAAGACTGCAGAAGATTTAGGTATAGATTTTGTGGAAGCAACGGTAACGAATTCAGCTGAAGTTCGATCGGCAACCCAGGCGATAGCAGGTCGGGTCGATGCAATTTATGTAAGCACTGACAACACGGTGGTCTCTGCCCTTGCTGCACTGGTTGACGCGGCTACCCAGGCGGGAGTTCCCGTTATGAGTGCAGATCCCAGTTCTGCCGATGGCATCGGTGTACTGGCTGCCCACGGATTCAGCTACTATAACATGGGACGAGCCACCGCCCGTCTGATTGCAGATATCGAGAGAGGCCGGGATATCGGTAGTATTCCAACCCAGTATATGACCGATCCCGCCGACGTAGACCTGCTTCTCAACCTTGACGTGGCAGCAAACCTTGGTATCACCATTCCCGACAGTCTGCTCCAGAATGCCACCATGGTAATTCAGGACGGGGCAGTACAGTAACATTATATGATTGAAGGAATTTTTGTTGAGGGATTAGCATACGGCATCATGGTCCTGGGGGTGTTTATCACCTTCAGGATCCTCGATTTTCCAGATCTCACTGTTGACGGATCGTTTCCCCTTGGCGCAGCGGTCATGGCCTCCGCTATTACCGCAGGCTGGAACCCGCTGATTGCCCTGGGGATCGCATTCCTCTCCGGCTGGGCAGCGGGAACCGTGACAGCGCTGATACATAATAAGCTGAAGGTTCCCAACCTGCTTGCGGGAATACTTACCATGACGATGCTCTGGTCAATCAACATCAGGGTGCTAGGCAACCGTGCTAACCTGCCGTTGATTCGGCAGTCCCATATGCTCACATGGGTTCGCGGTATTGCAGAGGGGATTATGAGCCCATCCATGGCGGTTCTGCTCTTCTTCGTGGTAGTAACCATTGCCATCAAGCTGCTTATTGATCTGTTCTTCCTGACGGACCTGGGGATGACCCTTGGGGCCCTGGGAAACAATGAGCAGATGGTGACCAACCAGGGAGTCAACGTAGAGATAATCAAGATAATCGGCGTTTCGCTTTCCAACGGGCTTGTCGCCGTATCCGGAGCCATGATAGCCCAGTATCAGGGATTTGCGGATGTGAATCTCGGCCAGGGAATTATCATCGCCGGTCTTGCATCAGTGATGATCGGAGAGTTTTTAATGCGCTCCAACAGGATATGGGTGCTTACTACCAGAGTGCTGCTCGGTTCGATCCTCTATCGAGCTCTGATGTACCTTGGCCGATACTACGGATACTACATCAACCTGACCCCCAGCGACCTCAAGCTGATTACGGGACTGCTCATTATTGTATCCCTGATCATTACTCAGTTGAGGAAGGAACGCAGTCATTTTGAACGTGAAGAAGCGGCAAGTGAGAAGAAAAACATATGATTGAACTTCAGAAGGTAACAAAAGTATTCAACCCCGGAACCCCGAATGAAAATGTTGCTGTCAGGAATCTCAGTCTTAATATTGATTCGGGAGATTTCATTACTGTTATCGGCAGTAACGGCTCCGGAAAGACCACCCTCTTTAACCTGATTGGGGGCAGCTACCAGCCCACCAGGGGAAGTATCTTTGCTCACAACAAGGATGTGACCCGGGAGCCTGAATATAAGCGGTCATGCTACATCGGCAGGATATTCCAGGATCCCCTGCTGGGGACCGCAGGCAATATGTCATTGGAGCATAACATGATGATATGCACCTACAAGGGCATGAAAAGCCTGAAGAAGAACCTGAATGCAAAACGGAGAGCTTATTTCCGGGAGCGCCTTTCAGATCTTAACATGGGGCTGGAGGACCGGCTGAAGGACAATGTCGGCCTGCTCTCCGGGGGACAGCGCCAGGCCCTCACCCTGCTGATGATGGCACTGTCAGAGCCGGAGCTGATTCTTCTTGATGAGCATACGGCAGCTCTTGACCCCCATAATGCGGAAATGGTTCTTAATCTAACCACCCGCTTTGTGAATGAATACAATCTCACCACCGTGATGATTACACATAATATGCATCAGGCCCTGCAGTACGGTAATCGTCTGATCATGATGGATAAGGGAGAGATTATCCTGAATGTAAGCGGTGAAGAGAAAAAGAAGCTTACGGTAAACGGACTCATTGAGCGGTTCAGGAAAATTCGGCACCAGGATATCGACAATGATGAGCTGCTGCTCTCCTGACGATTAATGAAAAAAACAAAAAAGATTATCCCAAAAAAGCTCCCGGATTTTCCCTCCGGGTGGTCCAGGGGACAGCAAGGTCCTGAAACAACGCAATGATTATATCCGCCTGGATGCCGGTGAACTTGTATGTAGCGGTCAACCACCGGGATAGGTCGTTTCTGCTGAGCAGCCGCTCTTCCTGATATCGATATTCCTGAATGTGCACATCCTTAAGCTGTTTCTCAAACAGGGGGATATCAGGTTCGTGGATATTCTCATAGATCTCCCTTTCAGCTTCCAGTAGTATGGTTTTAAGCTCCTCTGATCTCGGAATAATGCTTTCGGGCAACCTCATCATGGATGGTCTGCTCATAGCCTTGACGGGAGGGCTGGTAGAATACCCGGTTGCGCATATCGCCGGGAAGATACTGCTGGGCTGCCCAGTGATCCCGGTATGCATGGGGTAGGATACATTTTGTTCACCTAACCCCATATTAGGAAGTGATTGCTCATCCATTAATTTGACAGCTCAAAGCTATTAATATATGATATATTATATAAGAAAGTACCCTTTCAATGAGACCGGCAGGTTTTATTCTGGTGATCCTCAACGGAAAGGCGGCGAAAAAAAATTTGAATATGCATGCAGCAAAAAGGAAATTCTATGAAGAA
>SKJE01000103.1 GCA_007116075.1 Spirochaetia bacterium
CAGGAGGATCCTGACCCTCCTGAGGGCACTGCATCCTGCAGATGGTATACCCGGTCGATCCCGCAGACAGTTCCTCTGCCTGACCCGCCGCCTGTGAAAGGGTCCCTCCGGGGCGGCAGGAGCGAGGGCTTGAGCATTCTGGATAAGCTTGGCTCTCTGGATTCCTATGAGGACATCCGGGACATCCCGGACATGCCCACCTCCCGGATGTCGCCGCATCTTGCCTGGGGAACAATCTCTGTAAGGGAACTTTACTTCCGTGCCCGGGAGCTTTTCTCCCCCGGTGCAGTTTATATCAATGAAGTGTATTGGAGGGACTTCTGGTATGCTATTGCACATCACGTCCCCCACGTATTTCAGGGGAGTTATCACAGGAAGTATGACCACATCCTCTGGGATGAGAACCCAGGAGCATTAGAGCGGTGGAAAAGCGGCGTCACGGGCTTTCCGCTAGTTGATGCGGGTATGAGGGAACTTGATGCGACGGGATTTATGCATAACCGGGTACGCATGATCACCGCATCATTTCTCACGAAGGACCTGCACATCAACTGGCAGGAGGGAGAGTCCTGGTTTGCCTCCCGGCTCACAGACTTCGACCGGTGCGTTAATAACGGCAACTGGCAGTGGGCTGCATCCACCGGCTGCGATGCCCAGCCGTTTTTCAGGATATTCAATCCCTGGAGCCAGCAGCGCCGGTATGATCCCGATGCCCGGTATATAAAGCGCTGGATTCCGGAGCTGCGTTCAGCAGATCCTGCAGACATCCACCGTCACGAGCAGGACCACATCCCGGGGTACCCGTCTCCTATGGTGAACCATAAGGTTGAGCGGTTGACCGCCCTGGAGCGCTACCGCTCAGCCGGTATGAAGGGGTAAAACAGGCTCTAGTTTAATGTCCAGATCACGATGCTGCGCTATTCGGGAAAGGCTTTCCCTGACTGCAGCAGGGGCGACAGCCTCAGGAAGGATCACCCGCAACCGCATCACAAACATCGGCGATCCGGTAAAGGGAGCGGCACCGGTCTCAGTATCAAGTTCCTCAATATTTATCCCGAAGTCCCGCAGTACTCTGGTAACTGCATGAACAATTCCGGGAGCATCCAGGGAAACTGTCTCAACCATGTAGACCAGGCCTTGTTTCCGGCCGTGACCCGGGGTTGTCGTGCGCAGTTCGATATGGAGGTCCTTCACCGCTTCCCAGCGCTCACCTCCGTCAATCAGTTCCTGCACCTGCTGTTGGGGACCGGCAAACAGCAGGATCACCGCAAACTGATCCCCCAGTACAGCCATCTTGCTTTCCTCTATGTTGCACTGCCAGGATTCCAGAATACTGGACAGGTCATCCACAATGCCGAGCCGGTCGGTACCAACTGCAGTCAGTATTGCCCAAGCGGTCATGACTGATCTCCTTCTCTATCCTGCTCTGGAGAGCACATCCCGCAGAGCCACCTGACAATCCCCTGGGCGGTCTGCCACGGGGGAAATACCGGTAGCGGCCGGTCTTGGACTATAGCCTCCTCCGGAGCCTGGGGTACATGGAGAAAAACTGTATGGATAAGTTTCATTTCCTCCAGAGTGATATAGTACGCATAATTTGCGATACCCGTACCGCAGTGGAAGGAGTGCTCCGCAGGAACACCGTTTTCCCGAAGAGTATTCACCATGGTTACCGTATCAAGACTGGTAAAGAGAGCGCTTGCTCCATTCTGGTAGATCGGAGTCATATAGCACTGCCGGTCAGCCCAGTTGGGACATCGGTGGGTGTGGATGATATTTAAGGCACACTGCTCAACCAGAACCCAGGGCTTTCCTGGGGCAACATGCAGTCCGATAACCACATCGGGTTTGAAATTATCCAGTTTCCGCCTCATTTTCTCCTGGGATGAGAAGTACGGAGGAAGAACCACCAGTTTGCTCTCAACCACTTCAGGATACTCACTATTGAGTCCCTCCATAATCCACTCCGCAGTGGTAAGTCCGCTGTTTGTGTGTCCGGGTGTGGATGGTTCGAAAGAATATAATAATACCTTCATGACACCATTATAGCCTATAACCGGAAAAAAATTTAGCCCCCCTTGATGGTGAAATGTACCGGTATATTCCATATTCCCTTGCACCCGAAAAAACTCCATAGTATAGTAGCATAAGCCATGGATATTTTACCCGGCATACCAGCAACAGTTCTCCCCGCATTTCCAGACGAACCCAGAGGTTCCGCCCCATGATGCCGTATGTGATTTCGATTATCGGCCTGCTCATCCTCTCAGCCCTCTTTTCCGGTACTGAGACCGCTTTTACCTCCCTTTCGTTTATCCAGACCAAGGAGCTCGAAAGCTCATCCAAGAGAGGAGGCCGACTTGCCGCCCAGCTCTCAAAGAAACCTGATCTTCTACTGACCACCATACTGATCGGCAATAACTTGGTGAATATTGCCGCATCGGCGCTCACCACCACCCTTGTAATCCAGCTTTTCGGCAGTTATGCCGTAGGATATGCTACCGGTGTGCTTACCCTGGTGGTCCTTATATTCGCAGAAATCACACCAAAACAGATTGCCATTATCCACAATGAGCTGATATGTATCGCTGCGGCCTATCCGATCCTCTGGCTCTCATATCTGCTCAGGCCAATCATCTGGCTGATAAACGGGATCAGCAAGTCCATCACCCGGCTTGTCTCCCGGGGAGAACGGAGGCCGATCTCCCTGCAGGGCATTCTCCATGTAGTGCATATGGCCGAACGTCAGGGAGTGGTAGAGGATTACGAATCAGATATGGTAAAGAGGATCTTCAGGTTCGACAATATCGAAGTGAGAAGCATCATGACCCACCGGACAGAGGTAAAAAGCCTGGATGAACAGGCTACGGTCAAGTCGGTGCTTCCCAGCCTGGTTGAGTACGGCCACTCGAGGATTCCGGTCTATTCCAAGCATCCGGAACATATCTCCGGGGTGCTGCTCATCCGGGACCTCATCAAGGCGCTCACTGACAACAGGCAGCAGCAGCGGATCAAGGAACTGATCCAGCCACCGCTGTTTGTATCGGAAAACAAGAAGGTCCATGAGATGTTCTTTCTGTTCAAGTCCCAGAAGCTCCATATGGCCGTGGTCCTGGACGAGTACGGAGGGCTGGCCGGGGTAGTGACCTTGGAGGATGTTATGGAGGTGCTCTTCGGGGAACTCTACGATGAGCATGAAGTCAGTGACGGAGAGCGGATTACAAGGATTGCCAAGGGAGTCTACGTGCTCCAGGCTGATACACCGATTCAGCAGTTTCAGGACAACTTCCACTGCAAAATTGAGCACTCCCGACATGTGAGTACTATCGGGGGATACATCAACGAGGTGACTGGGCAGATTCCTGTCACCGGCCAGTCGATCACCACCGATGCAGGAGTATTCACCATCCAGAGCATGACCGGCAACCGGATAGACCTGATCAGGTATCATGCACACTAGGCCGGTACTTCCCCGTTAAAAAATCCCTTCAACTATAACTGCCGCTCAGATACAGGAATTGACCCAACTTCGACAATTTGAATTGTAAGTTAATACTGTTGCATAATTTGGTCTTTGGTTTTGTCACTGCTGATTATTTTCATCAGTATGTTCCAGTTCATGCCGAGAACTCATTTTTGCTGTAGGATGATACCGATTATCATCATTTTTTCCAATATTTGCCATACTCATCAGTGCGATTCATAAGCAGAGGCGCAAAGTTGGACTGATTAAGCGCTTTTACTTTTCGAGAGCTCCTGCGGGAGATTGAAACCTTGACGAGAATCGAGTCTTTCAAACCCACATAAATCTCGTTATAATTTTATTTTATCTAGCTGCATTCCTATGCCTTAATGAGAATCTGTCAATGTATATAACTCATAACAAAATAAACAATTAATGAAACTGATACCGCAGAAATGATCGTAGTCAGTCCAACTATCGATGAAGATAACTCAGGTTCATTATCGTATTCAATGCCTATCAATGCAGTATTCACTGCAGTTGGAGTTGCAGCGGTAATAACGACCAACTGAGCTAGAAACCCCTGCAAATTGAACACAAAAACAAAAATAAGTGCGAAAAGGGGACTGATAATCAGCTTGATTACCGTTGCTGATATAAGCACTCTAGAAAGTTGAACTTTCCGTAATTTTGCCAATTGGATTCCTATAGTCAACATAGCAATACTGATTAAACCGTCTGAAGCGATGCCTAAAGGACCCCAAATGACAGGAATTTCCTGTATCGGGATGGATAGAGCCCTGATAAGTACTGCGAATAACATTGCATATACTAATGGGAGTCTGAACATTTTACCCAAAGAGTTTTTCATGGACGGACGTCCATGCCCGACAATAGCAACACCGAAGGTGAATATCAGAAAATTTTGGATCAGGACGGTAAAAGAATGATAACTAAGGACCTCCATGGTATTTACGGTAAAGATCATTGCAATGAGAGGTATTCCGAAATTACCGGAATTTGGGAATGCAGAGCCCAATATAAATGCCCCTTTCTTTTTAGTCGGCATCCTCAGAAGACCTGCAGCCCACCATGAAAAGACTGAAACCGATCCAAGCTGACACAACTGGACTATACTGAATAATAGTAAATTGTTCCAATTAATGCTGGACTGTATAAACACGGTGAAAAGCATTGCAGGAAGGAGTAGGTAGAAGCAAATCTTCGACAAAGTCCGGATTTCAAATACAAACTTCCGTTCCAACCATGCTCCGGCGATAATTATGACAAACAGCGGGCTGATAATATGGTAAAAAATAGTTCCAATGTCAGTCAACATATCCATATTTGATTCCCTAAAGAAATAATTTGTCTCATTGTGAAAAGTAACAATCCCTTACCGCAATTCACGGAGAAAAAGCTCTTAAAGGTTACTTCAAATTATTTATTCCATACTTAACAGGCTTTCCTGCTGATTCTTTACAGTTTTCTTTTATAGACACCTAATATACAGTCAGCAAGTTTTTTTACAGCAGTTGTCATAAGCCTATTCACAGCCTCATAGGTTGCTCAGATAACATGCAGCGTTATATTACGTTTTCTGGCAGTTACCAAGGAATTATCTGCTGATGAAGAGTTTTTTCGCAAGACATCAATACCTGCATCTTCAATGATGTCATCTTTCAAGGTTTCAGTTAACACCTCTATACAAATCAGTTGGTCAATTGAAACCCACATTATCTCACCTACATCACATGACTGAAAAATACCATATACGTTAACTTGCATACTGAAGACAGATGCTCTAGAAGCAACCTGATGAAAAAAAACCTGTCCAGTGTAAATCACTGGAATAGAGGTACAGCCATCTAAAAAAGCAATCTTCATACACCTTCTCCAGGGTGCTGTAATCCCATCAAATGAATTATACCAGATATCAAGATGAAGCGTTTTCACTGCTGCCGGTATGACTCGAAGAAAACAACTGAGTAACTTCCTGAAACATGACACCAATAGTTTGAATGATCATTAAAATACCGCCGGTAGCAAGAGACAGCCTAGGTATGAAATAATCAAAGGTATTGCTTGGGGTCATCTCACCTTTACCCATCAGGGCAAACTGATATCCATAGACAACCAGATAATAGAGATACACCATCATGATCATATGTACAGCAAGAGAGAAAACACTCCGCCATCGCAAGGATGGAATATATTTCATTATAAATGATACCCTAATGTGACTGTTAGTGCGGATACAGGAACTGCTACCCCACATAGTCAGCAAAGCAAGAAGAAATCCAGCAAGTTCCTCAACCCAGATCAAAGGAATATGCAATAAATATCGTATAGCAACCTGTGTATTGAGCAGCATAAACAATATAAAAAATACTGCAACAATACATATTTGAACTATCTTATCAATAACAGAAAATAAGCGGTCAAGCTCTTCTAGTCTATTTCTCAGTGCAGTCATCATTCCGCCTCCCTTACAGTCTCATCCCAAGAGTTCTTGGGAGGAATTCAGTGATCTGCGGTACAGCCACCACCAATACGGTAATAAGTATCAATCCCAAAATATATGGCCAAGCCTTACTGGTAATACCTTCTACAGTCAGCTTGCCAATAAGCGTTGTAGTCAAGAGAGTCCCGCCGACTGGCGGAGTAAGATGCCCAATACCAAGGGCCATAATAATGCTGATTGCGGCATGAACAGAACTAAACCCGAAATGCGTTATGAGAATTGGGGCAATAATGGGTGTGAATAGCAGGACATTGGTAGTCCTATCGACAAACATGCCGGCAATAATCAAAGTAAGCATAATCAAGGCGAGCAGCACAAATGGACTGCTTGAAACATTAAGTATACCGGACATCACAATTTCAGGAATATTTCTCCTTGCAACGATATATGAGAAGGCTCTAGCTAACCCCGCCAGAATGACAATTGCAGCGGTGGTTCTGGCACTAGATAGAAATATATCAAAGAGATCTACCAGCTTTACGGCCTTATAGACAAACATTGAAACAATGAGGGCATACAGTGCGGCAACAGCGGAGGCCTCTGTTGGAGTAAAAATTCCACCTAATATCCCACCAAGTATTATGGCAGGCATAGCAAGAGGAATTATTGCCTGTTTGAAGGCTAATCCAATCTCTCCCAGAGTTGCCCGGGGATAAGAGGGATAACCCATTTTCTTACAGATGATATATGTAGTTACCATCTGCGAAAGAGCCAAAATAACCCCGACAGATAATCCGGCTGCAAAAAGACTGCTTATGGAAACACCGAAAGTTGCACCATAAATGACCAAAACTATACTCGGCGGAAGTAAAGGTGAAAGAACTGCTGAAGCTGCAGTCAATGCGCCTGCGAAGTTTTTATCATATCCTTCTTTTTCCATGGCTGGAATCAGCACTGACCCGATAGCAGCTACATCAGCATGAGCGGACCCAGATATTCCTGCAAAGAAGAAACTGACCAGCACATTAACCTGAGCAAGCCCGCCTACTAGATGGCCAACAAGAGTGCTAGCCAATTTTATGAGCCGATCTGTAATACCACCTCGAGTCATAAGATTTCCAGCGAGCATAAACATCGGTACTGCAAGAAATGAAAACCCAGTCAACCCACGAAAGGTCTGCTGGAATAGCACGATCAGAACGTTCAGCCGTCCAGTGTCAAAATAGTGAAACAGCGTAGATATGCCTAGGGCACCGAAAACCGGCAATGTCAGCACTATCAGTACCATCAGGGTAAGCAGCATTAAGGCAACGATCACAATACTAACCTCTTTTTCTTATGATACCATACTATCCGGAACCGGAATCCCGGTCCCGGATATATGGTTAACATGGTATTAATCTAAATAGTGTGAAACCCGTTCAGCCTGGGAATCAATTGCATCCATATCAATACTGGCACTCACCCGCTCTACAGCATCAAAGGTAGCTTCCATGTATTCAGCAGGAACCGATTCTGAAAGGATCCTGGTACCAACGCGCACCCCGATTTCCCGCCATTGGGCGTTCTCTTCAGGCGTTGGTTCATGAATTACCTTACCAGCATCTTTCATCATCTGAAGGGACTCAGCTTCGGCTGCACGTACTCCAATATTTTGCACCCAAGCAGCAAGGTTTCCAGCTTCATCGATTATCTTCTGGAATTCAGGGGAAAGAGATTCATAAAAATCATTGTTGAAAATATAGTAGTGATGGTCAAACATATGCCCAGTCAGTGTTACATAATCACAAACCTCTAATAGTCCTGCCTGCCATGCTGAGGCCAATCCACCTTCAGTACCGTCCATTAACCCTGACTGAAGTGCGGAATACCGTTCAGCTGCTCCCAAGGTGACAATTTGCGTTGAGCCAAGTTCAGCAAACAATTCAGTGTACATTGGAATTGCCGGTGTACGCATCTTGATGGAATACTCCGTCAGGTCACTGGGAACCTTAATGGGACCCCGTGTGGTGTACAGGTTTCTAATAGAATTTTCTGATGCACCAAGCAAACGGATGGTATTATTTGATTGTTTCAGCCAGGCATCCTGAACATAGGAGAAGTATTCTTCGTCATTGAAGAGTTCCCAACCTACATACCGGTTCTCAAATAGGAACGGAAGATTTGTCATACCTACCGCAGGTATTACCCCGGACAATGAACCAGTAGTAGCATTGAACACCTCAATCTCTCCAAGTCTCAACTGGTCTGTTACCTCACGGTCATCTCCAAGGGCTTTCCAGTCAATAACAGTTACGGTAAGAGCACCGTCAGTTTCCCGCTCGACGTAATCTTTGAATGCATTTGCACCCGCCATACAATAAGAAAAACTCTGTGAGGCAAATACAATTTCCCGTACGTCCTCAACCTCTTCCCTTTGGCCAGCCGCGGCAATGCTTGCGCATGCGAAAACTAAAACCAGAACAACTAATCCAATTCTTTTCATAACATAACTCCTTTTTCCTTTATTGGAAATATTTACAATCCATCACGGTCAGTACCTTACTGTTTCACCATATATGACTTACTAATTCCCATGATGGTTCCGCCCAAAAAACACATTCTTCTCCAAAAATTCCCATGTCTGCATATAGTCCTGTTGTTTCAAGAGGTCCGAAATTTTCTCTCTGTCGAGGTCCAACAACATATTCCAGATAGTATTCGTCCACCTTGCGTTTGCAGCAAACGTCGCCTGCACGTCAAGCCTGGTCGGTGAAGTATCTGAAGTGAGATAGTCACTATATCCAAATTTCTGAAGGTAATAGATAAACTCGACATATTCCAGGAAGTGTTTAGTTGCCACCATATAGTCCCAGTCCCATGCACCGTCATTATCATTAATATGGATATAATACGGAAAACCACTGTCCTCCAGAAGACACAAAGCTTCAGCCGGGTTTTCCTGACCATAGATGGAATGACCAAAATCAAGAGTCACCCCAAGAGCCGGATTCTGTATCTGCTCTAATAGACAGACAGTTTTCGCTGCAGAATCAAGAAAACTCTTTCCCCTGACTTCACTAGGTTTGTATTCAATAAACAACGGGATTTCCGGCTTATATAGACCTGCTTCAGAAAACCCTTCCTTCAGGTATGACCAGGTTCTCGTGTAATCACGCTGAAAGCTGAACTCATACCCATCACCAAGCGGACAGCACTGAACTTTATCAGCACCTACTGCTTCGGCATAATCCTTCGCTTCCTTTATCATGGAGACCGCTTTTTTTCGTATCGCAGGGTCCTCTGATGTTAAACCCCCGTCAATAAATTCAGGTTCTGATTTCACGTTTACATTAATTGCGGCTATCGTAAGGTCATGTTTTCGTAACAGATCAATCAGCACAGGCGCTTCCGGCACTTCATAAGGATGGACCACCTCAACTCCGTCAATCTGATCAATTTCAGCCAGCACAGAAAATTTTTCATCTAAAGACCGTTCAGAGTTGTAGGCTCTGAACCTGTCCTGCGTTTTTCCAAGAAACCCCGTAATGACCGCACTTTTTACCTGATGCTTTGATTTTCCCATCGCTTTATCCTTTTCGTTTCATTAGCCTTTGTACTTCTTCAGTAATACATCTTGAAGAAATCCCATATTTATCTATAACCTGATAGTAATTACCGCTTTCTGCAAACACATCGTCCAATCCCAGATGTGCAAAAGGGACACACTCATCCACTTTTGCTAGAAAGTGAGGTACCGCATAACCCAGGCCATTTTTTTTCTGGTGGTTTTCCACCACTATTACTGCACCGGTCTTTTTTATAGACTTCAGCAGGGTCTCCTTATCAATCGGTTTCTGTGAGTACATGTCGATTACCTCAGCAGATATTCCGAGTTTTCCAAGCTCTTGTGCCGCATTCAGCGCTTGCACCACCATATCCCCGTAGGCAATGATGGTCACATCATTACCTTCTACAAGTATATGACTGCCGCCAATACAGAATTCATGTTCCTCACTGTAGACATCAAACAGTGGGTCTCTCATAAGACGGACAAACACCGGTCCTGGTGTTTCCAAGGCTACATCCAGCAGCTTCATTGCTGAAGGGCTGTCTGCAGGACAAAGCACCTTCATATTCGGAAATGTTGTCATGATAGCAATATCTTCTGTTGCCTGATGGGTCACCCCATCGATTGCAGCAGTTACCCCGCCATGGGAAGAAAGAAACTTGACATTCAAGTTTGGATAGCAGACATACGTCCGTACCGCCTCGGCTGCCCGCATGGAAAGGAATACTCCATATGAGCTGACAACAACTGTCCTTCCTTCCGCAGCCATCCCTGCCGCAGCGCTTACCATGTTCGATTCCGCAATACCCATGTTGAAATAACGTTTCGGAAACTTTTTCCCAAAAAGGTAGGTATAGGTTGAATACCCTATATCAGCCTCGAAAACAGCAAAATCTGTATTGATTGAACCGTATTCCACCATTCTTTCTGAAAACGACTGCCTGGTAGGTTTCACAGCTTGCTGCAGTTTCATCGGTTTTCTCCTTTTAGTTCCAGCATTGCAGATCGAAATTCCTGTTCATTCGGGACTTTTCCATGCCAAACCCTAACATTCTCCATATAACTCACTCCCTTACCCTTTACGGTATCAGCAGCAATGCAGACCGGTTTGTTCCGTTTTGCCAATCGGACTTTCTCAAGGGTTAGTACGATATCTGTCATATCATGTCCATCCATCTCCAAAACCTCCCAATTGAATGCCCTGAATTTGTCAGCAATGGAATACTTCGGCATCACCTCATCGGTAAAACCATCCATCTGCAGCCTATTGATATCAATAATTGCAACGAGATGATTCAACTGGTATTTGGAAGCAGTCGCTGCGGCTTCCCAGTTCTGACCTTCATCCAGCTCCCCGTCACCAATAAGTACATAGGTGAAGTAGTCCTTACCAGCAAGCTTTCCATCCAAAGCCATTCCAAGCCCAATACTGAGACCATGCCCGAGAGATCCGGTAGTCATATCAACTCCTGGAGTTTTCTGTTTAACCGGATGACCTTGGAGAATGCTTTCAAACTTTCTTAGGGTATCTAATTCATGCAGGGGAAAATAATTTCTCAGTGCAAGGCAAGCATAAAGCACAGGGCAACCGTGCCCCTTGGACAATACAAACCGATCCCGTTCTTTCCAATGTGGATTTGAGGGATCAATATTCATAATGTCAAAATAGAGGGCGGTAAGGATGTCAGCAGCAGATAGGGCACTTCCAGGATGACCTGATTGAGCTTTATATATCATATCAAGGATCCTAATCCGGACTTCCTTAGCATGCTCTTCCAGACGCTTTACACGATCAGTATGTACATCTCTTTCCAGATTGCTCATATATTACTTCCTTATTGACTACACAACTTTGTATACAAAATATATTCACATGATAAACTGTATCTGTCAAGACTTTTTTTTATTGTTCATGTTTTGGAAATTTATCTTAAAAAACTTGGGAATGCTTTCCTATAGAGGAAGTTTTGCGTAAGACTTCATGTGATGTTCCATGATCAATGATTGAGCTAAATCGGCATTACCAGCACGAATTGCTTTAATTATTGCCAAGTGTTCAGGCAGTGTCTCAGAGGGTTCGCGAAGAAGTCCCTTCTGGTAGCAGCGAAGGACAAAATTAAATTCATGAACAAATTCGCGGATCATAGAATTTCCTGAACGAAGCAGTATCTGCTCATGAAACTTTCTGTCTACTTGCTGGTATATCTGCTTATCTTCTTCTAATTCGATTGGCAAAGAGAACGAGTCAAATAGCTCTATGATATCTTCAAGTGAGTCCACTCCGTACTGTTCTATGCAAAGCCGCAGAGCTATACCCTCAATTCCAGCCCGAACAGCAAAAAAATCCCTCATATCCTGGTTGGTAAATTCCTTGACAAAAATCCCCTCTCTCGGACGGCTCTCGAAGAGTCCCTCCTTTATCAAGGCAATGATCGATTCCTGAACGGGGGTCTGGCTTACGTGAAGGATTTCAGCAAGTTCCTTTTTATTCACTTTCTGGCCCGGCAGAAGATCCTGATTGAGCAGCATCTTTTTTATTTCCTGATATACCAGATCACGAATTTTATCTTTCTTCAGCTTCATATGAAAAATCCTTTGCATACTGCTCTATCCGTGATTTTGCTACAGAAATATGGGAGAACATAGCTGATTCAGCAAGTTCACAATCCAGGGACCTGATAGCTCCTAAGATTGATTTGTGCTCAAAAAGACTCCCCCGGGGATCACGGTACATTCCCATAATATTCCCCAGAGTTACGAGATTAAATGACCCAACCATATTTACCAGGAAATCATTGTCACTCATTTTCATGATCAGGGTATGAAACTCGTAGTCATATTCTGGAAACGCAACCTTAAGCTTCTCTGCATCCAGTGAAATCATGTCATCCGTCTTCACCGATAAAGCTTCTAGAACAGAATGATCACATTTTCTTGCCGCTTCAGAAGCTCCAAGCGTTTCTAAACGAAGACGAATTTCATAAATGTCGAGCAGCTCCTTTAACGTAATGGAGCGAACAAAATAACCCCTGCGAGGTATCGATTTGACCAACATTTCCCGTTCAAGCTTTGCAAATGCAGAAAGCAGCGGTGTCCTTGATACCCCAAGCCGAGAGGCTAGTTCTTCTTGGATCAGCTTTTGATTGGGTTGCAGTTCCCTCTTCACAATCATTTCTCGCAGTCTACGGTATACCTGCTCATTAAGATCCTCATTGATGACTCTATACATGATATGACAATATCCTATAATTATCCCTTGGTCAATTTAAAAATGTATTCAAAATGAGAAATTCAAAACAAGAATACTCAAAAAAAGTCTTTTCGAGTCAAAACCCCAAAAATTCATCCTGCTCTCACAAACACTTAGACAGTCCCAAGACACACCAATTATTGCCCGGATACTAGGACCTTTGGCAATTTTGGGGTAAGTTTAAATCTTTTTCTCCTTCGGTGCTCCATAACACATAGGGTATGAACAGTGATTCCTTCCTTCCAAGGACGAACCTCATTGACCTAAACGTGCCCCACAGGTATCATTCACACATGAGCAAATATCCTTTTCACGAGATCGAAAAAAAATGGCAGCAGTACTGGGAGGAGCACCGCACCTTCAGGACTGTAGAGGATCCGTCAGTTCCCAAGGAAAAGAGGACCTATGTCCTGGACATGTTCCCCTACCCCTCAGGGTCGGGACTCCATGTGGGCCATCCCGAAGGTTATACTGCAACAGATATCTACTGCAGATTCCTCCGGATGCGCGGACACAACGTACTCCACCCTATGGGGTTTGACTCCTTCGGGCTTCCAGCGGAAAACTATGCCATCACAACCGGCACCCATCCCCGGATTACCACAGAAGCAAACATAGAAAAATTCCGCCAGCAGATAAAAAGTCTTGGTTTCTCCTATGACTGGGATCGGGAGGTTTCAACCCATACCCCGGAATATTACCGTTGGACCCAATGGATATTCCTCCAGCTCTTTAAGCGCGGACTTGCCTATGAGTCCGACACCCCCATTAACTGGTGTCCCGACTGCCTGACTGGCCTAGCCAATGAAGAGGTCAATGACGGAAAATGTGACCGCTGCGGCACCCAGGTGCGCAGGAA
>SKJE01000087.1 GCA_007116075.1 Spirochaetia bacterium
AACCGTTCGGGGTGCTCAATCATCAGATGCACATCCAGGGGAAGGGAGGTGGTTTTCCTTGCAGCCTTGACTGCCAGGGTTCCCATGGTGAGGTTCTCGACAAAGTGTCCGTCGGTGATGTCGCAGTGAATCCAATCAGCTCCAGCCTGCTCAGCCCTGCGGATTTCTTCTGCAAGACAGGAGAAGTCCGCAGATAGTATCGATGCTGCTATCAGATGCTTCCGTGTATCCATAGATGTCAGTAACTGCCCGTTCCCTTATTGCCTGTCACGATGGCGACACTTGAGACCGCCCCGATACGGGTTGCACCCGCTCCGATCATGGCCATGGCTTTGTCATAGTCCCTGACACCCCCGCTGGCCTTCACTTCCATGTCAGGACCGACAGTCTGCTTCATCAGGGCGATATCCTCTGCACTAGCCCCGCCTCCGCCGAAACCGGTGCTGGTTTTCACGAAGTCAGCCCCTGCCCGCTTGGAAATCTGGCAGGCAATGACCTTCTCCTCCTGGGTCAGCATGGAGGTCTCAATGATCACCTTCAGCACCGTATTGTGCCGGGTTGCCCTCCTGACAGAGCGGATATCATCTTCTACGTACCGGTAGTCCTTCTCCTTCAGCTTCCCCACGGCCAGCACCATATCGATTTCGCTGGCTCCGGCCTCTATAGCCTCCCTGGTCTCGAAAGCTTTGCTCCTGCTGGTCATCGCCCCGAGGGGAAAGCCCACGACGGAACATACCTTGACCGGGGTTCCCTGGAGTTTCCTTGATACATATGCCACCCAGGATGAGTTGACGCAGACAGACTTGAAACTGTACTGTACCGCCTCCCTGCAGAGCTGGTCGAAAGCCTCGGCACCTGCATCGGGCTTCAGCATCGTATGATCAATGTATGATGCAAGATCCCCCGGACTGGTATAGGGTGCAAGCCCGCTATAGGCTGTTCCCTGGACTCTGCCGCTCTGCACCTGGGGAACCGACTGCAGCTTCTTCATTACCTCATTGGTGATAGCTTCAATTAATTTCTGCTGGTCCATAGTTAGTTATATCCTCCTCGTTCAATTGCCGTAATCTTATTTATCCGCACCAGATGCCGTCCTCCGGGGAATGGGGTCTCCAGCCAAAGGCGAACCATCTCACTCAGTTCAGATGCCCCATGGAGTCCGCCGCCCAAAGTCAGTACATTGGCATTGTTATGCTCCCTGCTGTTAATTACCGTCCTCATGTCATAGCAGAGTGCAGCCCGGATGCCCCGTACTTTATTACATGCCATGGAGGACCCGATGCCAGCTCCGTCCAGCATAATACCCCGGTCACAGTCTTCCCGGACGACCCGGGCGCAGAGGGCAACCGCCACATCGGGATAATCAACCCGCTCACCGGGACCGCATCCGACATCCCTGACGGTATAGCCCAAAGTCTCAAGATAGGCCTTGAGAAACTCCTTTTGCTCGAATGCGCTGTGGTCGCTGCCGAGAGCAACCCGCTTTACTCTGTCCTTCATGTCTCCTCGCTTCCTATCTCTACCGCATCGACGATTCCGCCGATAACCGTACGGATGGTGACTCCAGCCTCATAGTCAAGCATCTGCCTGGCTGAACCGCCTTCATCAAAGACAATGACAAGATCTCCGATTCCGGCGCGAACCGCGTCGGCTGCAATCAGGGGTCTGCCGGCCGGACTCATATCCGGCCGTACCGGCCGTACCAGAAGCAGCTTCTGGCCCTGGTAATGCCGATCTTTCATCGTTGAGGTCACATTCCCGATCACCCGAGCCAGCATCATGGCAGTTCCTCCACATACACATCATCGACAATCCCGATAACTGAAGCGTCACAGGGGTTGAACCAGTTTTCCAAGGCCTGGGCAGCCTCCTTGCCCCCCTCAAAGATTACCAGGTCCCCGATTCCCGCCTGGACGGTATCCACCGCCACAACGGCATTCCCAATGGGGTTTTTGTGCTCATCCAGGGGCTGCAGGAGCAGCAGCTTTCGCCGATCAAAGCATTCCAGTTTCTTTGTGCTTACCACTGCTGCAGTTACCTCTGCAAGTTTTGCCATATACTCCGCCCTTCTCCTACACTATTCTGAAGGAATCCACCAGGGTGCACCTGCGCTCCCTGGTGAATGTCCTGGCCCTAGTCAGTCCTTCCCCCGTGGGAGAAGCAATGGTGAATGAAGTAAAACCGGCGCCGCCCTGGCCGAGCCCTGCATAGCAGGGTCCATTTTTCACAAAGAGTGAACAGTTCATCCTCTTAGCCATCTGAGAAAGCTTCTCAACATTCAGGGAGTGCATCATTGCTGTATGACGAAACCCGTGCTCGCAGGCAACTGCCAGGTCGATGCACCGGTCCACATCAGCCATCCTCACCACCGGAAGTACCGGCATGAGCTGCTCGGTCCACACCAGCGGGTGGGACTCATCCACATCGCACAGCAGCACCTTCACCGATTTCGGCACCTGCAGCCCGATCTGGTTTGCAATATATGATGCGCTCTTTCCGACAAACTGTTTGTTGATGACTCCTTCAACGCCCCTGGATCCGGGCTTCTCAATCACCAGTTCTGTGATCTGCTTCGTCTGCTGCGCATCCAAAAGATACCCTCCGCACGCTGACATCTGCTTCAGCAGCTCCTCAGCGACAGACTCAACCACCAGAACCTCTTTCTCACAAATACAGACCAGGTTGTTGTCAAATCCTGCACCGCTGATAATATCCCTGGCTGCCCTGGGGAGATGGGCTGTTTCATCCACCACGCAGGGGGGATTTCCCGGTCCTGCGGCGATCACCTTCTTACCGCTTCCCATGGCAGCCTTAACTACCCCGGGACCGCCGGTCACCACCAGGATTGAAATATCCCGATGGTTCATCAGGATATTCGCAGTCTCAATGGTGGGCTGTGCTGCTGCTGTCAGCAGGTGTTTGGGTCCCCCCGCGGACACCGCCGCATCATGGAGCACCGATACTGCCAATGCGGAGGTCTCTCTGGCCGAAGGATGGGGGTTGAACACCACGCTGTTACCCGCAGCAATCATGCTGATGCTGTTGTTGATCACCGTTGCCGTGGGGTTGGTTACCGGGATGATTGCTCCAATCACACCGTAGGGAGCCCGCTCCACCAGGGAGAGACCGTGGTCGCCTGTATAGGCTGATGGTTCCAGGTCTTCAACTCCGGGGGTCATCCGCGCTGCAAGCAGGTTCTTGGTGATCTTATCCTCCAAACATCCAATTCCGGTTTCCTCTACTGCAGTACGGGAAAAAGCCTCCGCATGCGCTTCAGCTGCCTTCCGCATAGCCTCAACGACTTTTTTTCGTCCCTCCAGGGACATCTCCATAAGCTGCTTCTGGGCGATTACCCCCGCCGAGACTGCCCGGTCAATATCCGGGAACATTCCTGATCCGCCTGCCGGTTCAGGCTCTACTTCAGGCTGCTGATGGGTATATTCAATTATGATACTCTCAACCAAGTCTTGAATGGTCCGGCGCATCTGGTCGCTCATAGTACTGGTTCTCCTTGCCTATCCCTGGTATACGCGCCCTTCAGCATCGTCAATGGTGTCAATGATTCCCGTGATCAGCGTATCCACCGGCTGGTCTTCGGTCTCAAAGGTCCATCGGCAGGAACTGCCCTGGGAATACATCACCACATCCCCGCTCCGCGCTCCAACCGCATCAAGGGCTACCAGGAAGTCCCCGGTTCCCTTTCCGTCAGGACCGGCTGATTCGATCAGTAAAAACCGGGCACCCTTCATGGAATCCCCCCGGACAGTCCCGACAACTG
>SKJE01000010.1 GCA_007116075.1 Spirochaetia bacterium
CGGTATGTATCAAACCAACAACCTATGGTGATCTAGTTGAAAGGAGCGATAGTTGATAGCCTCTATATATAGTGCTAACCTGAGTCAAGTGGATACCCAGTTTTATTATATCATAATTGTTGAATTTGTGTGTATCATGAAGTGTTAACCCATTCCTTCGTGCATATCAATATCACGTTTAAGACGACTGTTATCAAATTTGAACTGATAATATTCTTTCAAATATCCATGATATGCTGAAAATCGTAAACTTTTAGTCTTCACTCGATGAAACATTGAGAAGATTATGCGTAGATGTGTTTATACGTGGACCAAAGGAAGAACAGTTGCACTGTTCTTTAAGTGAAGTCACCCATAACCCGCCTGTCAACGCTGTACGAAATGGCCTCCCTCTTAATTTATAGAAGGGAGAAACCAGTCGTTATTATATCCTTCATAGGAAATTCCGCTCAGTAAGATATACTGCAAGCAAAACAGAGGAAGGAAACAAGCAGACATACGCTTTTTAAGTGGAACAACACTTTTCTAAACTACATCCACCATCATTAAGAACGACAGATGATCTAAGAACAATGTTAAGATTCCATTGAGGGGCTTTTTCTCTTCAGCAGTGCTTATAATAAGGAATATCCCTTGAAGAATTAGGGACAGCTTTCGTCATTGTTTTGATAGTAATAAACCTAAGTCGTTGA
The DNA here is from genome assembly GCA_007116075.1 of Spirochaetia bacterium. Lineage (GTDB taxonomy): Bacteria > Spirochaetota > Spirochaetia > PWKH01 > PWKH01 > PWKH01. The sequence continues at coordinate 693 of SKJE01000010.1, forward strand.
CCCTTCATACCTGCGATGCATCAGGATGGCACCGCTGAGGGCTACATTGAGTGACTGGACCTTCTCATCGGCTATACCAATCTTTACTCGATGGGTTGCCAGGGCAAGGATATCCTCTGATAAACCGCTGCCTTCATTCCCGAGAGCAAGGATAAGACGGTCCTTATGCTTCAGTATCTGGTAATCCTCAACCCCCGACAGATCGGCAGCAGCCAGGGAATATCCCTTTGCGGTCAGTTCACCGGCGAGATCAAGATACCTGTCAGTCCTTCTTATCCAGGGGGTGAGTAACGTGCCTGCGGCAGCCTGCACGCACTTTGCCGAAAAGGGATCGGCACACTGGCGGGACATAATGATGCCGCTGAACCCGAATGCCGCCGCCGTCCTGATAAGCGTCCCGACATTCCCGGGATCCTGCACATCCTCCAGAAGGAGTATACTTTTCTCATTATTCTCGGGAAGAGCGGGTTCATAGGTTTCGCCAGGAAGGACTGCTACAGCGGCAACTCCCTGGGGAGTCTTTGTAGAACAGATGGAATTCAGTCTGGATTTGGAGACTATCCGTTTGGGGTAGTCCGGGAACAGATCAGCGGTCTCCGGAGTACATAACAATTCAATCACATCCTCAGGGTTATTCCGGATGAACTGACCAACCGCCCGCTCTCCCTCAATAAGGAAGGCCCCCGCTTCAATGCGGCCCGGGGAGCTGGAAAGATCACGGTACCAGCGAAGCGGCTTCATCTCTGTATCAGCAGCATGATATGTCATATACCTGGTACCTTTTACTCCTCACACGATTGTTGCTGGCTCAATGATAGGTGAATTCAACTGTGAGGTCAATCATCCGTCACTCCATGGAGGGTCACTGCCAATTCCTGCTGCCGGCGCAGAGAGAGAACAGGACCGTCAACCCTCAGGGCATCCGACTCTTTGTAGTCCACCGGTCTTCTATAGAAATTCCATCTCCAGAGTGGAACCCTTTGTATCTGCAGTGCAATCTGCTTCATATCCTCTTCCTCCAGGGTGGGGCAGATCGTAGTCCGCACTTCCCAGGAGATATCCGACCGACCAAGGACGCCGAGACTCTCCTGGACCGCCGCAGCATCGGCTGCACTACCGCATATCTCCTGATACCGCTCCCAGGGAGCTTTCACATCCAAAGCAGCATAATCTATCAGCTTTGATGCAATCAGCCCTGAGAGCATGTCTGGGTGACTGCCGTTGGTATCAAGCTTGACGCTGTACCCAAGCTGTTTCACCCTCCCAAGAAATTCAATAAGATCTCCCTGCTGTGTCGGCTCACCGCCACTGATCACAACACCCTCGAGGACCATGCTCCTGTATCTAAGATACTCAAGCACCCTTTCTTCACTCAGCTGAGGGGTTTTTTGTGACCCCTCAGCTGGTATCAATGACCGGTTATGGCAGTAGAAGCAGTCATACCGGCACCCGATGGTAAAGAGCACCGCTGCGAGACACCCCGGGTAGTCAATCAGCGAGGTCTTCTGCATTCCTCCGATCCTCATTCCCTAGGCCTCACTAAGCACATAATCGGTCCGTTCACGATACTCCTCCTGCTTCCCGGGATGAAAGTCCTGGACCGGACGAAGACACCCCACAACCCTGGTCCACACCTCTGTGGGCTTGCTGCAGACAGGACATGAAAACTGCTCCCCATCCAGATATCCATGGTCTGTACAGGTGGAAAAGGTCGGTGTAAGTGATACGTAGGGAAGTTTGTATGTGGCTGTGATGGTTTTCAGCAGTTTCTTCGCTGTGCGAATATCACGGATGCGCTCACCGAGGTAGAGATGCAGCACCGTCCCGCCGGTATACTGACTCTGGAGTTCATCCTGCAGGTCCAGTACCTCAAAGAGATCATCGGTGTACTGTACCGGAAGCTGGGTGGAGTTGGTGTAATAGGGCACATCCTTACCTGCGGTGATGATATCCGGACAGCTCTTTCTGTCCAGCTGGGCCAGCCGATAACTGGTACCCTCCGCCGGGGTCGCCTCAAGATTGTAAAAGTGCCCTGTCTCCTGCTGGTATCCCGCAATCTGCTTTCTGAGCAGATCAAGAACATCCAGGGCGAACTGCTGGCCCTTTTGGGAGGTCAGGCTCCCCTCTTCTCCAAACAGGTTCAGACAGGCCTCCTCCATCCCCACTACACCAATAGTGCTGAAGTGGTTTGCCCAGTATGCCCCTTCCCGCTCCTTGATCCCCGAAAGCCAATGAGCACTGAAGGGATACATCCCCCGTTCAGTCTCATGCTCTATCACCTTCCGTTTCAGCTCAAGACTGTCCTCTGCAAGATCCGCGAGTTCAAGCAGTTTTCTACGAAACTCATCTGTGTCGGCGGATTCATAGGCAAGTCTCGGCAGGTTCAGCGTCACCACCCCTATGGACCCGGTCAGGGGATTTGAGCCGAAAAGTCCTCCCCCCCGTTTTTTCAGCTCCGTGGTATCCAGCCGCAGCCGGCAGCACATGGAGAGAGCGTCCTCCGGGGAGAGATCACTGTTGACGTAGTTGGAGAAATAGGGAATACCGTACTTGCAGGTCATCTCCATGACCGCATCCACCACAGCACTGTCCCAGGGAAAGTCGGAGGTGACATTGATTGTCGGTATGGGAAATGTAAACACCCTTCCACTCGCGTCGCCTTCCATCATCACCTCACAGAAGGCCAGGTTGAAGAGATCCATTTCCTCCTGGAAGTCCCCGTAGACTGCATCAATAGGCTCACCGCCGATGATGACCGGCTGGTCCTTCATCCGCTGGGGAATTCGAAGGTCAAAGGTGAGGTTTGTAAAGGGACACTGGAACCCTACCCTTGTGGGGACATTGAGACTGAAAACAAATTCCTGTACAGCCTGCTTCACCTCCTTGAAGCTGAGTTTGTCGTATCTGATGAAGGGAGCACAGTAGGTATCGATGGATGACCACGCCTGGGCCCCGGCGCTCTCCCCCTGGGAGGTGAAGGTGGCATTTTCTATCTGGCCGAGAAAGGCACGCAGGTGCCTGGCAGGCCGGGATGACACCTTTCCGTGGATTCCTCCAAAGCCCA
>SKJE01000071.1 GCA_007116075.1 Spirochaetia bacterium
CTCTTTGAAGACCTGGTGAAGGGTTAATTTAAGTAAATAGTTCTCCCGGAAAAGCTGCAGTTTTCCCTGGCACGTATCATGCTTACAACTTTCCATTGAGGAGGTTACAAGCATCATGTACGTCACTCAACCAAGGCTTACGCTGCTTACCCATCTTGTCATCCGTTATCAGAAGACCGGGAACGGGCGGGAAAGGCTCTTCCAGGAGATGTATCATCGGGTGTATTGGTTTGCCCGGACATCTCTCAATACCAACGAGGATGAGTTATCCGGCTTCTGCGCATTCTTCTTCCCCAAACTCCCCACCATGGTGGAACATTTCACCTACCGGGGTATAACCTTCGACTACTATATTAAGCGCAGTGTCTGTTTCTCCATCAAGACCTTTATCGCCCGGAAGCAGAAACGCAGGCTTGAGCAATCAGCTGTGCTGTGCAGCTATCATGAATCCTCCCCCGAACAGCCCGGAGAATCACTGGCAGTCGAAACACCTCCCTGCCGGTATATTACGCGGCATCGGAAAAGTCTGGAAAAACGGATCCTCATTCTTGTTGCAGTTGAAGCATTTTCCATACCGGTATCACTCTATCCAGTAATAGCTGAAGAAGTAGGATGCTCTCTTGAATATATTTCCGATGTTCTAGGGACCCTGCACTCCCGGGAGCAGAGGAGGTATCAGCGATATCTTAGACTCACCGAAAGACGTGATATCTACTACGGTGACTTGATGGTAGTGCAGCTCAAGCTGTATGCGCACCCCCCTGAGCCGGAATACAGTGAACTGAAGCACCGTGAAAAGCGTCTCAGGGAGCTTCTGGACAGGAGCCGGGATCGGGTTCTCAAGTTCCCCAAGAAAATTCCCCACAGGGTGGTGGCGGAGGTGCTGGGTATTCCAAAAGGGACGGTGGACTCTGCCATCCACTACCTGAAAAAGAATGAACTCAATTCCTAGACCGTTTCATGGAAAACCTGTAAGATGCCCTTCATGAAGATACTACTGGCAACCAATAACCGTCATAAACTGCGGGAGTTTTCAGATATGTTTGCTCCAGCGCATATTCTTTTCCCCCAGGACGAAGGAACTGACTTTTTCCATGAAGAGACCGGTTTCACCTTCCACGAAAATGCCCTCGGCAAGGCTCTTACTTTGTACAGGCTAACGGGTTCTCCGGTTCTGGCTGATGATTCCGGCTTGGTTATTCCAGCCCTTGACGGGGAACCGGGCATCTTTTCCGCCCGTTACGGGGGAGAACACCTTGAAACCCCTGAACGAAACGCCTACCTTCTGGAACAGATGAAAGGTATCGACAGCCGGGAGGCATTTTTTGTCTGTTCCCTGGTGCTGCTGATAGATGAATACCGGTTTATTTCCGTCCAGGAGACTGTCGAAGGAGAGATTATTCAAAAGATGCAGGGGACCGGGGGATTTGGTTACGATCCGCTGTTCTACCTTCCCCAGATGAACTGCACTATGGCGGAGCTCACTGATGTCCAGAAACACCAGATATCCCACCGGGGACGGGCTGCCCGGAGAATCCGGACATGCATGAATGACTTGCTTACCAAGGAGAACCAGGACTTATGAACAAACAGATACCAACTCGGGATCAATTATCACCAGAGGACAAATGGGACCTCAGTTCCCTTTTTACCTCCACCGAAGCGTGGGACCAGGCACTTGAACAGATGAAGGAGATGATACCGAAGATCTCAGCCTATGAAGGCAGTCTTGATTCATCTCCTGAAACCCTGGCATCCTGTCTCAGACTCTTCAATGAAATAGGCATCCTCCATGAACGCCTGGAATACTATGCATTTCTCAACTATGCAGGGGATGCCAACAGCAGTGAGAACCAGGCACGGATGGGAACCATAACCCAGGTAAGTTCCGAGGCTGCTGCTGGGTTCAGCTTTTTTGAGCCTGAACTGCTGGCGGTGGATGAACACCGGATGAAGCAGCTCATCACGTCACCGGAGGTCCAGCCCTTTGCAGTCAAACTGGGAAAACTGCTGCGGTATCGGCCCCATACCCTCTCCCAGAAGGAGGAACGGATCCTCGCACTTCAGAGGGAAACCCAGGACACCCCTTCCAATGCCTTTGAGGCTCTTACCAATGTCGATATCGACTACGGGACCGTTGTAACCGACGAAGGGGAACTTCCCTTGAGCCAATCAACCCTGGCTTCCTTTTTAACTCATCCGGACGGAGCCGTCCGAAAGCAAGCCTACGATACATTTTACAGCCGATTTGAGCAGCATCAGCATACTCTTGCAGCCCTCTTTACCGGAAGCGTCAAGCAGGACGTCTACCAGGCCCGAGTCAGGAACTTCCCTTCCGCCCGGGCGATGGCACTCTTTCCTGACCAGGTAAACGAAGAGGTCTACGACGGCCTGGTTACTACGGTGCGAGAAGGGCTTCCCCTGCTGCATCGCTGTTACGAACTCAAGCGCAGGAGGAATAACCTCCCTGAGCTCCGCCACTGCGATCTCTACCTTCCATTTGTTCAGGAGGTGAAAACTCACTACCCCTTTGATCAGGCGGTGGATGAGGTCTGCCGGGCGGTCTCTCCTTTGGGAACCGAGTATACCTCAATTCTGAGGGAGGGACTCACCGGTGGATGGGTCGACAAGTACGAGAACCGGGGCAAACGTTCCGGAGCCTTCTCAGCAGGGAGCTATACCGGATATCCCTATATTCTTATGAACTACAAGGAAGATGTCCTGCGGGATCTCTTCACCCTCGCCCATGAGGGCGGACATTCCATGCACAGTTACTACAGTGGACGCAATAATCCCTTCCAGCACTACAGCTACACTATTTTTGAAGCGGAGGTAGCATCCACCTTCAATGAACAGCTCCTCGGAGCCAGTCTGCTCGAACAGAACGATGATCCCGCCATGGAAGCCTATATTATCGGCAAGCAGCTTGATGACATCACCGCAACCATATTCCGTCAGACCATGTTTGCAGAGTTTGAGCAGGTTATTCATGCTGCCTATGAGGGGGGAACCCCCCTGACTACGGACCTGCTTCGCAGTTCCTATCGGGACCTCATGACGGACTATCTTGGTGAGAGTGTGGCGCTTGAACCGGTCAGCGATCTTGAGGGACTTCGGATTCCCCATTTCTACCGTGCCTTCTATGTATATAAATATGCCACCGGCCTCTCTGCGGCCCTTGCCTTGAGCCGCCAGGTCCTTCAGGGAGATCGGGATGAGCGGGACCAGTACCTGCAGTTTCTCTCTTCCGGCGGTTCCACCTACCCTATCGATTCCCTCAAGCGAGCCGGAGTTGATATGTCATCTCCCGAACCGGTAAGGGCTGCTCTCCAGACATTCTCGGACCTGCTGGACCGGATGGAGCTGCTGCTTGGATCCCTTTAAACTTGCCCGGTGAAGATAATGGGTATACCATAGGGACGATATGTTTAAAGCACTCTTTGTAGATGACGAAATTATAGTACGGGAAGGGGTTGAGCGCCGGGTTGACTGGGAATCCCACGGATTCCAGCTGATGGGTACTCTTGCCAATGGTTCACAGGTAGTCTCCTACCTCGAGAAGGACGATGACATCCAGCTGGTCTTCTCAGATATCTCCATGCCGAATATGGACGGGCTGGAACTGGCAAAATATCTCCAGGAGCACCATCCGCATATCTATGTGCTGCTGCTTACCGGCTATGATGAGTTCGAGTACGCCCGGGAGGCGATCAAGTACCATGTGAAAGAACTGCTGCTCAAGCCTATCACTGCCCATGAGATGGGCAGGGTGCTTGACGGAGTGCACCAGGTCCTCGAGGGGGAGCAGTACCGCAAGCTGGAACAGGAGGAGCTCCAGCGGCTGGCTACTGAGAGTCGTCCGCTGCTGCGGGAGCGTTTCCTTAATTCCCTGGTCAAGGGGAACAGTTCTCCCGACCAGTTGTCACAGCAGCTGACTGTATACGACCTGCCCCGGATGAAGGGTCCCTGTATCTGCATTGTTCTGGATCCTTATCCGGAGGGTGACCAGGATGATCCCCAGCAATACTTTATGATATCCCTCCATGAGCTGTGCAGGAAGCATCTCCAGAAGCAGGATATCCTGTTCCAGGACAAGGATGACCGACCGGTATACATACTCCAGCAGGAGAGCGCCCAGAGGCTGATCGACCGAAGCCGCCTGATCTGCAGCCAGATCAGGCAGCAGCTGAATCAGCATTACCATGCATCGGTCTCCTTCGGTATAGGAAGGGTCTGCAGTGACTTCTCCGAAGTGCACCGCTCCTACCGGGATGCCCTTGCAGCCCTGAAGCACCAGTTCGTGCTGGGTAAAAACCGGATCATCTCCTATGATGATATATCCCATGACCAGAGCAGCCTCAAGGAGATTCGCAGGGATGTTGAAGAGGAACTGCTGGATTCCCTGAAGACTCAACCGGCTGATGCCAGCCAGCAGATTGTCAGTCGATTCTTCCAGGAAACCTTCTCCGAACATGTAAATCTCAGACAGGCCCAGCTACAGACTCACCTGCTCTTCGGGACGCTGCTAACCTTTGCGGAGGAAGCGGGGATAGATCCCTCCCGGGTGATTCCATCCTCCCAGGAGGGGTTGGTGGAAGTATTCTCCCTGCGCAGCCGTGAGGAGGTCGAACAGTGGTTTTTTCAATGTATTGAGCAGATTCACCGGCAGGTTTCAACCAGCAGCTTGGATGTAACAGAGCAGAAAATTCGCCAGGCGGTAGCCTATATTGAGGAGCATTATTCCCTGCCTCAAGTGAATGTCCAGGATGTGTCCCGGGAGCTGCATATTTCACCAAGCCATTTCAGTGCCCTGTTCAAACGTCATACCGGTAAGACCTTTGTGGAATACCTTACAGGTGTCCGGGTGCGTCAGGCCTCCATGCTGCTGAAGACTACCAATCTCTGTGCCTATGAGGTTTCAGAAGCGGTGGGATACGAAGATTCCCACTATTTCTCTCAAGTTTTTAAGAAAGTGACCGGCATGACCATCAGGGAGTACCGATCGATGATTGGCTCATCCGAGGAAGGGGGCAAAGGGTGATCCGCAGGTTTTTTTCCTTCTTCTCCACTCTGGAATCGCGCACATATTACATCTTTACGCTCCTCATTCTCATGACTATTCTCTCAACCCAGCTGATATCATATAACTACACCCAGCGCTCCCTCATTGATGTAACCAATACCCAGAAGGGATATACCATGGAGCGCCTTGCCTACCAGATTGATACCTATATGACAACCATGGAGCAGATTGCCCATACGGTCATCGACTCCGATGAAATCCAGCAGTACTTTACCCGTTCCGGGCAGAACGACTCTGTCGATGGAGACGCGGTGTCCCAATACCTTGCCTCGTTCCTGCGTGCCCGGGAGGACATCACCACCATAGCATTGTTCGGGTTCGACGGAACGCGGATCACCAGTTCATCGGATCAGCAGGTCAGTCCCTTTTCCCATGTGGAACAGCAGCAGTGGTATCAGAATGCGGTGCATAACCCGGGCAGGACAATCATTTCCTCTGCCCATGTACAGAATCTTTTTTTCGGTATCTATCCCTGGGTGGTCTCCATGAGTATGACCTTCCATGACCAGATTACCGACGAACCCCTTGGTGTACTTCTGGTTGACCTCAATTTTAACCGAATCAGGGAACTGAGCCAGCCGGTCATGCAGGATCCGCCGGAGTATATCTTCATCCTGGACAGCCATGGCGATTATGTATTTCATCCCCAGCAGCAGCTGGTCTACAGCGGAATCACCACCGAACCTACTGAATCGCTTATGGAGATGACCGACCGTTCCGATCCCCTGGAGGTCTCGGGTAAGAGCTATATCACCCGGCAGGCTCAGTCTGCGGACTGGAGGATTGTCTGTGTTACCGAGCTCTACGGGAGCATGGGCCAATGGCGCTATATCCAGGCAGCCTACGCAACCATTGGTCTGATAGCCTTCATTGTGGTGGGGCTGGTGGCAAACCTGCTTTCCCGCTCAATTACCCATCCGATAAAGGAGCTCTGTGCGGTCATGAAATCTGTAGACCGGCACAATTTTAATATCACTGCAGAGATTGACTCCACTGTTGAGATCCAGCAGCTGGCCGATGAATTCAATATCATGGTCAGGAAAATCCGGGGCCTGATTGACCAGATCCACCATGAGCAGGAACTGAAACGCAAGAGCGAACTGAAGGCGCTGCAGGCGCAGATCAACCCGCACTTTCTCTACAATACCCTGGATTCAATTATCTGGATGAGCGAAATGGATCGTAACCGGGAGGTGGTGCTCATGACCTCAGCATTGGCGCGGCTGTTCCGTATCAGCATCAGCAAGGGCCGGGAGATCATCACCGTCCGAGAAGAGCTGCTTCATGTGGAAAGCTACCTCACCATCCAGAAAATGCGCTACCGGGATCATTTCTCCTATTCCATTGAAGTTGACGAATCCCTCCATGCCTATCCCTGCCTTAAGATCATCCTCCAGCCCCTGGTGGAAAATGCTATCTATCACGGATTAAAGACCGTTGAGTATAAGGGTTTGATCAAAATTTCAGGGTTCATCCAGGATGACCGGATAATCCTGCAGGTGATCGACAACGGTGTAGGCATGGACCCCCTGCTGCTGGAGCGATTGATTTCAGACAGTTCCGCCAGGAAACAGCTGCGTTCATCCTCAGGAGTCGGCCTGCATAATGTCCACGAGCGGCTTCGCCTCTACTTCGGTGAGCCCTACGGCCTTACCTGCAGCTGCACCCCTGGAGAACGTACGGTCATATCGGTGATCATGCCTGCTACACCTCCAATGGAGGAGGACCTATGAGACGGATGAACTGGCTGTATATCAGCGTCATTATTGCCGCGCTGCTCTATCTGCTGCTGCTCAACCTTGACACCAATGGAACCCCCGACCAGATGAGAAACCGCCATGCGGTGGTGATCCTCAAGGAACATGGGGAGCTCGCGGCTGATTTCTGGCGGGTAGTCCAGGAGGGCATGCAGGAAGCTGCCCGGGAGAGCGGCCTGCAGCTCAGCATCACCGGTCCTCCCAGGGAGCATATGGTGGATCTGCAGATTCGGCTGGTGCTTGAACAGATCCAGCTGGAGCCGGACATCATAATACTCGCTGCCACCGATTTTGACCGGCTCAGGGACCCTGTAGCTTGGGCTCATGCCCAAAACATACCGATAATTACCGTTGATTCCGCAGTGAATTCACGTATACCGGCATCCTTTGTGGCCACCGACAACGTTGAAGCGGGCATGAAGGCAGGGGAGCTGATGAAACAGCTGGTGCCGGAACAGGATACCCCTTTGCTTATACTCAGCCAGAGCCGGGAGAGTTCCTCGGCCATCGAACGGGAAAAGGGAGTTCGCATGGCCCTCGAGCACTACACGTCACTGTCGGTTGCCTACGCAGACGGACAGTACCAGGCAGCCTTCGATCTTGCCACAGAAGCCCTTATCCGGGGGGAGATCAGGGCAATCATATCACTCAATGAAGTAACTACCCTTGGAGCCGGAGATGCCCTGGCGCACCTGGGCATGGGAGAGACAATATCCATGGTTGGTTTCGACAACGCCCCAAGAGTACTTGCACACCTCCAGTCAGGCATCCTTGAGGGAACCGTAGTCCAGCGCCCCTTCACGATGGGTTACCAGGCGGTTAAGCTTGCTGAGGCGGTGCTCAGCGGCCAGGAAGTAGACTCCTTTGTGAATACCGGATCAGTGGTGATCACCCGGGAGAATATGTTCGAACAGGAGTACCAGGAACTGCTCTTTCCATTCGATGCACCTTTGCAGGAGCTCTCACCATGAAACGAAGCAGCTGGTTTTTTATAAGCATCATCACCGCAGGCCTTCTATACATTCTGCTGCTGAATGTCGGACTCTACCGAAATCCGGACCACCGCCAGGAACACCATGTCATGGTTGTCCTGAAGGCAACGGTACAACCTATGGATTTCTGGGATGTAGTAAAAACCGGTATGGAAGAGGCTGCCCGGGAGCATACCCTGCAGCTCTCATTCATTGGTCCGCCCCATGAGCAAATGGTTGACCTGCAGGTTGAACTCATGCTGGAGGGTATTGAACAAGAGCCGGATCTCATCATTCTTGCGGCAGGGGATGTGGATCTGCTCGTAGATCCCATTGCCCGAGCTCATGAGAAAGGCATAGCAGTGATCATTATCGACTCGGGAACAGCATCCTCCCTTCCAATCAGTTTTGTTGCCACCGACAATATTGAGGCAGGTATCAGAGCAGGAACATATATGGGACAAGTACTGGAACAAAGGATTCCCGACCGGCCCGGCAGAATCATGATCATGAGCCACAGCAGAGGAATAACTACGGCCATTGAGCGTGAATCGGGGGTTCGCAGGGCACTTGAAAAGCATGAAATCATCGGCACGTGGTACTGTGATATAGATCATCAAGTGGCCTATGATTTGACCCGGGAGGTGCTTTCCATGTATCACATTGACGGCATCATCGGCCTCAATGAGGTCTCAACCCTCGGAGTAGCCGATGCAGTGTCAGACCTTGGTCTGGGAGGGGTGATTCCTATCGTCGGCTTTGATCATGCGGCCCAGGAAATGGCCTATCTGGAATCTGGCGTACTGGAAGCTACAGTTGTGCAGCGCCCTTATAACATGGGCTATATTTCTGTTACTCAGGCAGCCCGGCATCTGCAGGGTAAACCGGTAAAACCGGTGGTTAACACCGGCTCTAAGCTCATCACCCGGGAGAATATGTTCGAACCGAAGTACCAGGAACTGCTCTTCCCCTTCGAAAAGCTGAACGGATTATAGATATCCTTCTACACATCATAGTTTATTCACACTTCATAAGATTTTTCTCCATGTATTTCTTTCACATCCGACCTCATACTATTGATGTGTGAAAACCGAAACAATCAAAGAGGACCGAGAATGGCACAAAAAGAAATCCTGTCCATGAAGAACATTCAAAAAAGCTTTTCCGGTGTCCATGCCCTCAAGGGGGTACATTTTGATCTTCTCCAAGGTGAAATCCATGCATTGGTCGGCGAGAACGGTGCAGGTAAATCTACCCTGATGAATGTACTCACCGGAATTCACCCGAAAGATTCCGGTGAGATCTACTACTACGACCGCCTGCTGAATCCCAGGGGCCCGAAACATGCCATGGAACTCGGTATCGGTATTATCCATCAGGAACTGAATATGATGGACCACCTCACGGTGGCTCAGAATATCTTTATCGGCCGGGAATTTACCAAGCAGAAGGGACTCTTCCTTGATGAGAAGACTTTATACCGGGAAACCGAAACACTGTTTAAGCGACTGAATGTAAATATCGATCCCACCGAAACTCTGGGTAAACTGACCATTGGGAAACAGCAGATGGTTGAAATCGCCCGGGCTGTATCCCACGATCTCCGTATACTCATACTTGATGAGCCCACCGCAGCACTCTCAAATCAGGAGATCAATGACCTGTTCAATATCATGAGGGACCTCGCTTCGAAGGGAGTGGCAATGATCCATATCTCCCATCGCCTTGAGGAAATCGCCCAGATCACAGACCGGGTGACCGTGCTCAGGGACGGAGCCAACGCCGGCTCACGAGTGACCAAGGAAGTAGACCGGCAGGAAATCATCAACATGATGGTGGGCCGGGTTATTTACGAACAGCCGAAGCAGGAGAGTACCGTAAAGAAGAATGCCCCGGTGGTACTTAAAGTGACAAACCTCAATGCGGGCAAGATGGTGCAGAATGTCTCCTTCGACTTAAAGCAGGGAGAGATTCTTGGATTTGCCGGCCTCATAGGAGCCGGTCGAACAGAGACTGCCCGGGCAATATTCGGAGCGGACAAGGTGCTCAGCGGATCCATCCAGATTAAGGGACGGCCGGTACTGATCAAAACCCCTGAGGACGCGGTGAATCACGGACTGGGCTACCTCTCGGAGGACCGAAAGCGTTACGGGCTCGCTATCAGAATGTCCGTGGCGGACAACATGATTCTGGCAACCATGGAACAGTTTCAGAAAAGACTGCTTATCAATGCAAAGAAGGTTCAGCAGGAAGCTGATGCGTATATCCAAAAGCTGAGCATCAAGACTCCTTCAATTAACCAGTTAGTGAGGAATCTCTCCGGAGGAAACCAGCAGAAGGTGGTTATCGCAAAATGGCTGATTAAGAACTGCGATATCCTGATCTTTGATGAGCCGACCCGGGGAATTGATGTGGGTGCCAAAAGTGAAATCTATACGCTGATGAATGAGCTTGCCGACCAGGGCAAGTCAATCATCATGATCTCCTCCGAACTTCCGGAGATCCTGCGTATGAGCGACCGGATTATTGTCATGTGCGAAGGGAGAATTACCGGAGAACTGGACATTAAGGGAGCCACCCAGGAAGAAATTATCAAATATGCAACTATGAGAAAAACAGGAGCGCAGGCATATGCAGACAGTGCAGAATGATACCAGTCTCAAGACACAGAAGATAACTCTCAATCTCCAGAAATTGATGGCTCCGGCCGCCCTGGTGATTATCTACATCTTTTTTGGGTTGTTCGGGAGAAACTTCTTTTCCTACTCAACATTCATCAATATCGTGGATTCCGCCTACTACATTGGGTTTGCAGCTATCGGGGTTACCTTCGTGATTATTACTGGTGGAATCGACCTTTCTGTTGGAACGGTCATGATGTGCGCCGCAGTTATCGGGGGAACCGCATACAGAACCTGGGGATGGCCCATGTGGATATCCCTGGTGCTCATTCTGGTTGTCGGTGTCATCTTTGGTATTTTTAACGGCATCATGGTCTCCCGGCTGAAATTGCCGCCCTTTATAGCCACCCTCGGAACAATGATGATATCCATGGGAATCGGCTCAATCGTATCGAATGTGCGAAGTGCGGCCTTCCCGCCGAGAACTGCCCCTGACGGCTGGTTCAAGAATATCTTCAAGTACATCACAGAGAACCATTTTTCCATTCCTACAGGGCTAATTGTCTTGCTCGGTGTAACCGTCATCGCCCATATTATCCTGACAAGGACAAAGATGGGCCGCTACATCTTTGCCATCGGCAGCAATAAAGAAGCCGCCCGTCTGTCCGGGGTGAATATCCAGAAATGGGAGATGATGGCCTATGTGGTTGCCGGAACAACTGCAGGTATCGGAGGTATCTCCTTTGCAGCGGTTTATACCACCATCATGCCGGCCCAGGGCCAAGGCTTTGAGCTTTTCGCCATTGCCGGTGCTGTTATCGGTGGAACCTCCCTGGCCGGCGGAGTCGGCTCAGTATTCGGCACCCTCATTGGTGTGTTTATTATGGCCGTCCTCCGTTCAGGACTGCCCTCTATGGATCTGCAGGCCCACTATCAGACCTTCTTTACGGGTGTTGTGGTCATCGGTGCGGTGCTGCTGGATATGTACCGGAATAAGAAGGCTACCGAAGTGAAGCTGATAACCCCTGCGGATCTGTACAAACAGACAATGACCAAGAAAATCTCCGAGCTGAAACTTGAACAGCGCCAGGCTCAAAAAGCCGGCGATACCGCCAGGGCAAACACACTCTCCGCGCAGCTCAAGGATCTGCAGAGGGAGATGAAGAAGACCTTTACGGACATGAAAGCGAAGGAAAAGAGAGAGCTTGAACGGACCCATGCTGAAGAGCGTGCAGCTGAAAAAGAATTCCAGGAGATGCTCAAAAAAGAGAGCAGCTCCTTGAAGTAAATCAAACCCTTAACGGGGGAAACACATACAGGAGGTATGTATGAAGACTAATCGAATTTTTATCGTACTGCTGAGCCTGGTACTGCTTGCGGCATTTGTAATGCCTATAGCAGCCCAGGGACGTGGTGAGGCTAAACCGTATATCGCGGTGGTATCAAAGGGAGAACAGCATGACTTCTGGCAGACTGTAAAGCTTGGAGCTGAAGCAGCAGCTGAGGAGTACGGTGTGGACATTACCTTTGAGGGACCTCCCTCAGAGAGCGATGTACAGATTCAGGTTGAAATGTTCAACAGCGCTCTTGCAAAGAATCCCGTAGCAATTGCCCTGGCAGCACTGAATACTGAGTCTGTCATTGACCAGCTTTCTGAAGCGCAGCGGCGCGGAATCCCTGTAGTCGGATTTGACTCAGGTGTACCTGAAGCTCCCGAAGGATCTATTGTTGCCAATGCTTCCACCAACAACTATGCTGCCGCCGGTATGGCCGCAGAGAAGATGTTTGATGAACTGAAGGACAAGATCGATGCAGCAACCTCATCAAATCCTGTGAAGATTGTAGTGATGAACCAGGACGCTTCCGGTGAATCCCTGCTGAGCCGCGGTCGCGGATTCCGGGACAGAATCGTTGAACTGGTAGCTGAAGAAACAAGACATTCACGGAATAATATCCGCGTCATGGGCAACCCTGCATACATTGCCAGTGATTCACCAACCGGTGGAAATGTAGTGTTTATCGAGATGGTAGTACCCGCCTCTGCAGCAGAGCAGGATACCACTGCAGCAGCACAGAACGTACTCAACAAGGTTCGGGAAGACAATATCCTGGGACTGTTCCTCTCTAATGAAGCAACTGTAAAGGGTATTCTCGCTGCAACCAACGACGGAACCACCCTCGGATCAACCTACCAGGACCTCGAAGTGGTCGGGTTTGATGCCGGTCTTGCACAGAAGAACGCTGTCCGCGCAGGCTACTTCCTCGGATCAATTACCCAGGATCCCTTTATGATCGGTTTCCGGGCTGTTGAGCTTTCGTCAAAGGCATATCGGGGCGAGCCGGTTGCTGATATTGACACAGGCGCCAAATTCTATGACTCTTCCAACATGGATGAAGCTGACATTGCACGCCTATTGTATGATTGATCTCGTCTGAAATGAGTATACCTGCGGCCCGCCAAAATGTTACGGCGGGCCGCTTTTTATATCTCCTCCAGAATTTTTAATTCGACTTTACTGGCGTTTCACACAATTTTCGGGTACACTACCTTTTGAGGTACTGCATGAATACCTATGTGTTAATCACCCTGCTCGTGATTGCCGGACCCTTCCTGCTCTCCTTCGATAAAAAAGTTTCCTTCTGGAAACATTGGCGAGGTGTGCTTCTGGCCACCCTCCCGGTGAGCACCATATACATCATATGGGATATCCTGGTAACCCGCAGAGGTGACTGGTGGTTCAATCCTCAGTATGCCGGAGATGAGAAACTGTTCGGCCTGCCTCCCGGTGAGTGGCTCTTTTTTATTACCGTTCCCTATGCATGCATCTTTATCTACGAGGTTGTCAGGGCATATTTCCCCAGAAGGATCTATAAAAGTCACGAACAGAAGACGCCAAAACTGGTCATCGATGCTGCCGCAGCAGCGGTCCTGCTGTCAATTTCTTTCATGATTATTTTTTCTCACCTTGACTACTCGTTTCTGACCCTGCTTGCATTTATAACATGGATTCTTGTAACCCTCCTCTGGAATCCCTGGCTCTTCCGTGATTCCCACACCCTCTGGTTTATGCTGCTTTCACAAGTAGCATTTCTCCTGATCAATGGAATTCTTACAGGACTACCTATTGTGCTCTATAATCCCGATGCTATCTGGGGAGTTCGTATTATCACCATCCCCCTGGAGGATCTCTTCTATAATATCTCCTTCCTGGGGCTGATACAAAACGTTTATGTAAGGGTAGAAGGGTATGGCATCAGCAGGTCATAATGCGGTAGTTATCGGGGGCGGGCTCGGAGGGCTCGCTGCAGCAGTGCATCTTGCTTCCGCAGGACGTCATGTGACGCTCCTGGAACAGTCATCACAGCTTGGAGGCAAAGCAGGTACCAAAACCGTCGATGGATACCGTTTTGATACCGGACCATCCCTCCTGACTATGCCGCATGTCTTTGATGAACTCTTCTCAAGTGTCGGCAGATCCCGCAGCGATTATATCACATTTGTCCCCCTCTCTCCCCTCACGGGATACTGGTTCCATGACGGAACCTTCCTGAGATCAGATACTATTGAACCCTTTGTCAGCACCCTGGAGGAACAGCTTGGGGTCCCTTCCTATGAGAGCCGGGCATTTTTTTCCTATGCCCGGCGGCTCTATGAACAGGCTGGCACAGTTTTTCTTAACCATTCACTCCATGAGTGGTCCACATACCGGTCCGCCAGGGTGCTCTCATCACTGCTGCGCATATGGCAGATTGATCCCATGCGCACCATGGAGCAGGGAATCCGCCGGTATACTTCCAGCCCCCAAGCATTGCAGCTGTTCTGCAGGTATGCCACCTATAACGGGTCAGATCCGTACCAAGCCCCGGCTACACTGAACAACATCGCCTATGTGGAGCACGGCCTCGGAGGATATGCCGTCAAGGGCGGTATATACCAGATCGTCAAGGGTCTTGAAACCCTGCTTAAGGAGCTGGGAGTTACCATCAGGCTCAACAGCCGGGTGGATGAAATCACCACAGTAAAGGGCCGGGTCACCGGTGTGCTATGCGGCAAGGAGGAGATCCCGGCTTCTGTGGTGATCTCAGATGTCGATGTGCTCACCCTGTATACCGACCTTCTGAAGGATTCTGATGCCCCCCTGGCAAAACGGTATCGCAGGCTCTCTCCATCAACGTCCGGAGTGGTGTTTTTCTGGGGCATGGATCGAGTGTTTTCAGATATGGGAGTACATTCAATCTTTTTTTCCAAAGACTATCAGAAGGAGTGCTACCGGATTCACCGGGAAGCCCAGATTCCTGAGGATCCCACGGTGTATGTGAATATCACCTCGAAGGTAACCCCTTCGGATGCTCCGCCGGGAGGAGAAAACTGGTTTGTCCTGGTCAATACACCACCGGATGACGGACGAAGATGGGATGTTGAGGCTCCCCAGCTTCGCAGGCATGTGATCTCTCGAATATCCCGGGAAGTCGGGTTGGATATCACGCCCCATATCCGCAGTGAATCCCTGCTGACACCGGCAGATATCGCCCGGGAGACCGGCAGCTGGCGGGGCAGTCTCTACGGCATCTCATCCAACTCCCGGGCTGCGGCATTCATGCGCCATCCAAACCGGTCCCGCCGATATCGGGGTCTCTATCTCTGCGGAGGAAGCGTACATCCCGGAGGGGGGATGCCCCTCGCCCTGCTCTCAGGAAAGATTGCCGCCCAGCTTGCCGGCAGGTACAGTTAGCCTGAGCGACTGCGTTTCTTGGCCAGTTGGCCCTGCATCATCTCCCTGATATCCCGGTCCACAGCCTCCTGGTTCTCCGGGTGATAGTACCTCGGAGCCCAGAGAAAGTTGAAGCTCACCGCATCTTCACGGGTTACTGCCGCGTGGTGGAGCCTATGGGCATTTATGATCCGTCTGAGATAGGGATGCTTCGGGTTGAGGCGCAGGCGTTTAATTCGTCGATGAAACATGATCTCATGAAAGAGGATGTACCCGACTCCGTAGAGGGTCGTACCCGCACCTGCTGCAACCATCAGGCTCTGTCCCAAAAGCAGTCCATTATAGATCAATAAAAAGGATATGAGAGCAAAGAAAAGCGCATAGGCATCGTTTTTCTCGAAGGTATGATTTTTACGGTTGTGGTGATCCTCATGGAGATACCAACCGATCCCGTGCATCACATATGTATGCAGCAGGCCGGCGACCCCCTCCATTGCAAGGGCGAAGACCAGCACAACCGCACTATGTAAAACGATACTGACCAATGTCTGATTCATATTTAATAAGTATGATCATATCCTCCGGCACAGTCAAGAAAGATTTGTACCGGGGGGTGCAGCTTTAATGAGATGTTTTCCTGTTCCGGGTATACCGAAATTCTCTCTTATGATCGGCGTAATACCCCTGAAGAGATTCAGGCATGAGATCGGCCAAATGGACCATCATCTCATCGGTAACCTCCTGACGAATATCATTGGTAATTCGTCCCGGAGGGGGGATCACATCAAAGGGAATTCCCACTTTGATAGTAATGGGAGTACGCCTCAACCTCCTGATATTCCGGGGAAATGCTTCGAACCCCATAGTGACCACGGGGATCACCGGGACCTGCTCACGAAGGGAAAAATAGGCGGTCCCCGCCTTCCCCTTCTTGAGTTTCCCCTCTTTGCTCCGGGTTCCCTCCGGCGCAAGGCAGAGAAAATCTCCCTCTTTCAGAACCTTGAAGCATTGGTCCATAGCCTTCCGGTCCAGCATACCCCGGTCAACCGGGATGGACTTCCAGGTCTCCATCATGATCCGGGTAAACCAGTTATTCCAGAGCTGCCGTTTTGCCAGGGCGATGGTTCGTCTCGGCCGAAGGTAGACATAGAGAAAGGGTCCCTCAAAGACAGATACGTGGTTAGTGATCAGCAGCATCGGTCCCTTCAGGGGAACCTGCTTCAGTGCTGAGGGATCAAACCGGAACAGAGTTCTCAGTATCCCCCGGATGATAAAGTTTATTATGGATTCTCGAATGCTCATGGACAGAATGTATCAGGAGACGGGGGAAAAGGGAAGATGCTTCTCCAAGGGTTCGTATATTGGTATACTGCACGAATGACACTGACTCAATTCAACCGGATCGTAGAGATTCGGACAAAAGTCATCAGCATGGGCACATTTCTCTGCGGTAGTACCTTTGCGGCCGTGATGACCGGGAGCTTCTCATGGATACGTTTTGTGCTCATGGGGTGTGCGGTGCTTCTAGTTGATATGGGAACCACCGGGTTCAACAGTTACTTTGACTACCTCAACGGGACCGATAACAGGCATCTCAACCTTGAACGGGACAAGGTTCTTGTCCATGAGGGTGTGAGTCCCCATCTCGCCCTGGTGATATCCCTGGGGCTCTTCGGTGCCGCAGCTTTACTCGGTCTGGTGCTGGCCTGGATGACCAGTTGGACTATCCTTGTCGCAGGGGCGGCCTCCATGGGTGTCGGTTTCTTTTATACCGGCGGGCCCAGGCCAATCTCCCGGACCCCCTTTGGGGAACTCTTTGCCGGAGGGTTTCTCGGCACCCTGCTGTTCAGTCTCTCATATTATATTCAGGCTTCAACCTTTTCAATCAGGATATTCGCCGCTTCCCTACCCTTCTGGATCCTGATTGGGATGATTCTGACGGTCAACAACACCTGCGATCTTGATGCCGATAGGCAGGCGGGCAGACGAACCCTCTCCATACTGGCAGGGTTGAAGGGCTCTATCCTGATACTCAAAGCCGAACTCGCCTCAGCCTATATAATATCCTTTGCCCTTGTGATTTTGGAGATATACCCTTTCTGGGTGCTGCCCTTTCTTATCCTATCACTCATGCTCGCCTTCCGGGAATGGACAGTCCTGGAGACCAGGGGTCTGACCCTGGCCACAAAGGGAGCTTCCATGGGCAGTATTTCCTTGATCTTCACAAGTTTCTCCTTAAGCCTGCTGCTGGGGTTGCTGCTTACGTTGCTGTTCTAGTCATCCTCATAGAGCTCGTGGATTTCATCCCACGCCTCAGGACTGTCCAGGCGGAGCCGGGCAAGCAGGTCATAGTAGTACAGCAGCAGGTTTACCTGTGTGTTCCTAATCTTCTGGGGATCCTTGCTGAATCCGCCGGCCTTCTCAAGTAGGTATGCATCATCCAGGTTGAGGGTTTTATCGAGTTCCTTTTCGAGTTTTGCACGGTCCATACTGAGAAAACCCTTAACAGGAAGCAGGAATGCGGGAGTAAAACTTCTCCGTTCGAGATGCTCCCGGGTCACTGCAATTGCTTCAGGACCGACGTCCTCGGAGAGGGTATCGAGCTGATGCTTCATTTCTTCTCTTGATTCTACCATGGTTGACTCCTTATCAGTGTTGATCCATCCTAACAAGTGAGGGCATCGAGGGCAAGTAAGAAAACGCCCCAAAGGAGCGCTTTTTGTGGTACAGTATCATATACTAACGTGCAACGGAAATGTACCGTGAAACAGATGATCATCAGTATGATGACACTTTTCTTACTCACCTCAGTCATCCTCGCCGGCACGCCCATTCGAGCCGGCGGGGATGATGCGTATCCGCCCTTTGAGTTCATCAATGATGAGGGATTACCCGACGGTTTCACTGTAGATATCGTCCGCGCTGTGGGCGAAGCCATGAGCCTTGACATCGAAATCACCCTTGGACGATGGAGTGACGTACGAAGACAGCTGGAGGATGGAGAGATTGACCTAATCACCGGTATGCTCAGGACCACTGAACGGGAAAAGCTCTATGATTTCTCCATTCCCTATATCGCCATGAGCTATGCACTGTTTGTCCCGGAGCATACGCTGCTGCATGATCCCGAAGAATTGATACATTCCAGGCTGATTGTCCAGCAAGGTGATGCCGCCCACGAATTCGCCCTGAAGCATAACATAGCCAGAGAGCTCGTCCTGGCAGACAGCTACCCGGAAGCCCTGAGGATGCTGGTTGAAGGTGTTGGAGAAGGAATCATCATGCCCCGCATCCAGGGGATGCTGCTGGTTAGGGATCTGGACGGCCTCGATATCAAGCCCGTTGGTGACAGTCTTTTTCAGAAAAACTATGGTCTGGCGGTTAGTAAAGGAAATTCCGACCTGCTCTATCTATTGAATGAGGGACTGAGCATCATCAAGGGAGAGGGCATCTTCGACGAAATCTATCTCAAATGGTTCGATCTCTCTCCCAATCAGGGTGTCACCTTTCAGGACATAGCAACCCATATGCTCTGGGTGGCAGTTCCCCTGGGTATCATCATCCTGCTTATACTGCTCTGGTCCTGGTCTCTTCGCCGACAGATACAGTACAAGTCCATTGATCTTGAAAGAGAACTCACAGAACGTGCCACGGCCCAGCGGGAGCTCGATACCAGCAGGGAGACACTCAATACTGTGGTCAGCCTCATCCCCCACTTGATCTTTCTGGCAGATCGGTCAAGGCGGCTGCTTCTGGTAAACAAAGCGCTATGCGAAACTGCAGGAAGGACCTTGGAAACACCGCCGAAGCATGTCAGGGAGCTGAATATCAAACCTGAAGAACTGATGGTGCTTACTGATACTGCCCGGGAGGTGTTCACCACCGGTGAGCGGAGAGAAATATCCCGTCACCAGTTCACCGACTTTACCGGAGTGAAACGTTGGATGCATACCTATATGCTGCCCTTTACCAATACATCCAATGGAGAGACCAACCTTCTGGGTATATCTATGGATATAACGAAACTGCTGGACCTAGAGGAACAGCTGATGCAGTCCAGAAAGCTTGAAGCTGTGGGACAGCTGGCCGGAGGCATTGCCCACGATTTCAACAACCAGCTCACCGGGGTACTGGGGTTTGCTGAGCTGCTTCATGCTGAACTGCATGAACCACAGCATCAGGAATATGCCCGCTATATCCTTGAAGCTGCCGGAAACGCAGCGGAGCTTACGAAGAAACTGCTCTCCTTTGCCCGCAGGGGCCATTACCGTGCACAATATATCTCCCTTCACGACATAGTGAGGCAGGTGACTTCTATTATGAGTCACACCATTGACAAGCGGATCACCATCAAGGTACATCTCCATGCGCAGTCAGATATTCTCTTTGCAGATCCCACCCATGTGCAGAACATGCTGCTGAACATCGTCATAAATGCCCGGGATGCCATGCCGTCAGGAGGTGATCTGACGCTTTCATCCTGGAATGAAGATATCCCTATCCAGGATGATGAGGATCTTGCAGGGCCGGTTATCATGCTTGAAATCAGCGATACCGGCATCGGCATGTCAGAATCGGTGCAGAAACGGATCTTTGAGCCCTTCTACACGACTAAACAGCAGGGTAAGGGAACAGGAATGGGACTGGCCTCGGTGTATGGATCAATTCAGCAGCTGGGAGGTGTTATCACTGTAGCAAGCACTCCTGGTCAGGGCAGTACCTTTCTTCTCAAGCTTCCCCTGGCCAGCGACCCTCAGCTGCTGGAAGAAATTGCTCCCCATGAGCACAGTGCTGCACCGTTTAAAAAACGTATGATCCTGGTCATAGACGACGAACAGGTATTCCAGCAGGCCCTGATGGCAATGCTGACTGCTATGGGATGCAGGGTAGTTGGTCTGCTGGATCCCCTGGAGGGTATCAGGTACTACCGTGAGCATCAAGAAGAAATCGATGTGGTAATCCTTGATATGCTCATGCCGGTACTTAATGGTCAGGAGACTTTTCACGAACTGAAGCGAATTAATCCTGATATCAAGGTCGTTATTGCCTCGGGATATTCCCCAGATGATTCCATTGAGCGGATGTACAGCCATGGAGTTTCCGGTTTTATCCTGAAGCCCTTCCAGCGGGATGAATTGATCCGGCTGCTCGAGGAAGTTCTGCCGTGAGCAATGCACCCTTCGGGATCATAGAACAGCCGGGCAGGTCCAGATTGCTGCTTCTGTGTGATCACGCTTCCTGGGCGGTCCCGGCATCACTGCACCATCTCGGACTGGATGTCCGGATACTTTCATCACATCACGGCTGGGATATCGGTGCTCTCGATGTAGCTTCCCAGCTCTCGGGCAGGCTCGCTGCACCGCTGATCTATACACGCTGTTCCCGGCTGGTGATCGACTGCAACAGACCTTTGGGCCACAGGGATCTGATCAGGTCGAGTATGAACGGAGATATAATCCCCGGTAATCAGCATCTCAGTGACGAAGAGAGAAGGAATCGGATCAGGAGCTATTTTGATCCCTACCACCAGGCTGTGACGGCACACCTGCAGGGCCAGCTGGAAGTTTCTCCTGGGGTCCTGACAGCTGCAATTCACAGTTTCACCCCCGCCCTGGGGGGGATGCTACGGCCCTGGCACATCGGCATCACCTACCATCAGCGCACCCCCTTTATAGACTGCCTGTTTGATTATATGGGTACATCCAGCGATCTGGTGGTGGGAGACAATCTTCCCTATC
Organism: Spirochaetia bacterium; assembly: GCA_007116075.1. GTDB lineage: Bacteria > Spirochaetota > Spirochaetia > PWKH01 > PWKH01 > PWKH01. The sequence goes on from SKJE01000071.1 coordinate 20,883, forward strand.
CGGTCACCAACGAGGGAGATTTTACCCTGCCCCATCATTGCAGCAGTTCACAGACTCCTTCGGTGCTGGTGGAGATGAGACAGGATCTGCTCAGTTCTGCTGCTTCCCGACGCAGGATCAGTCGTCTGATCGGTGACGCGCTGTATTACGCACTGAATCGGGCAGATCTCCAAGGGTGGTGGAAATCTTGAAAATTTCATCCCGGGCTTCCTCAATCTGCTGAAGCCGTTTCTGCACTACCGGCCAGTTGCGGTCCATCACCTCTGAAATAAGCGCCTCCACAACAGCACACATTGATACTAGGCTGTCCCAGCGGCTCGGCGAGGATACCTTACAGGACAGCACATGGTCTGAGATTTTTGCTATTGGAGAGAGCCACTCATCGGTGATGAGAATAATCTGGTCAACCTGTTCAGCAGCCCGGGTAATCAGCTCCAGCATATCCATCTGGTAGCGGCGTACATCAAAGACCACCAGTACATCCTTCTTTCCTAAATCCAGCAGGAGGTCAATCCGGGAAACCGTCTGGCCAAAGATCATGGAGACCCCGGGACGCATTTTTCGAAGATGGAAATAGAGATACTGGGCAATAGCCTCGGTGAACTGCCCGCCCATAATATGAATACGTTTTTTTTCGTTGGAAAATACCTCCAGGATGGCATCAACTTCAGAAGGTGAAATAGAGTTGAAGGTCTCCTCAATATTTTTGCGCAACTCCCGGGAGTAATGAGCAAAGTAGGACTGGGGGTCCTTCGGGTCGGCAGAGCTGTCTTGGGGAACAATGGCTAAGGGTCCTTTGATCCGCTGGTCCAGGTCCTTCTTGAGATATAGCTGAAAATCGGCATACCGGGTATAGCCCAATTTATAGATAAACCGAAGCACCGTCGGATCACTTACGTGGGCTTTTCTGGCCACCTTTGAGATCGGCTCAAGTCCCGACAGGGGGTAGTCTGAAAGAATAATTCTGGCTACCCGCTTCTCAGAGGGACTCAACAGGGCGAAACAGCTGTTTATCCGAGCGTATACATCATGAGTTTCTTGCTTCATATGAACCTACTATCGTGAAATGGTCCCGGAAGGCGGGATCCTTAGCAATATGGATATACTTCGGCTGGCCCGCACGCACGATACGGAGGGAATTGAGTTCCTGCCAGCTGTTCTCCTTGATCTGGGAGATCACCGGCGTATCAAGCCTGCCGAACTCATGACGCATCTGCCGATAGTCGTTGATACCCTCCATGAGATTCTGGTCAAGGAGGGAAGCAAATGTTTCTGAAAGGGGCGCACTTTCCTGGGCCGGTTCAACGAGCACCTCATAGCGGGGACGTTGATTCCCCGATTTGTAACAGGGAATATAGGTAAAGCCTTCCACCCGGACCCCGCTCTGTTCCATAGTCCGCTCCATGGCCTTTACCAGCTCCCGTTCACTGGCTAATTCTCCGACAATATTGAGGAAGAAATCCCGCTCAAAGAACCTGATCTGGGGAAGCTGATTCTTGAAACCTGTCACTTCCACGACATCCCCTGTCTGATAGCGGTAAAGTCCTTCACTGGTAGTGAGTATAATCTTATATCGTCTTCCCTTTTCAAGATCATGTATCAGCCGTATCTGTTCGGGGTGGTCATAGTCCTGGAATTCAAAGAAGGTATTATAAACCGCAGGATATCCAGATATCTGATCATCACAGATTCCCAGGGAGATCCGTCCTTCGCTGGCATTGATGCCGGGATCCCTGACGACGATATCCCGGCCGATCACATCCATGAGGGTCTGCATATAGATTTTGCTGGTCTCGGTCATGAAACAGTTAGCAAGGTGCAGTTTTGGCCAGATCATTCCCGGTTTCGGGTCACTGATGCTGCGGAGTTTCTTGGCCCTCCTTGGATTCATCTGCTCTATCTCCTGCACCAGCTGATCCCAGTGCTCCCTGATGTAGTCAAAGAGCAGCAGCACCTCGATACTGGTGGTGAATCCAAGGTGTGTCACATTACTCTGAAGAGCATGAATCGACATGAGGTGCAGCTTCTTTTCAAAGTCAAACTCATTAAATACCTCTATGGGAATAGCGAGGCGTTTTTTAGCCCAGTCAGGCCCTTTGTAGAGGAGATATCCCGAAATACTTCCGTAGGGCGTACCACCCTCGGTGTACCCTTCGTGGTAGGGTCCGGCAATATAGAGAATCTTGCCCAGGGCATCCTTAAGATGACCCTTCAATGTCAGGCGCATCCAGATGATAAACTCCGTCTTGAGCGCCTGTACCCGTTCTTTCGTGACCGGCACCAGTTTCACCCCGCTGGTGGTCCCGGAGGTGGAAGCAAAGTACTCCACCGGGGCGGTGGTGAGCACCCCCTGCTTTCCCCGCTTGAGTTCCTCTATCTCAGGTATTATGTCTTCATATTCAATGATCGGCACCTGCTGCTGGTACCTCTCCACCGACGAGATTGAGCTGAAACGATGACGCATTCCGTAGATGCTCTGCTGGTTTTTTTTCAGAATACGCATGAGCGTTTGGGACTGTACCTTTTCGGGATCCTTGAATGCCTGAATAAAACGCTTTGTATATACTATTGATTTCATCCCTTGTGGCAACCTTTTCTCTGCTTAAGATATATTTGTATAATATATCCAATAATCTTCGACAATGCAAACAATTCTACCCGCCATATTTAATAATGGTTTTATTTGCTATTCACATCTGCCCGGTTTGGCTGTAGTATGTACATAGAGCGGGAGTGTGCTCATGATAAAAAAAGTTGATCTCAGAAAGACCTATAAAGAACTGTTTCATGCGCAGCAGCATGAATTTACCCTTATTACAGTACCTCACCTGCAGTACATTACCATTGATACTGTCCTTGAGGATATGAGCAGCGCTCTTATGCTGCTGAAAGCCATGAACAGTGCGCTTATGGAGCTCTCTGCTGAAATGCTCCGTATTGAGTATATACCTTCCTACCTGGAGGGCTGCTGCGGGGATGACCTGGATATGTGGACCATGATGATTCTCCAACCTTCCTGGATTGACCGAAGCCTCTATAACCGTGCCCAGCAGCAGTTGGAAGCCAATGATATAAACCCTGAGGAACTGAAGTTTCAGGTCTTCCATGAAGGCACTTCAGTCCAGACCCTCCATACCGGAAGCTGGGACGAGATACCTGCTATCAGAAATTTTATTGAGGATGAATGGATCATCCGGCAGGGGTATCTTCCAGGTGCATCCCACCATGAAATTTACCTCATAGAGGATCTGCCTCTTCATCCCGCTGAAGCTGAAAAATATATAATTCGACGGGGTGTGGCCAAGGAGAAACAGTGAGACGAGAGGATAAACAGATGAAGGATGACCGGGAGCTTGAACTGGTGCTCAATCAAGCTCTATTCATCCATATTGCTCTTGCGGACCAGGGCATTCCCTATGTGGTGCCCCTCTGTTTTGGATACCGCAACCGCTGCATCTATCTCCATGGTGCCCCCGGAGGGAAAAAGCACCAGATTATGGATCGCCACAATGTGGTCAGTTTCAACTGTGTAGCAGATGCTGCTGTAGTACCCGGTGAACATGCATGCTCCTGGACCATGAACTTCCGGAGCGTCTCCGGAATAGGACGGGCCAGGTTCATCACCTGTCCTGAAGAGAAACACGAAGCCCTCACCTGTATTATGGAACACTACGGCCATGTAGGAGAGGTTCATTTCCCCGATATAGACAGAATTGAAGTCATCTGCATCCATGTGGATACGATGACCGGCAAACAGCGGCTATGATCCGAGGGGTGTGAGAAGCCGCCGGCCCGTGACAAGGTTAGCCGCCAGTCGACCGCTCAGTGCCGCAGAGATAACACCTCCCGGCCACAACGCATAGTGCCCGCTGGCATAGAGGTTCTCCACCGGAGTGTGAAGCATATTGAGCTTCCTGTTGCGGTATACGGGGGAAACTTTGTCATGGTAGCACCATCCTCCTGAAGCACCATGGGAATTCCGGGAAAATCGTATGAGCGATAGGGGTGTGCCGCAGTCGAAGAAATCTATTCTACGATCCAGGTCCGGAAGAATCGCCTTAGCGGTCTCCACCAATTCCCTGCCTGCCTGTTCCTTCAGCTGTCTGTAGGCATCACTGCGCTGCAGTGATTCGCTGCCGTTTTTCCAGAACTGCTGCCAGTCATAGGAGGAATAGGTCTGCAGTACCATACTGGATTTGCCGGGAGGGGCGGAGAGTGTGCTGTGCTGCTCTCCGAAAAAGTTGATCACCATCCACATGGAGCGATGTATATCCTCTGGGGAATTCCTGTCAGGAAAGACCGCCTCGAAGTTGGGAAAGTAGAACACATGGTGCCCTCCCGAGAGCTGCGCCTCAAGGTCCCGGGGTTCATAATTCACCCCCAGATACACGCTCAGCAGTGCTTCGGTAAGCCTGGCCTCACGGACGGTTTTGACAAGCCGGGGAGAGAAATGGTGCTCAGGGACTATATTTCCAATTAACCGTTTGTAGTCACCTGCATAGACCACATGGCGAGCGGAAATCTCCTCTCCTGTATCTATTCGTACACCAGTGGCTTGCCCTGAACTGATAAGCACCTTCTCAACTGAGGTGTTGAATCTCACCTCTCCTCCCCGGTCGGTAAAGGCTGCAGTGAGCCTGTCGAGAAAGGGCTGCATACCCCCGACAGGATACCAGTAATCCTTTGACCAAATATGCCAGAATCCGCTGAAGAAGAGATACGGCATTTTATAGTAACCAATATGGGTAAACCAGCTGCGCAGGGCGGGGTCCTTGATCACCGAACAGGCCTTCTCACGGTACTCAAAGGTGAGCCAACGCTTGAGTTTCGGCAGCCATTTAGCATTGGCAAGCAGTTTTCCCAGGGAGAAGTCATGAATCAGGGGAAATGAGTTTGGTGTGTAATTGTATGAGAGAAACCGGGAGACCTCCTTTATCTCCTTGAACATCGTGCGGATCCCAGGCTCCTCATGTGGAAAAGAACCGATCAGGCTCTCCTCAACTTCTTCGATAGAGTCTACGAAGAAATCAAAATCCCTGGAGATCATTCGGTATCGGACCTTCAGCCACTCCTGCTGGTCATACACACCAAGTTCCTCCAGCAGCGGGAATACCAGCCCGAGGCTTTCAAAGGACTGGTCTCCCCCGTCAAAGTAGTACCCCCGGCGGCGAAAGCCGGACATATTTCCCCCTGCATGATGGTTTTGTTCCACCAGCAGCACCTTTTGTCCGTATTTGGCGAGGAAATTCGCACAGATAAGACCGGAGATACCCGCCCCCACTACAATTGAATCATAAGAACTCATATCCACTCCTTCAGGATCACAGCATACCCTCAATATGAGCAGGTGCGCAAGAAAAAAAGAGCTGACGGGATGCTGTTATCGCTATGATAAATTGTGGTACAATAGGGATACTATGAGGGGGTGTTATGGCATTTTCTGATTATCTGCATGAACAGCACATTCTGTTTTTCCAGGACGTATCAAAGAACGAGGCAATTCACCAGCTTGCCCAGACGGTCAGTGAGCGGGTCCCGAATAGTGATACGGATACCATAATAAAGGCTGTTTGGGACCGTGAATCCCAGCTTTCCACCCGGATAGCTCCAGGGATAGCCATTCCCCACGCCACCTTTCCCCATCTCAACACTACCTACATATCAGTCGGGGTCAGTCATAAGGGAATCCTTTACGATGCAAAGGAGGACGGGATAGTTCACCTGATCATTATGCTTGTGGGAGATGAGGCGAACCACCTCAAGGCACTCAGTGAAATGGCTATCCGGCTCCAGATTCCCGGCATCTATGAGCGAATCATTGAATCAGAAAGCTCCCGTGAAATCTACAGCCTGCTTACCAGTCCCTCCCCTGACCTCCTAACCTCAATGGAATCGATTCATACCTCCCGCAAGATCTGCCGCCAGGCGGTGGAGCTTGCCCGGTCTCTCGAAGCTACCACAGTCATCATCCATGGGAATGACACTCTCATTTCCGGTGTGCGCTGCAGCCACCAGGATATCAGAATGCTCTATGTCGCTTCTGACACAAATGAACCCGTAGAAGAGAGCGTCAAGAATCCGAAGGAAAATACCCAGGTTATCACCATGCCCTTCAGGGGACTGAACCGCTCAAGCCAGGTGGAGATAAGTCTGCTTCTTGCCCTGTCAAAGGGGCTGCTTAAGCGTGAAGAGCGGGTGGTGAGCGTATTCGGACTCAACTCACTGAAACGCCTTGACACTATCGTGTATACAGATGTACAGAGGGAGTTCAAGCGTTTTTTCTCCACCTCCATCGATAATGCGTCCAATGACATCCAGCAGCAGGTGTTCATTCGGGTGATGCAGCTTGCCTCCGAGATTGCCCATGAGGGACGGGAGGGAAAAGCGGTGGGAACCCTGTTTGTGATCGGGGAATACGAAGAAGTATCCCAACACTGCCAGCAGATGATTGCAAATCCCTTCAAGGGCTACGAAGATCATGAACGTAATATTCTTGACCCAGGGCTCTCTGAGACTATCAAGGAGTTTGCCCAGATAGATGGTGCGATTATCATAAAGGGAAACGGGGTCATCGCCTCGGCAGGCACCTATCTTCGGGTTAAGCATCCGATTAAAAATTTTCCCTCAGGACTTGGAGCCCGCCATGCAGCTGCTGCAGGTATAACCGCAGCAACCGAAGCGGTGGCTATTGCGATATCTGAATCAACCCGGAAACTGAGTCTCTTCAGTTCCGGGGAACGTATCATGGAAGTCTAGCAACTGAGGAGTAATTACATGCCGGTATTTGTGAACCGCACCCTGAATATGAAGAAGATCAAGCTGATCGGTTTTGACATGGACTATACCCTGGTCCCTTACCACACCGATGCATTTGAGGGACTCACCTATAAGATGGCCCTCACCAAACTTGTTGATGTACTGGGCTATCCGAAGGAGATACACAGGCAGCAATTCGACCTCCAACGGGCTGTAGTGGGATTGGTGATAGATCGACGGACCGGGTATATACTGCAGCTGAGCCGCTATAACAAGGTAAAAACCTCCTACTACGGCCTGGATCAGGTTCACTACCGGGAACAGGATCGAATCTATGGAAACATGACCATAGACCTGAAATCGACAGACTACATCAGTCTTGACACCTACTTCGCTATATCCCATGGGGTGCTCTTCAGCCAGCTTGTGCAGCTGAAAAAGGAGGGGCTGGATCTGCCGGACTACAGTACTCTCGAACAGGACATCCGTGACATGATCGACCTTATCCACCGGGATGGATCCCTCAAACGGGAGATTAAGCAGGATTTTTCCCGGTTCGTTATCCAGGACGAAAAAACTGCCCAGGTGCTGGAACGGTACCGGGCGTACCGCAAGCAGCTCATGGTCATCACCAATTCTGACTACTCCTATACCAAGGCGCTTCTCGATTATGCCATCAATCCGTTTCTCCGTCATCATACCAGCTGGGAGGAGCTCTTCGATATCGTCATTACCCTGGCGGACAAGCCGCTGTTCTTTGAACGGACCTCCCGATTTCTCTCCATTGATCCTGCAACAGGGCTCATGAGCAACCATGAAGCACCGGTCACCTCGGGCATTTTTCAGGGGGGATGCTCCCGAATCCTGGAGCGGGATCTGAAACTCAAGGGCAATGAGATTCTTTACCTGGGAGATCACATATACGGGGATGTTGTCTCCATCAAGCGACGGTGCAACTGGAGAACCGCCCTGGTACTGGGAGAGCTGGAACGTGAGCGGGAGAGTCTGAGATTTTCACAACCGATCCAGCGGCAGATTGACCGGCTCATGGACCAGAAGGACCACCTGGAACAGCGCATCAACACTATCGATATTCTCTCCTATGAAGGAACAAAGAGGGATCACCAGGAGCTCGATGAACTGTACCAGGACATCGACCGGCTCAATGAACAGATCTCCTCGCTGATCGCCTCCTATACATCCTATTTCAATCCCTACTGGGGACAGGTGCTCCGTGCCGGATTTGAGGAGAGCCTCTATGCAGAGCAGGTTGAGAAATATGCATGCATATATATGACCCGGGTATCAGATCTTTATGAATATTCTCCGAAAACCTATTTCCGGCCGAAACGGCGGATTCTCCCCCACGAACGGGACATCCTGCTGAGCACTCTCCCTGACCATGAATAAGTATGCATCTTTTTACATACAATATGCATAAAATGGTTTCGGACCTGAATAAAATGTGATATATTTTGTACAACATATGTCTTAAACCTATTAGAGGAGGATTAGCATGAAAGCACCACGTGAGCTGTGGACTTCAAGAGTGGCATTTATCCTTGCCGCTGCTGGTTCTGCCGTCGGACTCGGTAACATTTGGCGTTTCTCCTATGTTGTCGGAACGAATGGTGGAGCTGCATTTATCATTGTGTATCTTATTATTATTGCTGTTATCGGTTATCCGATGATGGTTACGGAAATCGCATTGGGGAGAAAAACCCATAAGAATGCGATCGGGGCATTTAAGGCTCTGGCTCCCAACACCCCCTGGTGGCTGGTCGGAGCGCTGGGTGTCCTTGCTGGGTTCGTCATTCTCTCCTTCTATTCGGTCGTAGCCGGCTGGTCTGTATCCTATATCTTCAAGACCATCGGAGGAAGCCTTGGTGCTGATGCTGACTTTGCGGGAGTGTTCGTCGGACATATTACCAGTGCCTGGGCACCAGTAATCTGGCATGCAGTTTTCATGGCCATCACATTGGGCATTATTGCAGCAGGAGTCGTAGGCGGAATCGGACGGGCTGTTCGTATTCTTATGCCCGCCCTGTTTGTACTGCTGATCATTCTGGTTCTGCGTTCACTTACCCTGCCAGGAGCCGGAGCTGGTGTTGCATTTATCCTGCAGCCAGACTTCAGTGAACTAACCGCCCAGTCAATCCTTGGTGCCGTAGGACAGGCGTTCTTTACCCTCTCTCTCGGTATGGGATGTATGATTACCTACGGAAGTTACCTGAATGACAAGGACGACGTACCAGACAACGGCGCATGGGTTGTCGCTCTTGATACTGGTGTAGCCCTGCTTGCAGGTTTTGCCATCTTCCCTGCTGTGTTCGCCCTCGGGTTTGACCCCGCAGCTGGTGCTGGTCTGGCATTTATTACCCTGCCCGCAGTATTTGCATCCATGCCCGGAGGAGTACTGTTTGGCGTGCTGTTCTTTGTTCTGCTGAGTATTGCAGCTCTTACCTCAGCGATTTCGCTGCTGGAAGTAGTAGTTGCATGGCTGGTAGATGAATATGACTGGAGCAGAAAGAAAGCTTCACTGATTATCGGTGTGCTGATTTTCCTCGTTGGTGTCCCCGCAAGTCTTAGTAACGGAGCAATCTCTTTCAATATCGCAGGAATGCCCTTCTTTGACTTTCTCGACTTCCTGCAGGAAAGTATTCTGCTGCCCCTGGGTGGTCTGCTGACTGCTGTATTTGCAGGACATGTCTGGACTGCTAAAAAGACCAGAGAATACGCAAATACTGAACGCGGCAAGATCGTTCTCGGCGGATGGTATGATGTACTGATCAAGTACATTGTTCCCATTGCTATCGCGGTCGTTATGATCTTCGGTCTCATCGACAAGTTCAGTTAAGCACCATGATGTGATATGAGGGTCCCTCCAACGGGGACCCTCAATACTTTCCTACCTCGCCAAAGCTGAGCACCTTCAGCAGGAAATTATGCAACCAATAGATGATCAAAGCGGTTAACTATATATACGGTAATGTATTATCAGTTATTTTTTATATATCAAGATAGGCTTTTTTATTTGACATTGCACTCAGAGTCAAGTAGACTTAATTATCTTATATACTCATCAAAGGGGTAAAATAATGCAGGAATTATCATTCTATGACGTAAAATCCAAGTCCAAATTTAATGCTTCCCAGTATGATATTCGGGAAAAGAACGGGAGATTCTTTGCCGTAACCAAGTCTCTCACCGGGACCCATGAATGCTGGAGAGTTATCAGCAAGGCTCAGGCTGCGGAACTGAAAGACCAGTAAGACTGGTGTAAGGTATGCGCCTCCCTCTCTGGAAAAGAGAAGGAGGCGTTTTCTCTCTTAGCTGTACTTTCTACAGTGCTATCAGCACGAAGAACACCGGACCAAATATTACTGCAACCTTTCCAACCAGCTTGATCAGGATGTTCAATGACGGCCCTGCAGTATCCTTGAAGGGGTCACCCACAGTATCTCCAATCACTGATGCACTGTGAGCTTCACTTCCTTTACCTCCAAAATTTCCTGCCTCAATATACTTTTTGGCGTTGTCCCATGCACCGCCGGCGTTTGCCATCATCACAGCCATGATGAAACCGGTCAGGAGAGACCCGAGCAGGAGTCCTGCAACAGCGTTGGGACCGAGGGTAAACCCAATGGCCAGTGGAGTAAGGATTACCAGTACTCCCGGCAGCAGCATGGAGCGCAGGGCGCTCTTGGTCGCGATATCCACGCAGGATACATAATCAGGCTTCTCACTGCCATCCATGATACCCTTGATCTCAGCAAACTGTCGGCGAACCTCCGTGACAATTTCAAAACTCCCCTTCCCTACACTCTTCAAGGCTAAGGAGCTGAAGAGGAACGTGAGCATACCGCCGATCATCACTCCAATAATGACATCCAGGTTGGTCAGGCTCGCAGTATCGATTTCTGCAACTTCAAAATAGGTAGCCAACCAGGCCAGGGAGGCTAAAGCAGCAGAACCGACAGCAAATCCCTTGCCCAATGCAGCAGTGGTGTTGCCTACCGCATCAAGGGCTTCACAGCGTCCGCGAACCTTGCTGCCGAGTCCTGCCATCTGGCTGATACCCGCTGCGTTATCAGCTATGGGACCGTAGCAGTCCATGGCAAGCAGCATACCTAAGTTTATCAGCATACCCAGAGCTGCTATCGCGATACCAAGCAAACCGCCCAGGAGGAATGAGATGAGGGTTGCCATGATCACCAGCAGTACCGGAAGAACGGTACTCATCATGCCGGTGGCCATCCCTTCGATGATGAGAATAGCTGATCCGTTTTCAGCACTGCGGGCTATATCCCGGGTTGGCTTATGGTCTGCGGAAGTAAAATATTCTGTAGACAGCGATATAAGGAATCCAGCTGCAAGACCGGCTATCAGTGCCCAGAAGAGCTCCAGGGATCCGATCATGTTCTTGATGATGAAAAAACTCACCGCCACCATCAGGATATTGCTGACATACACCCCCCGGTTCATTGCACCGTGAGCTTTGGATACCTGCTGATCGAAGTCTTCGGTCTCCAGTTCCCGGGGATTCACGCTGAGCGCTCCAATGATTGATACAACAATACCCGAAGCGGCAAGCAGCAGCGGAAGGTACTTTCCTGTCTGGTGTCCGAATACTGAAATACCTAGCACCATTGCTGCGGCAATAGATGATACGTAGGACTCAAAAAGGTCAGAGCCCATGCCTGCAACATCACCGACGTTATCACCGACGTTATCAGCTATGACTGCGGGATTGCGCGGATCATCTTCAGGAATATTGCGCTCTACCTTCCCTACCAGATCGGCACCAACATCGGCACTCTTGGTGAAGATTCCTCCTCCGGCGCGCAGGAAAAGCGCTACCGATGAGGCTCCAAAGGCAAAACCGAGCCATACGTAACTCTCATCCCATATAAAAGCAACCACCGAGAGCCCGATCAGCCCGAGTCCGACCACACAGAACCCCATAACTGCCCCGCTTTTAAATGCGATTCTGAGAGCCTTTGCCCAGCTTCCTACCGACGCCTGGGCAGTCCTCCCGTTGGCCAGGGTAGCAATATTCATGCCGAGCCACCCAGCCAGTGCTGAGGTCAGGGTCCCCGCCACATATGAAATTGCTACATAGGGCTTCGGTTCAATGAACAGCGCCAGAGCTATAGTGACTACCAGGGTAAACACTGCCAGGGAGCGGTACTCCCTGCGAAGAAATGCCATAGATCCGGTACGTATTGCACGGGAGAGCTCCTGCATCACCTCAGATCCCTGATCCTCTTTAAGAATTGACTTGATGAGATACACTACAAAGAGCAGGGCGAGAACTCCTCCCCCCAGAACAAATACACGTAGGATTATCAGACTCATGGGTACACCTCCAAATGTCAGAGTAGTGTAACCTGAGTGTGTTGTGAGGTCAATTTTTTTTTCTACATCCCATACTTGACAACAGGCAGAAAACCGTTACTAGCTGGTAACATCAGTATGTTGAAGCAGCACCGGCGAGGTATAGATTTTCCCGTTTACCTCAATCTGGTATTCCTGTTCCTCCATCCGGGTGATCGATATGTCGTACCAGCGGTCTCTGAACAACCGTCGAACCCGGGCAGAAGAGAGCCATGAGGGAAGTGCCGGATCGATAAGAAGCCCGTCGAATTCGGGCCGGATACCGAGCATATAGTGATGGGATACCAGCACATTCCATGAGGCGGTACCGGTCAGCCAGGAGTTTTTCGCCTCGCCGAATCGGGGTGCATCGGGTCCTGCAATCATCTGGGAGTATACATAGGGCTCTGCCCGATGTATCTCGCTGATGGATTCACGGTAGGCGGGATTGATCAGCCGGTAGTAGGCATAGGCCTGGTCGGGATCTCCCTGGAGAATCTCTGCGATCATCACCCAGGGATTATTGTGGCAGAATATTCCTGCATTCTCCTTATATCCCGGTGGATATGAGGAGATTTCTCCGTACTCCCGCCTGTAGCTGGTGAACGCCGGGGTATTGAGCTGGATGCCATGGTCACTGACCAGCAGCTGTTTCACCGCATCCAGGGCCCTCCTGGGATACCCCTCCTCCTCACCGATTCGAGCCATGGAACAGAACCCCTGGGGTTCAATAAAGATTTTTCCTTCTGAGTCTTCACTCGTACCAACAGGATTCATGTGGTCATCATAGGCTCTCAGATACCATGAGCCATCCCATCCGTGGTCGATCACAGCTTTTTCGGTCAACTCAAGTTCCCGTTCAATACGAGCAGATTCCTCCAATCTTCCAGTTCTTCGACACAGCTCCGCCCAGTCCGGGGCAATGAAGGCAAAGATTCCTGCGATCAGGACACTTTCGGCCCGGTTTCCTCCCCGATTCTCACAGGTCTGGAATGACTCATCCGGATCATCGGAATACGCATTGAGGTTGAGACAGTCATTCCAGTCAGCTCGTCCAATAAGCGGCAGTCCATGGACTCCCTTGCTGCTGCTATAGTGCTCAAGCACGGCATGAAGATGATCCCAGAACTGCACAGGGGTATCCGGTTCATCAGCGAAGGTCACCGGTTCATCAAGGATAGTCCAGTCACCGGTCTCCTTGATATATGAAACCGCTGCATAGACCAGCCAGAGAGGATCATCATTGAATCCGGTACCGACATCTCCGTTACCTCTTTTGGTCATGGGCTGGTACTGATGGTATGCGCTTCCGTCGGTAAACTGAATTGAAGCAACGTCCAAAATACGCTGACGGCATTCGTCGGGTAGAAGGTGCATCACCCCAAGCATATCCTGGTTGGTATCCCTGAAACCTATCCCCCGTCCGATACCCGATTCATAGTAGGAGGCACTTCTGGACAGATAAAAGTTCTGGACGCACTGATACTGATTCCATGTTGATGCCATACGGTCAAACGGGTCTTCACCTGTTTCTGCCTGAAATCGGCTGAGCAGCCGGTCCCAGTGGATACTCAAGTCTTCAAAAGCGCGGTCGACCTCTGACGGATTGCTGAAGCGATCCAGAACTCGCCGGGCATCTGAGGTCTCCGGTATTCCCGGGGAAGCCCATTTATTTTTATCCCGTTGACTTTGGTAGCCGAGCATAAAGACAATCCGTCTGGATTCACCCGGTTCCAGGTGCAGACTGACCCGAAACGCCCCGATGGGGAACCACCCGCTCACTATGCTGTTCTCCGAACCGCCGCTGCGTGGTACCGCCGGGTCCCGATAGTCTCCGTCCGGGCCGAGGAATACTTCCCGATCGGTATCAAATCCGGAGGGGTCACAGTTGACTCCGTACCAGCTGTAATGGTCTCTCCGTTCCCGGTACTCCGTGGTATGGCAGATCATGCTCGGTTCAAGATGCACCTCCCCAATATTGAGGTTTCTCTGGAAATTGGTCATATCATCAAGGGCATTGTAGTTACTAAACTCAACGCAGCTGTAGAATTCCATATCCCGTACGCTTTCGCTGACATTTTCCACAAGCACATCCTGGAGTTCAACCTGCTCGTCCCGGGGTATGCACCAGCGCAGACGAACCCTGATACCGTTGCGGGAAGAGGTAATCTCTGTAGTTCCCATTCCATGGCGGCAGGTAAAATCATCGAGGGTATATTTCATCGGTTTGTACAGTGGACTCCAGAGATCGCCTGCCTCATTAATATAGACATTCCTAGCACCCACATCCCGGGGTACCTGATGATACCGATACCGGGTCAGCCTGCGCAGCCGTGCATCCTGGTAGAACGTGTACCCGCCGCCCGTGTGGGAGATCAGGGAGAAAAGAGTACCGTTACCCAGGTAGTTAATCCAGGGACGTGGTGTATTGGGGGTTGTAATGACATATTCCCGTCGTTTGTCGTCAAAGTGTCCGTACTGCATGATGTCGGCTCCTTGCTGTATGACATTACATTACCAGCGGATCAGCCACTAAGCCGGGTACGCTGATACTTCCTGAAGTCCTTCCCATGACAGGGGAATAATCGGGCTGAATATCCGGAAGCTCTACGGTAAGGGTAAAGGGAGTCTGGTCCTCTGTATGCTGAGGGACGTGAATATCTGATCCCGTCAATTGCTGCTCCACTCCGCCGGGTTGTGCCAGATAGATCTTTCCGAATATCCCAGGACGATATGCCGCATCGCCTGGAATCCTGTGAAAGATGATACTCATATGGTTTTCCCCGTTCACAAGAAACGAGCCGACCGGGAACCGGTACTCCCGGAGGGTATGGGCAGCCCCTCCGATCAAGTATCCATTGAGAAACAGGTCGACGTCACCATGCACCTTGGAAAGCAGGAGGAGTGCATCCCGGAATGAAGTGCAGTCATTGACCTGAAACGTTCTGGACAGTTCCCAGCCGGACTCAAGGAGGCAGGTAACCCGATCCCCCGATACTGAGGGGATCGGGTCTTTGTGGATGTATCCCGGCAGCGTGCAGAGACAGGGCGGCATGGAGTCGGATAAATCCTGAACACTCCAAAATCCGTTGAGCTGCACCGTTATCATAGATACCTCCAGAAACCATCTTGTATGGATCGTTAGTTTATTTTTGTACTAACTTAACTATCGCATGGGAATCACACACCGTCAAGGAACTTTCTTTTCCTTTTTCACAGAGAATAATCATATTGACTGCACCTTATATTCATGTAAATATTAACAAGTTGTTCTATTTTACAACTAACAAGGATAATTCATGAATCGAACCAGGATCATTAACGCAACAAGAATACTCAACACCATCTGGATACACCGAACCGTCAGCAGAGTCGATATTGCACGGCTTCTGGATTTAAACAAGTCAACCGTTTCTCATATTATCGGAGAGTTTATGGAGGCCGGTATTCTTGTGGAGGACTCCATTGGTGAGTCATCCACCCAGGGAGGGCGAAGGCCCATCAACCTGCGCATGAACAGCTATTACGGCTGTGTCATCGGCCTGGAACTGAGACCTGATTCCTATACTGCCATAGGAACGGACCTGCAGGGAGTCATTCTCTTTGTGAAGACAGAACAGATGACCATCTCCGGGGATCGGCTCAAGGATGTTTTCTTTGAAATTATCCGAAGAATAGAACCTGAATGCCTCCGGGTCCATCGTCCTATCCTCGGAATCGGGGTGGGTATAGCCGGCCCCCTAGATCCCTTCCGCCAAATCATCAGGTACTCGATTCCTATGGGGATCGAGAGCCACTTTGATTTCTTTGATACCGTATCGAGGCATATGCCCCTTCCGGTTTTTCTCGACAACGATGCCAACTGCGGTGCCTGGGGGGAACTTGCCTTCCATCGCCAGAGGGAATTGAAAAACTTCATATTTACCCTGGTGGAATTTCGAGACATGGATCAGCAGCGAATCCGTGAAAAAACATCCGTCGGTCTCGGTATTGTGATAAACGGCAGTGTCTATTACGGACATGACTATTCAGCAGGAGAGTTCAGCAGCATCTTTCGGAAACCCGAGGACCAGGGGCAATTCTCTTTATCCAAGGGTGAAATCAATCGTCTGGAAGAGGATCCGGAACTTCTGGAACGGTTTATCCGGGAGCTTTCCAGGAATCTTGCCCTGCTGATCAACACCTTAAATATGAAGCGGATTTTTC
>SKJE01000132.1 GCA_007116075.1 Spirochaetia bacterium
GGACCCGGCATACCAGCACAAACGGCGACTGCCAAACAGTGCAGGAGTTGAGGAAATCATGGCCCTGCAGCCCGATGTGGTGATGATCAAGGACAGCATGTACTCCACCATCGGCAGGCAGTTGGAGGAGCTCTCCCTGCCGGTTTTGACCCTCGGCCTGGAATCCTATGATGAGTATCTCCGGGATATTGGTCTGCTGGGTGAGCTTTTTCAGGAACAATCCAGGGCAGCACTTCTCCAGAAGGATATGACAGACCGGGTTCAGCGGGCATCCCGCGGATCAGAAAGTGAAGAGCAGCCGGAAGTACTGATGCTCTACTACACCGCCCGTGAAGGAACCAGCACCTTCCATACCCCTCCAACAGGTTGGATCCAGACCTTTATGACTGAAACCGTCGGTGCTCATCCTGTCTGGGTCCAGGAGCACAGCGGAAACGGATGGCAGGTGGTTAATTTTGAACAGATCGCCCGGTGGGATCCAGATATGATATTCCTTATCAGCTATACCCTGCCATCCAGAGATGTAGTTTCAACACTGAAAGCCTCTCCGCTCTGGCAGTCTCTCAACGCAGTGCAGCAGGATATGCTCCTTCCCTTTCCCGGAGACTTCCATAGCTGGGCTCAGGCTGACATCAGGTGGCTGCTCGGTCTCAAGTGGCTTGCCGGTCAGATTCATCCCCGGCTCTATCCCGATCTCGATATGGAGCAGGAGGTAATTTCATTCTATCAGTACTACCTATCAGTCTCTCCTGATGTTACAGAGAAGCATGTGCTGCCCCTTGTGAAGGAGGATCTCCCTGGACGACGATAAGAGAATTCGCGCAGTCCTCACCGGATCTGTGATCATTATGGTACTTCTTGGGATAGCTGCCCTCGGCTTCGGCCGATATCCCCGCCCCGGACTTGTCAATCCGCTGCTGATTCTAGAGGATCCCCTCTTTGCCCAGATTCTCCTGCAGCTGCGGCTTCCCAGAGTACTTTTTGCACTCCTTGCGGGGGCGGTCCTCGGAGCATCAGGTTTTGTATTTCAGATGATGTTCTCGAATCCCCTTGTTGAACCTGGTTTTCTCGGGGTTTCCCAAGGGGCAGCATTCGGTGCGGCCCTGGCCATACTCATGGTTCCTCAGCTTCCCGGGGCGGTCCAGGTATCTGCGGGATTCTTTGCGCTCATTGGACTGGCAGCCTCGGCTATCCTGGCCAGGCGGTTTCATTTCGGAGGCTGGATTCTCAGGCTCATCCTTGCAGGTATTGCTGTATCAGCGCTCTTTTCTTCAGCCCTAGGAGTTCTGAAATATACCGCTGACCCGGTCCGTCAGCTTCCAGAAATCACATTCTGGCTGCTGGGGTCACTGGGAGCTGCTAACTGGAATTCCCTGTTCTCTATCCTGCCGGTGACGATCATATCATTGACAGTTCTCATGCTCTTTCGGTGGAGACTGAATATGTTATCGTTGTCAGACCGTTCTGTCTTTGCCCTTGGTATGCACCCCCGGCGTGAGAAGGTACTGCTTATCCTCTTCGCCACCATATCTACCGCATCTGTGATTTCCCACACCGGTCTGGTGGGCTGGGCAGGTCTTATTGTTCCCCATCTTGCCCGAAGGCTCTGTTCCTCCGATGCCCGGTATGCCCTTCCGGGATCAATGCTCTTCGGAGGTATCTACGTGCTGGTGTCAGACACAATTGCTCGCGCATCCTTTACCGGTGAGATACCCCTTGGGGTGATCACCAGTGCCGCCGGTGCGGTACTGTTCAGTATCTTTCTTACGAGACGACATGCAGGAGCGGCCCTATGATAGAAGCCAGCAGTATCAGCTTTACCTACGCCCCCGGACTCCCCTGGGTACTGCGGGATATCTCCTTCATACTGCCTCCGGGCGGGAGTCTTGCTCTGCTCGGTCCCAATGGTGCAGGAAAGACCACCCTTCTGGATATCATCCTCGGCTGGAGCATACCCGCATCAGGTTCTATCCGGATACGGGGATCCCGACCTCATGAACTTTCCCGAAGGGAGGCTGGGCTGGTAATGAGCCTGGCGGCTCAATCTGAGCACATCACGTTCTCTTTTACGGTACTTGAATATGTACTCTTCGGCCGGGCACCTCATCTATCTGTACTCTCTGCTCCTTCGGCTGAAGACCGGGAGATAGCTCACCGGGCACTCCGGGAAGTAAAGCTCTCACACCTGGCACACAGACAGGTCACTACCCTGAGCGGGGGAGAGACCCAGCTGGTTAAACTTGCACGGTCTATAGCCCAGGATACGCCCCTGCTGCTGCTCGATGAACCGACAAGTGACCTGGATCCCGGCAATACCTCCCGGGTGGTTGAACTGCTCATGAAACGCCATAGACAGGGAACTACACTTGTATTCACAACCCATGATCCCATGGTTGCCAGTGAAGCTGCGGACCATGTGGCCCTTCTCTCAGGGGGAAAGCTGCTGAAGTTCGGATACACCGACGAGGTACTCACCGAATCACTGCTGGGTGAGCTCTACGGCACACCGATGCGTGTGATGTCCCACGGGAATCAGCGAATAATCTACAGAGATCACTGAGAGGCATCTACCGGGATATAGGAAAAATGATTCACATCAAACAGACCCTTGTCGGTAAGCTTTACTTCAGGAATGACCGGCAGAGCAAGGAAACTCAGGGTCATAAAAGGGTCAATATCTTCACTTACCCGGAGCACCCTCCATGCAATCTCCTCAAGAGAAGCCAGACGGGACCGGATTTCTTCGATGTGAAGGTCAGACATAAGTCCGGCAATAGGAAGCGGCAGTGTTCCTGAAATCCTTCCTTTGGAGGCTATAGCTATGCCGCCTCGATCCTCAATCACCTGATTGACGGCCAGCTGGATATCTTCGTCATTATCACCGGCTGCAATGATGTTATGAGAATCATGGGCAATTGAAAGGGCTATTGCACCACCGGTAACTCCAAATCCCTCCACCAGCGCGCAGGAGGCTCGTCCGGTACAGTGATGCCTTTCAACCACCACGAGCTTGCGGAGGGGGGATTCAGGATCAAAAAGGAATACGCCCCTGTTGTCTGTCTTCACTTCCCGCTCAACCAGCTTGGTGACGAGACTGCGGGGCTGAAGCTTTATCACCCGTGCCCGTCGGGATGGAATAATCACATCAAGCTGGGATGCACTCAGGGGTTTTGCATGCATGGATTGATCAGTACCAGTAATATCCCCAGAGGGGATATCCTCAACCATCCTTCCTCCAGAAGCCATGAGTTCACCGTTCATATAGACATCACGTACATGAAATGACTCCAGGTCATCCACCACCACCAGATCTGCATAATACCCCGGTGCGATTGCTCCCTGACGGGCTAGACCGTAGCACTGAGCTGCATTGATACTCCCCATCTGTACGGCAGTGATCGGATCTATTCCATGTTTGACTGCTATACGCAGGTTCTCATTAATATGGCCTCGTCTCAGGATGTCCTCCGGTTGACGGTCATCGGTACAGAAGAGGCACCAGCGGGCATTGTACTCATCCACACCTTCAAGAAGTGATGGGAGATCCTGGGCTGCTGAACCGTTACGAAGCATCACGTACATCCCCCTGGATATCCGCTGGAGCAGCTCCTCCGGTGTCGAGCATTCATGATCGGTACGTATTCCAGCAGCTGCATAGGCCGAAAGCTCTTTTCCTAAAAGACCGGGGCTATGTCCGTCCACCGGTTTCCCTGCAGCAAGAGCTGCATGGATCTTGTCCA
>SKJE01000064.1 GCA_007116075.1 Spirochaetia bacterium
AGGTGATTGCAGCCAGGGGAGGCCAGCCTACATCGAGTATGGGGAAATCTAGCCCCCGGACCTCCACCAGCGAAGCTACTGCCGGGTTGATCTGGGCGACGAAGAAATCGAAGGCGATAAAAATCCCGGCAAATCCTGCCGCCAGTTTAAGCGAAGAGAGCAGGGCATTGCCAAGGGACATCCGGGAGATCAGGGCAATTACGAATACAATCACGGGAAGCATGACGTAAGCCTGGAACTGAAAGAATGACTGAATAAGTAGTTGTAGTATTTCCATGGGAGTAACTATATGCTTTTCTGTGGGCCTTGAACAAGATAACACCGGCCGGCTCCAGGACACTTTGATAACGTAGTGCCCTGAGACCGGCCGGTCAGTACTGGAAGAAATTATTCTGATTCAGGCAGTTTCTGGTTTACCGTGAGGTAGTGAAAGAGGAAACAGAACACCGCTACAATGATATATCCGATCACAAACTGGTTCTGGAGTCCCCCTGCCATGAACTGGAGCCGGGGAGCATGGATCAGTCCCACCGCCGCCAGGACAGCCATAACCACACCAACTGCGGAGGCTTTCTTGTAGTCCCTGTCAATCAGGAATACCGTGATCGCACCCCAGCAGAGGGCGGTAAACATAGCTCCCTGGGCGAGGGGCATGATGGATGGGGAGATTCCATGGAGCAGGTTTGCTCCGGTGTTGACTTCATCAATACTGCCCCGGTTGATTCTGGTTCCCAGGTAGTTGGCAAAATAGGGAATCATGGCAATGGCCACTGCCGGTGCATGCTTGTGGGGGGACTTGATGAAGGCGTTGCCCACCATGACGATACCGACGTAGACCAGGATAGGTGCAATGACCTGGATGGGGATGATTCTTGATATCGCCCCGACCAGACCGAAGGTGGCTGCCACCAGGAATACCGCTCCGTTGATTACCGAGTAGCCCCGGCCAGCCTTGAGCTCTTTAGCTCCGACTGAGGCGATATAGACGGTAGTAGGAAGGATTCCGCCAAAGAGAGCGCCCAGGATTGTCCCTGCGCCATCTGCAAACTGGGCTTCCCGTACATCGTAGTTGTCGCCCATGGCTGAAACAGCTTCAACGTTGTTCATGGTTTCAACAAAGTTGTATACCGATATAGGAATGATCACCGCCAGCAGATAGGAATATTCCCCGAAGAGCAGGGCAAACCCGGCAAACGCTGCGGCTGTGGGGAGGGGGAGGAAGAATCCCAGATCCTTGCCTGCTGCTGCGATATTACCTAAATCACTGACGCCAAGCAGGTAGGCCAGGATGGTACCGACTACGATAGCCAGTACTGCCGTGGGGATTTTAAAGGGCATCACCGTCTTTGCAACCATGCCGATAAGGATGATCACCAGCACTACTGAACCCACCACAGGGGCAGAGAAGGTCTGGAAGAACAGCTCCCCTGCAATAAAGGTCATGGCGACACCAGCCAGAGCTCCCAGCATAGCTGCCCGGGGCAGGAATGATCTGACCCACCGACCGATGAACCCGCCGAGAATCTCGATGAGTCCGCCGAGCATACATGCAGCCACAGCGATCTGCCATGCAGTCTGGTGGTCCTTGGTTACTCCGAGCACACCACCGGTAATAATCACCATGTAGATGAACTGCACCGGAGTACTCAAGCCGTAGGAGAGGGCAGTGACGTCACTCCTGCCCTCCTTCTGGGCAAGCCGCTTTGCCATATTGGCATAGTAGAAATTTCCCGCTGCGACAGCAATCGCGGCACCGGGAATCATCTGTCCGAAGACAATGGCAGCGGGGAATCCCATTCCTACCATAGTGATGGCCAGCCAGGCAAAATTTGCCAGGTTGTTCTGGAACAGGGCCCAGAACCCGTCCACATCCTGCTTGATGAAGAGGGGATAGGTGGTTGAAGACATAGAAACCTCCGATAAAAGTATTACAAACCAGCGGATATACTCCTCTGGTAACTGTACAAATAGCTGACAGCTGTTGGCATGAGGGCTGGAAGCTGCGGGCCAGCAATAATGATTAATTGTGCCGAATAGATGGGGATGGATGCTGTGCAGGTCCTCTGTAAACAGTTCATGTTCAGGTCTTGCACCCTCCTCTTTGACGGTTTTATTGAGTATATACGAAGTGTTGGAGAATCGGAATAGGAAAGGTTGAAAAAATAAAAAATACTACAGCTGCAGGCACCCTGTGGGGCCTTGTTCATGCCCCTTTACTCAGTTGAAACTACTATGAATTGATTTCAAATTGAGCGGCTTTGCTTACGAGTCATCCCAGTAGACCCCGACAAAAAACGTTCCGCCGTTGGTGCCTATGTGGTAGTCTATAACATGTTCAGCACGTCCTGAGGTGCTTTCAAGAACTGAACCGGTATAGTCATATAGTGTTATAGAAAGGTCATTGGTGCTGTCCGATAGGCTTAGAGAAATATTGCCTTCATATGCCTGTAAGTGCCATAGATCATCTAGTTCTTGTGCATCTCCGTATAATGCATGGACTGAATCAGTGACAGGATAGACCCGGATATCCGAAATGGATTTCAAGGCTGCCCCAGGATTGATAAGACCGTATCCGTAATACTCGTCTTTCCCTTCTTCACCCAGATCATCAGCTGTCTCAAACATAGCAGTTTTTATTTCGGCAGGAGACAATTGCGGGTTTGCAGATAACAACAATGCACCCAAAGCCGCGGCGTGGGGAGAAGCCATAGATGTTCCCGCTAGATACTTAAATTCTTCCTTTCCGTCTATTACTATCTGCTGAAGTATTCCGTTAACATCTGAAATTCTCATATCACCTCCGGGAGCAACAATATCAAGTTTCGGGCCATAGTTTGAGTAGTAAGCTCTTACGTTTTCATGGGTAGTCGCTCCTACAGCAATTACATATTCAAATGCTGCCGGATAATTAACTGAAATGGCGTCTTCGTTTCCAGAGGCAGCAAATATCGTTACTCCTTTCTGCTTTGCATATTCGATAGCGTCAGACATGGTCTCGTTTTTTTCTTCCCCTCCGAGACTCAAATTAATGATATCGGCACCTTGGTCTGAAGCCCATATAATCCCTGCAGCAACATCTGATGAGTATCCTAATCCGCTGGCGTCAAGCACCTTGATAGGCATAAGGGTTACTCCATATGCCATTCCTGCGGTGCCGTGTGCATTATGTGTTGTCTGAGCTACCGTGCCGGCTACATGAGTCCCATGGCCGTTATCATCATCAGTTTCATCGTTATCGCTTATATAATTCCAGCCGCCGGTAAAATGAGTTCCGGCAAAATCAGAAATGCCCTCTGCTATGCCAGTATCAATAACTGCCACAGTCACAGAACTCCTCCCTTCAGTGATGCTCCATACACTACCCATGTCCAACTGTAAAAAGTTCCATTGAAATGGATAATACGTATCATTCACAATCATCGTTGCCTGTGATGATACTCTGTGATCTTCCTCAGCATATATCACTCCCGGAAGACTCATATAATAATCGATAATATCTTCAATACTGCCTCTTGTTTTTGTGTCGATTACAACTCTGGAAAAATGAAAACCGGACCGTTCGCTTCTGAGTGTCTCTTTCCCGTAGATTCCTATTTCGGAAGCGGTCTTCCGTGTTTTCGCCATACCCTCATCGTATCGTACAATGACAGCCCGCGGTAAATCAGATACGGAAGCACTGGAGAGAGGACTGCCTTCAAATACTGCGAATTCG
>SKJE01000049.1 GCA_007116075.1 Spirochaetia bacterium
CACATTACTATACTCACCGATAGTTTCATGATAGGATACAGCTTATTAGTACATATCTTTCGCTCAGATACCTTTCTGGAGGTTGTTATGATTGTATCTCTTGGAGAAGCGTTAATTGACTTTATTTACAACGAAAGCGGAGGCAAAAGCTCCTTCACCCCGGCACCGGGGGGGTCCCCCTTCAATACGGCAATTGCGATCAGGCGGCTGGCTGTTCCCACAGTATATGTGAGCAAGCTGTCAACGGACCTGTTCGGCAACATGCTGGTTGCACATCTTGAGGATAACGAAGTTGACACCTCTGCACTGCTCCGCAGCAGCAGACCCACAACCCTCGCCTTTGCAAAAATCGTGAACCATAAGGCGGAATACGCGTTCTATACCAATGGGTCAGCCGACCGTTCCATCACTGCATCAGAGATCTCCAAGGCAATTCATTCCCTGCCGGCCCCGCCGGAGTGCATCCAGATCGGATCCATCTCTCTCGCCCTTGAACCGGGAGCCCAGGCTATCCACGATATTATCCTGGCACGGGACCAGCGCATCATGGTCTCCTTTGACCCGAACATCAGGCCGAGCATGGTGGACGACCGGGGGGTATACCTGAAGCGGCTGGAGGATCTGTTCACTTCAGTAAACATTGTCAAGATCAGTGATGAGGATTTGGAATGGATATATCCTGAACTGGAGCTGGACGACGCGGCCCGTCTCATCCTCTCGAAGGGTCCCCAGGCATGTGTAGTAACCCACGGTATAAAGGGATCCTACTGGTTTGGAGAAGGGTTTAAGGCCTTCGCTCCCACCAACCCGATCACGGTAGTGGATACCATCGGGGCCGGGGACACCTTTCATGCAGGCCTGCTGGCCTACCTGTACAGGGAATCCCTGCTTACCCGGCCAGGACTCTCAGGGATATCAGAGAGACAGGCAGAACTTGCCCTCACCTTTGCAACCCATGCTGCAGAGGGTACCTGCAAAAAGCAGGGCGCCGATCCCCCGAGAATTGACGAAGTACTAGCCCTGATGCCTAGAACGTAATGGAATCCGGATCGGGGCCGATACGGCTTCCTGCTATGTCCCCGATCCGCTGCATATCTTCCTGGCTCAGTTCAAAGTCATAGACCATCAAGTTCTCCCTCATACGGTCGGAATGTGTTGTCTTCGGCAGCGGAATCGAGCCTGTCTGCAGATGCCACCTCAGCACGATTTGGGATATACTCCTGCGATATTGATCTGCCAGTTCTATCAGCAGCGGATGAGCAAATGCCTCCCCCTGCATGAGTGGACCCCAGGCCTCAATAAGGATATCGAACTTGCTGCAGAACCCCCGCAGCCGCTTCTGGGGAAACTGGGGATGCAGTTCCACCTGATTCACCATGGGAACCATCTCTCCCCCATCCAGCAGCTCCTGCAGGTGGTGGATCTTGAAGTTGCTTACTCCTATTGAGCGAACCTTGCCATCCTCGTAGAGCTTTTCCAGGGCGCTCCATGTCTGCATGCTCAGATCCTTAGGCCAGTGAATGAGATAAAGATCCAGGTACTCTGTATCCAGCCTATGGCGGCTCTCATCAAAGGCCCTCATGGCGGCGTGGAATCCCTGTTCAGTATTCCACACCTTACTGGTGATAAATAGCTCCTCCCGGGACACTCCACTCTCTTTTAGAGCCTGTCCGACCCCATACTCATTACCATAGAAGCTGGCGGTATCAATATGCCGGTAACCCGCCTGAACAGCCTCGTATACAGCCAGCCGGGCTGCATCGTCATCCATCCTGAAGGTGCCGAATCCAATCTCCGGAATATCAACGCCGTTATACAGACTCCTCACTGGTCCCATATGCTCCTCCTTCCATGACGTTCGCTTCTATCCCTACATTGTACTCCGACTGTACTGATATCACAATCGTATTACCCCCTTCTCTTTCACGCAAAAAGGGGGTACCATATGGTATATGGAGTCTTTGAGAGAGCTTTATCGGATAGGCTTCGGCCCGTCGAGCAGTCATACCATGGCCCCGCGACGGGCTGCTGAAGTCTTTGCCCGACGCACACCCCTAGCAGCCGCCTACCGGGTTGAGCTCTACGGCAGTCTTGCTGCCACGGGAGTGGGTCACGGAACAGACAGGTCAGTCATAGCGGGTCTCGGGGGTGGTGGAATTCCTGTGGATATCCTGTGGAAACCTGATCAAGTGCTGCCGAGACATCCCAATGCCCTCAAATTTATCGCCCTGGACGAACAGGACCTTATTGCAGACTCATGGACCGTCTACAGTACCGGGGGCGGCGCTCTAGCAGAAGAGCAGGATACCCGGGAACCTAACCGTCCCTACCCCCTGGACATTATGGATGAGATACTCCGATACTGCAGCCGAGAAGGGCGGCAGCTCTGGGAATATGTGGTGCTCCATGAAGGGGAGGAGATCCTTGACTATCTCCGGGATGTATGGGATGTGATGCAGGATTCCGTCCGCAGGGGACTGGAAAACGAAGGGGTGCTTCCCGGAGGGCTGAATCTGCCCCGAAAAGCCGCTCAGTACTATGCCCAGGCAACTCATCTCAGCGGACCCATTGGGAAACGCTCCCGGGTCTACGCCTATGCCCTGGCAGTCTCGGAGGAGAATGCCCAAGGGGGCAAGGTAGTCACAGCACCTACCTGCGGGGCAAGCGGGGTTCTGCCTGCGGTGCTCTACTACCTCCGGGAAACCTACCGAATACCCGATGCCCGGATCATTAAATCCCTGGCTACAGCCGGGCTGATCGGAAACCTGGTGAAGGCCCGGGCTTCAATATCCGGCGCTGAGGTGGGGTGCCAGGGGGAAGTGGGGACAGCCTGTGCCATGGCTTCCGGGGCTGCAACCCACCTGATGGGGGGATCAAACTACCACATAGAATACGCAGCAGAGATGGGACTGGAGCATCACCTTGGACTGACCTGTGATCCCATTAAGGGACTGGTCCAGATCCCCTGTATTGAGCGAAATGCCCTTGGTGCAGCCAGGGCACTGAACCATATGGCCTTTGCACTCCTTTCAGATGGCAGGCACCAGGTCTCCTTTGATAATGTGGTGCAGGTAATGAAAGAAACCGGCCAAGCCCTTCCCTCCCTCTATAGGGAGACCTCCCTGGGCGGTCTGGCGGGATTGGAGCAGAAATGAAACCTGTACTCTACCTGTTTCACAGGGACCTCCGGATCACCGACAACCCGGCACTCCTTGCTGCCTGCATGACCGGTTCGCCGGTTATTCCCTGCGCCCTGCTGCCTGACCCACACGAGAACAGCCATGGAGCGAGGTTTATTGTGGAGAGCCTGAAGGATCTGGCGGAAGAGCTCTCCCGTGCAGGCGGTGTACTGTATCTCTTTGACCTTCCTGCTGTCCAAGCGGTACAGCACATCAAGGAGCAGACCGGAGCAGACCGTCTATTTATTGAACAGGATGAGGATTGCCGGTGGTATGGGCTTATGGAAAAACTCTCTGCCCTGATTTCCCTTCGCCCTGCCGGACTGCGCACACTGACCGATCCCCGGAAGCTGCGCAAGGAAGACGGCACACCCTACCAGGTATTCACGCCCTTTCTGAATCGGGCAAAACAGGAGGATCCTGACCCTCCTGAGGGCACTGCATCCTGCAGATGGTATACCCGGTCGATCCCGCAGACAGTTCCTCTGCCTGACCCGCCGCCTGTGAAAGGGTCCCTCCGGGGCGGCAGGA
>SKJE01000162.1 GCA_007116075.1 Spirochaetia bacterium
CCTGAATGATCATCAGGAGGAGATGAAACGGATCTGCTATCTTGCCCGCCAGATCGGCATAGAACTGTTCACCCTCTACGTTGGAGGGATGCCTCTCCAGCTGTTCTGGAACAGCAGCCGCCCGGTGGACCTTTCGCGGATTATTACCATAGCAACCCACCTGCGGCGGTACCAGAGCGGCAGGGAGGTGCCCCTGTATGTAGTGCGGACGCTCCTCGGGGATGTGGACTTCAATCTCACAAGTACCGTTGTCTACAGTGAACCCGACCGTGTATTCCTTGCACTCCATCCCTATCGTTGGGAGTATTTCCGCTCCATCCAGGAGGACTGGTCCTGGCCTGAGGGGGTATATGTGGATGACCAGGGACAGCCGGTGGTACCGGTGAAGGGACTGACTGTTGAGACAAATAAGGAATTTTTTCTCTATACCTGAAGACCCAGCAGCAGCAGGGGATCGGGGCAGTTGGAGAGATAGTGTCTCCGGTCTGCCTGGGTGCATACCCCCGGATAATCTCCCCGTCGGCCCTCCATGTCCCTGATGATTTGGAAGTGGAGGTGGCTCGGCCACTGTCCGTTCTCTTCAGGGGTGCCCACCCAGGCAAAAACTGTTTCCCTGGGTATCTTCATGCCCTCTGATAAGCGGGGAAGGGTGGACCTGGAGAGATGGCCGTAGAGGGTATGCCAGGTGACCCCTTCGGTGGTATGCCGCAGGATCACCGTGGGCCCGTAGTCGCCGTAGGCCCGGTTGTCCTGGAAACTGTGCACCTCTCCGTCTACCGGTGCAATTACTGAAGTGCCCTCTTTGGTCCAGATATCTATACCGATATGGATACTCCTGGGCTGTTTGGCATCAAATAGACTGCTTCTCCGGTAGATGATCCGGTCCTCATCATAGGCTCCCAGGGCAACGGAGGTACTGTATGTACTGAGCTGCTGGTCCACATACGTGATGAATGCCCGGGTATCAGAAAGGTCAAGGACTTCCAATTGCTTGTTGTCCATGCCCAAGTCGAGCATGGGGAGAGGAATGTCGGCGAGATCATAGGGCAGGATCTTTGCCGGTGCAAGGGATTTCAGAAGTTCTTCAAACATAGTCTCTGTACCTCCTGGATCAATCATACATGGTTGATCCGGTGCTTGCAACAGTCCCGACTTCCGTAATCCGGGGAGAAAAACAACGCCCATGATAACCGTGGTCCCTTGACGCTCTGGATAATTCATAGCTAAATAGAGAACAATCCCCTGATCTTGAGGAGTGTTAGGTTCATGAGTGAGAAAGTGCTTGTCATTGTTGAGTCCCCCACGAAGGCGCGTACGATTAAGCGTTTTCTACCCAAGGAGTATCTTGTGGAGGCAAGTGTCGGTCATATCCGTGATTTGCCCCAGAGTGCTGCGGAAATACCGAAGAGCGTAAAACAGGAACCCTGGTCGAAGCTGGGGATCGATGTCGATAACGACTTTGCTCCCCTCTATGTCACACCCCGGGGTAAGGGCAAGGTGATCAACCAGCTGAAGAAACTGGTCAAGCAGGTGGACCGGATCCTCCTGGCTACGGATGAGGACCGGGAGGGGGAAAGCATCTCCTGGCACCTGCTGCATGTGCTCAATCCCGGGGTTCCCGCCCAGCGAATGGTGTTCCATGAAATCACCAAGCGTGCCATAGAGCATGCCCTCTCCCACGGAAGGGAGATCAACATGAACCTGGTGAATGCTCAGGAGACCCGGAGGATTCTCGACAGGCTCTACGGGTATACCCTTTCACCCCTGATCTGGAAGAAAATTGCCTACGGTCTTTCTGCGGGACGGGTTCAGTCCCCCGGACTGCGTCTTATGGTGGATCGGGAGCTGGAGCGCATAGCATTTCATCAGAGCAGCTACTGGGATGCAGCGGCTGATCTCTACAGAAACTCGGACGGTGAGGACAAGAGCTTCGAAGCTAAACTCGAATCCTACAAAGGAACGAGGGTTGCGGGAAGCAAGGATTTTGACTCAACCACAGGGAAATATAAGGATAAGAAACAGACACTACTTCTCGATGCATCTTCTGCTGCCCATCTGGTTGAGGAGGTGAAATCCCTGCCCTGGAAGGTTCAGTCGGTCACCCAGCGGGAGAGCAAAACCAGACCGGCACCCCCGTTTATTACATCAACACTCCAGCAGGAGGGCAACAGGAAACTGAAACTCTCTGCACGGCAGACCATGCAGGGTGCACAGCGACTCTATGAACAGGGTTTTATTACCTACATGAGAACTGATTCACCTGCTCTCAGCAGGGACGGAATAGCATCCGCACGGGAAGCGGTGGAAAAACACTTCGGAAAAGAATATCTCTCTGGTGAGCCGCGCCAATACAGCTCAAAGTCCCGGGGGGCCCAGGAGGCCCATGAGGCGATCCGGCCTGCGGGAGAACGGTTTCGTCATCCCAAGGAGACGGGACTGACCGGCCGCGATCTGTCTTTGTACTCACTCATCTGGAAACGGACCCTGGCCACACAGATGGCTGAGGGTCTCAAGGCCACCACAACCGCTAAGATTGCTGCAGGTGAGGCGGTATTCAGCGCTTCCGGGACAAGGATTCTCTTTCCGGGTTTCATCAGGGTGTATGTGGAAGGGAAGGATGACCCCGAAGCAGTCCTTGATGACCGGGAGAACTGGCTGCCGGAGCTAACCGAAGGTATGGAACTCTCCCTGAAATCCCTTGAGGCGATCTCCCATGAGACGAAGCCCCCTGCCAGGTATACCGAAGCGAGCCTGGTCCGGCAGCTTGAGCAGCTGGGCATCGGCAGACCATCGACCTATGCCTCAATTATTAATACCCTCTATCAGCGGGGGTATATACGGAATCAGGGTAATGCCCTAGTTCCTACCTTCACGGGCATTGCGGTTATTCAGCTTTTGGAGGAGAACTTTCAGAATCTGATCACCTACAGTTTTACCTCTTCTATGGAGGACAACCTGGACAGCATTGCCGATGGTGAGGTTGACCGTCTTGAGTATCTGCGGTCGTTCTACTTCGGGGAGAAAGGACTGAAACAGCAGGTTGAGCATCGGGAACAGCATATTGATCCTGAGGTGTGCCGGATTGTGCGGCTTCCCCAGATAACCAGTATAGACGGAATACGAATCGGTAAGTTCGGTCCCTATGTTGTTGTCAAGATGCAGGAGGGAGAGGAGATCCATGCTTCCATACCTGAGGTTATAGCCCCTGCGGATCTGACGGATGAGGATGTCCAGAAGCTTATTAAAGCCCAGAAGGAGGGTCCCAAGCCCATCGGTACTGATGAGCGGACCGGTTTACCGATATATTTTCTTACCGGCCGTTATGGTCCCTACTATCAGTTGGGGGAGGCGACCAAGGAGGAGCCGAAACCCCGGCGGGCAAGCCTCCCTGCAGACAAAACCCATGAGTCAATGACTACCGAGGAGATCAGCAAGCTGCTGAGCCTGCCGAGAAGCCTTGGCGACCATCCTGAAACCGGGAAAGAGGTGATTACCCATATCGGCAGATTCGGTCCCTTTGTGAGCCATGACGGCGAGTTCAGGTCACTGAAAAAGGACGATGATGTGTATACCGTTGATCTGGACAGGGCATTGGAACTGCTTGCTGAACCCAAGATCGGCAGGGGCTCAAAGAAACTGAAGGATCTCGGCAGTGTGGGAGGAAAAGCCCTGGCTGTCTATTCCGGCAAGTACGGTCCATACCTGAAACATGGTAAAAAGAATGTATCCCTGCCGAAGAATCTGCAGGATGTCCAGAAAGCCCAGGAAATCACCAAGGAGCAGGCGGAAAAGATTGTTAAGAAGCCTGTGGTAAAAAGGAAGCGCTCCTCCTAGCGGCTGTGTCCAGCCGAGAACTTATAGGAGTAGAAGTAGAGCACAAAGACCATGAGCACCAGTGATGCGGTGCCGATCCAGAAAGAGATACGTCCCGCTGCAGGGCTGAGAACCATAAAGATTACACCGGTAATGATGAACAGCAGCCTGCCGAACCGGTGGGTGTGTTCCCAGTTTTCCTTGTCTTCGACACTCCAGGGGGTCCTGATTCCGACACTATGTCCATAGGGAATATGGGGCAGCAGTACCCCGGTGATGATCAGGGCGAGACCGAGCAGCAGCTTAATGATCAGCGGGATGGGCAGCTGGATCCCCAGGTTGTACAGCAGGATAACCCAGTGGATACCGATCAGAAAAAAGAGAAAAAAACCCATGGTGAGCCCATAGGCATATCGATGTTTCTGGAATTCCCTTCCTTCAGGGTGAACGGAGGGAGAGCGGGAGATCAGCCAGAGGGCAAGCACGGGAATGAGGGCAGTAAGTATCAGTATATATTTCGATCCTTCCGAGATCGAGGTTCCATCGGTATCCCATCTGGTCATAATTGATGAAGGAAGAGATGGAAGCAGGATTATCGTGATGATGGTAGAAATACCGGTAAGGATCAATACGGCTGGAATAATTGCATTTCTTTTCATAGATGCTCCCGGAAGTTGGTGGTACCGTCGATTATGACCTCACTGCCCCAGTCGGTCAAGAGGATTAAAAAATAAGTGATTGTTTTAAGAAGGAAAATAAGTGATTGTTTTAAGAAGGGATTGACAAAAAAAGGCAAATAGGTCATGTTATCTCTCGAACACGGGGGCGTAGCGAAGCTGGTTATCGCGCCGGCCTGTCAAGCCGGAGATCGCGGGTTCAATCCCCGTCGCTCCCGTAGGACTGTCTTTTTGGAGACAGTCCTTTTTTATGTGCTCTAACCGTTTACCTTTCGGCCATTAACCCGTTATACTGGATTGATGGAATTGCCGGCGATTATACAGAACATATTAAGTGAGATTGGGCTCTATGTGTGGGCGCTGCTCGTGGTAGCCCTTGGAGTAATCTTGCTGCTGGTTATCAATGGTGTGCTCAAGAGGAAAATCAGGAAGCTTGAAGAAGAGCAAGCCCAGTCAGAGACTCAGGCTTTCGGCCGCTCTCTGCCGGTATACCGGTTCTTCCAGCGTATAGCAGTACCAATGATTTTTCTCGGTATCCTGTCAATCGGCTTAAATATGGTAGACTTTGATGAACGTATACAGGCTATTGTACAGGGAGTCTTTGCCCTGATCATGACAATCATCATCGTCCGTTCCATCAATAAGGGCATCGAGCTGAGTTTCTACCGTCATTATGAGAAGGATCGGGCTAACCATGAACAGGAAAAAAACCTTAAGCCGCTGATTTCACTGGTTAAATTCATCCTCTGGATTGTGGGACTGCTCTTTCTTCTGGCTAATCTCGGATTGGATGTATCTACTGCAGTAGCAGGTCTCGGAGTCGGTGGTATTGCCGTGGCCATTGCAGCTCAGGGTATCCTGGGTGATCTCTTCAGCTACTTTGTCATATTCCTCGATAAACCCTTTGAACTCGGTGATTTTATTATCTTTGGCGATAAGATGGGGATCGTGGAGAAGATAGGTATCAAGTCCAGCAGGATCCGTGTGCTCAGCGGAGAGGTGCTGGTGATATCCAATTCAGATCTCACCTCTTCGAGAATCCATAACTATAAGCAGATGAAGCGCAGGAGGGTCGTATTCACCATCACCGTGACCTATCAGACAACACAGGAGCATGTGGAGCAGATTCCATCCATCATCAAGTCGGTGATTGAGTCGGTCAAGGTCATAGACGGAGTAACCGTCGACCGGTCCCACTTCCAGTCCTTCGGCAGCTATGCCCTGGTATTTGAATCGGTATACTATGTTCCCTCCCCAGACTATGTGGTCTATATGGATGTGCAGCAGGAAATTTACCAGAAGATCTACAAAATCTTCAATGAAAAGGACATTGAATTTGCCTATCCCACCCAGAAGATCTATCCAGCTCAGGAACAGCCCCTGCAAATCACCTCGATTTCTCCACCGGAGTCGACTGTTGAATAAGTAGTATGATTATTTATTACAAAATCTGCTGAATCTGTAACGAAAGGTCGCCCTGTACGTTTCTTATAGTAGGTAAGTGAGCAGGGGTCATCTCTTTTTTTAATCAAGTACGTAACCCTCTGCTGAAAGGAGAGAAGAGTATGAAAAAGAAGGTGTGTACAATCCTTATCGTATTAGTGGTTGCAGCAGCTTTTCCAGCTGTTGCGGATATACAGGTTGATATCGGGGTGAATGTGCCGTTTCTCTTCGGAGTTGAATTTGCCGACGAAGATGCACAGCAGTGGTCTGAGTACGCTTTTGTGCTTCCTGATGCAAAGGTGAGTTATTTCATGGAATTCGGTAATCTCAAGCTTGGAGCGGGACTGCGGGCCTTTACCATTATTCTTGAGTCACTTGTGTATCCCACAGTGACTGCGGAATATGACATCTCAGATGTTCGTTTGTCCGCCAGCATCGGCGGAGGAGCCTTTGCCCTTATAGGACTTTATAACGATATTTTTACCGGTAATATCTGGATGCCGGAGGTCAGTGCGATCTACCGAGTGAATGAATGGTTCGGTCTTGGAGTCGGGGCAACTGGGTTTTTTATTCCTGGTGAAGAGGAACTGGTCGAGAATCCCTTTCCATACGCAGCTTACGCCCTTGCACGCTTTACCCTCGGGGGTAAAGAGTAGATAGAGGTGTTTTTCTGATATTTCTCTTTTAAAACCAGGGATTCATCGGGTATACTTGGGTATATGAGTGAGCGAACTGAATATAGGAAGTTGACCGATAAGGAAATTCTGCTGCTTGAGGCGAACGGATGTCATGCTGAATCATGGGATCTTATCCAGGTGGTCCAGAATTTTAATCCTCAGCGACTGAGCCAGGTCTCCTTCTTCGGGGAGAACTGGCTCGGGGCTTTTACCGGCACCCTGGAGATTCCCAACGGAGGGACCGTCCAGACCGGTATCCATAATGCCATCCTTGAGTCGGTCACCGTCGGTAATGATGTATATATCTACAAGATCGGAGCACGCATTCGCCGGTATCATATCGAAGACCGGGCTGTCATAGATCATGTGGGTGAGATGATTTCCCACCCTGGAAGCAGTTTCGGTAATGCCGTAGAGGTGAAAGCCGTCAATGAGAATGGCGGCAGAACGGTTAAAATCTACGATACGATGAATTCCCATGCAGCATATCTTCAGTCGGCCTTTCGCCACCGCAGTCTCCTAGTAGAACGGCTTCAGGATATGGCGAGTGTGCGCTCCTCCCGGTTGGCTCATACACTTGGAAGGGTGGGGGTCGGATCTGTGATCAGGCACACGAAAATTATCAGGGACGTGAACTTCGGTCCCTCCTGCATAGTGGATGGAACCTCGGCCCTGATAAACGGCACGGTTATGAGTAACCAGGAGATGCCTACCCGGATCGGGGTAAATGTATATGCCCGTAATTTTATTATCCAGGAGGGATCCGTGATCGGCTTTGCTTCCTGCCTGGAGAATTCCTTTATCGGGCAGGCGGTGAAGATAGAGAAGCTCTTCTCCTCAATTGACTCCCTTGCCTTTGCAGGCTCTGAATTCGGTCACGGAGAGATAGCATCGGTCTTTGCCGGTCCCTTCACGGTAAGTCACCATAAGGGTACCCTGCTGATAGCCTGCGGTCTCTCATTCTTCAATGCCGGCAGCGGTACCAATCAGAGCAACCATATGTACAAACTGGGACCTAACAGCCAGGGGATGATGGAGCGGGGGTGCAAGACTGCTTCCAATGTCTACCTGCGCTGGCCGAAACGCATCGGTGCGGGAACGGTAATTCTTGGTGAACATGTGAGTCCCTGTGATCTTCATCGATTTCCCTTCTCATTTCTCATAGAGGTCAGCCAACAGAGCATGTTATGCCCGGGCAGAAATATCCGTACCATAGGTATCCTTCGGGACATGGAAAAGTGGAAACGCAGGGACAGTCGACGTGGTCCAATCATCAGGGACAGATTGAATTTCACCCTGATCAATCCGGCCACCATGCAGGCCATGGCCGAGGGTGCGGATGAGTTGAAGCATCTGGAACAGCTGGACCATGATCAAGAAAAGATATCCCTGGAAACCTTTTTTATTCGCAGGAAGGATCTCCTTGAAGGAGTCGAGCTCTATGATCTGCTGATGCGTTCCTACCTCGGCGAGGTCTTTATGAAAGTCCTGGAAACGTTATTTGACAGGGATAACGTGACCGCAGAGGATGTCCATAGATCACTCACTGGAACTTCAGCAGAGGGGAGGGGAGCCTGGATGGATGCCGGCGGCATGATTGCACCGGTATCAAGGATCTATCGGCTGGTAGATGAAATCGAATCCGGATCAATCACAGATCCTGAAGCGCTGGATAGAGCCATTGATGGGATCTTCGGAAGTTATGAGGCTGATGAGCTGGACTGGTGTATCCATCGGATTGAACAGCGCAAGTATGCGCCTCTTGAGAAGTTTGAACTAGGTGACTACCGGGGTATCGTCAGACACTGGATTGATGCGGAGCGCAGGCTTCATGACCTGCGCTATGAGGATGCCAAAAAAGAATTCTGTCAGTCCGCCATGGCGGGCTATGGCGCAGTCCCGGGAGACCCTGATATGATGGAGCAGGATTTTTTCGCGGTACAGCATACCCTTGATGAGAATCCGGCAATTGTGCTGCTCCACGAGAAACTGCAGCAGCAGGAACTTCTGGCGGAGCGGGCCCTTAATCTTCTGGGAGCTGTTTTGGAATTACAGGAGTGACTGAAGCAGGGCTGTCTGGTCGGTACAGATCCCGTCCGTCCCGTACTCCAGGAGTTGATGCATCTCCTGGGCATTGTTGATAACCCATGCATGAACGAAGAGCCCCGCCTGATGATACTGCCTAATCAGCCTGCTGTTGATAAAGGTGACTCCCTTGTACCTGGAAGGAACCTGAAGCGCCAGCGCTGGTAGACTGTTTCTGGTAAAAAGCACTCCTGCCTTGGCCATAAGAATAATGCCTGCAGCCTCGGCGGCTCCGCAGCTGGTTGCCGCTTCGGGCAGCAGGGCCCTGAGGATGCGTAGATTCCCGTCGTGCACACTGGCGCACATAACCCGGTCTATAGCGTCGTGCCGGGTAAGTATCTCCGCTAGGGCTTCTGCCATGGGACGACCCTTCTGCTTCATATCTACGTTGAACTTGATACCCGGAAAGGCCTCAAGAGCCTCTGAGAGGGTGGGCAGGGTAATTCCCTTACCCCGGTAGGGAAAGGTTTTTCCTCCATCCGGGGAGAAATGGTACCCAAAATCAAGTTGTTTCAGTTTTTTTAAGCTCATCTTATCCACAGAACCACTTTCACCGGTGACCCGGTCCACCCGCGAATCATGGATGACGACAACTTCACCATCAGCACTGAGATGCACATCAGTCTCTATACAGTCTGCTCCGGCCACCAGGGCAGACTGGAACGACTCCAAGGTGTTCTCGGGACAATGCAGACTGTCTCCCCTGTGGGCCAATACCCGCGGGGAAGGATATAGAAAAGGATGGGACATACTTCCACTGTATGAGGAACCACAGGAAATTGCAAGCAGAACATATACAGCACACATGTGCAATAAATATTCATGATCAAATATGCTTCATCAATACGGTTATAAATGAATATACTGTTACAATATATAACTATAAAAACGTATACAATTATCTCTTGACTTCTCGTATAAGTGATTTATAATGTTTTTACACGGTATAGAAACCGTGTGCATAAATGGTATGAATAAGCAAGTGACGATTAAAGACATAGCGAAAATCGCCGGCGTGAGCCACTCAACGGTCTCCCGGAGCCTGAATGACAGCTCCCTGGTTTCTGCTAAAACAAAACAGGCCATCCAGCGCATAGCCCGGGATCTGGACTTCGAATTCAATGCAAGCGCCCGCAGCCTTTCCACCAGAAAGACCGGAACCGTGGGAGTCATTTTTCGGGCAGTATTCGA
This sequence comes from Spirochaetia bacterium, assembly GCA_007116075.1. Classification (GTDB taxonomy): domain Bacteria; phylum Spirochaetota; class Spirochaetia; order PWKH01; family PWKH01; genus PWKH01. The sequence continues at coordinate 9,887 of SKJE01000162.1, forward strand.
AAACACAGGGACCTATTTTTACTTGGATATGATGCTCAAGGGGATCCGCCACGCCTTTGAACACGTTTCACTGGACAGTATCATAGCCTACCCGAGAAATCCCTATACCCACCAGAGCAATATCCAGCGAATGATCCGGATGAAGAAAGTGGACGGCCTGCTGATTGTCCATCCCTGGGTTTCCCTGCAGGACTGGGAGTTTATCCAGCAGTCCGGGATCCCCTACGTGGTGCTGCACTTCAAGCCGAAGGGAGTAAGCTACGGAGATATGGACTATATCTTTGCGGATCATGAGTACGGCGGCTATCTTGCGGCGGACTACCTGATCCGCAGCGGAAACCGACGAATCGTCTGTATCACTGAGGACTCCTCCGATCTCCAATTCATTGAACGGACTGCGGGATTCAAGCGAGCCCTCGCCGCGGCGGATATCGACCTGCTGCCCAATTCTGTCATCAAGGGGGAATGCTCCTTTGATTTCGGATATCAGATGATTCATGACCATCGGGGTATTCTTGATGAAATAGATGCCATCTTTGCTGAAGCGGACATTATAGCCCTGGGGATGATGGATGCCCTGAAGGACCTTGGATTACGGGTGCCCGAGGACATCCGGATCATGGGCTATGACGATATTGAATTCGGACATATGTACCGGCCGAGACTCTCCACGGTGCACCAGCCCAGAGAGGAGATGGTGCGCAGGGGCTGTGAACAGCTGGTTCGACTGATGAACCAAACCTCCTCGAAGGGGGAGCTGCAGGAAGTAGTACTGCCTGAACTCGTGATTCGGCAATCCTGCTGATTTCAGTGCAGACCTGTCCATGGATGTCCATGGGCATAACATTGAATAGACTTGGATATCTGGTATCCAAGAAAGGAGTAGTCTATGAAAAAGGTTGTAGTAGTACTGTTAGTGTTCCTGATGGCCGGTGCAGCGGTATTTGCCGCCGGTCAGCGGGAGACAGTTGATGAGAAAGTGGTGACCGTCTTCGGCGCCTTTGTGGATGAAGAGGCGAGACGATTTGAGGAGGCAATTCGTCCCTTTACGGACGCCACTGGAATCGAGGTTCGCTATGAAGGATCCAGTGAATTTGAGACCCTGATCAGCGTACGGGTTGAGGGCGGAAACCCTCCGGACATTGCAGCGCTTCCCCAGCCGGGACTGATGCAGAACTTTGCCCAGCAGGGACACCTGGTTCCCATGTGGAACAGCTTGGAACAGCTCGTTGACAGCAACTATGCCCCCGTCTGGAAGGACCTGGGATCTGAGGGAGGAACTCCCTACGGCGTATTCCACCGGGTAAATGCAAAGAGCTTTGTATGGTATCCCAAGAAAGCCTGGGACGCTGCCGGTTATGAAATCCCAACTACCTGGGATGAACTTGAAGCACTCATGGATCAGATGGTTGCCAATGGGCATACCCCCTGGGCGATCGGCATAGAGTCCGGCGGCGCAACCGGCTGGCCCGGAACAGACTGGGTAGAGGATGTCATGCTGAGAACAGCAGGACCGGAAGTGTACCAGCAGTGGATCGACAATGAAATTCCCTTCAACCATCCAGCGGTGAAGGAAGCCTTCGAAATCGTCGGAGACATCTGGTTTAACGACGACTATGTCTACGGCGGCAGGAACTATATTCTCACCACCAGCTTTGGTGACTCCCCCCGGCCGCTCTTCGAAGATCCTCCCCGGGCTATGATGCACCGGCAGGGTAATTTTGTAACAACATTCTTCCCTGACAGAATCCAGGATAACCTTGAGCAAGAGGTAGGAGTATTCCCCCTTCCTTCAATTAATCCTGAATGGGGCATTCCTGTACTCGGCGGAGGGGACCAGTTTGTAGTCTTCAACGATACCCCTGAGGTTCGGCAGTTCATGGAATTCCTGGCAACCTGGGAATCAGGCAAACTGTGGGCTCAGGCAGGCGGGGCTCTCTTTCCCTACCTTGACCAGGATCTCGATGCATATCCCAATGAAATTGAACGCTCCCTGGCAGAGGCTCTGGTGAATGCTGAAGTGTTCGGATTTGACGCTTCTGACCTGATGCCCGGACAGGTCGGTGCCGGAAGTTTCTGGACCGGAATTGTTGACTGGGTGAACGGAAGGAATCTGGATACCGTACTGAATACTATCCAGAGAAGCTGGCCGTAGGAATTAGAACAGACATATCGGTGGCCGCTTAGTGCTTTGGCGGCCGCCGAGTTATTGGTTCGGTACTGAACAATAGGAGCGTGTTATGTCAGAACAGGATACATCTGCATCTTCAGGGGGAATCGGGGGCAGAGCAGTGGTAACACTGGGGAGAATTCTGATCTCCATCTTTATTCCCTTTGTGGCCTTTGTGGTGCTCTGGGGAGGATTCATATTTCTTCGGGATACGAATGCACCCCAGGGCATCATCGCCTCGGTAGCAATTATCTGGGGAGTCGGGGGGGTGGCGCTCCTCTTCTGGGTAGCCGACTGGGTGGTGAATCGGCTGCCGCTGCAGACAGCCAAGAAACTGCAGCCCTTCGTATTTGTCGGACCCGCCCTGGTTATCCTCGGCTGGTATCTCTTTATCCCGGCCCTGCGCTCTCTCTATTTAAGCTTCTTTGATGCCCGCTCCCAAGCTTTTGTGGGTCTTCAGAACTATGTGTTTGCTTTCACAGATCCGAAGATGCTTGAATCCTTCGTGAATAACCTCATGTGGATTGTACTGGGTACAGGCGGTGCGGTAGGCTTCGGGCTGATCATCGCCCTGCTGGCAGACCGGTCCAGGTTTGAAAAATTCTTCAAGGCCCTGGTGTTTCTTCCCATGGCAATCTCCTTCGTCGGTGCGGGTGTTATCTGGCGGTTCGTCTATGCCTATAAGCCCCCTATGGAGGAACAGATCGGACTGCTCAATGCGATGGTCACCTTTTTCGGCGGAGAGCCCCAGGCGTGGTTTACCATGCAGCCGTGGAACAACATATTCCTCATTGTCATTTTGGTATGGCTGCAGACCGGATATGCCATGGTGATTATTTCAGCAGCCCTGAAGGGGATCCCTTCCTCAATTATTGAGGCAGGCAGGATCGACGGGGCAACTGAGATGAAGATTATCATCAGGATTATCATTCCCTCAATATTTTCCACACTGGTGACGGTTGCCACGACGATCATCATCATATCCCTGAAGATTTTCGATATTGTATTTACCATGACAAACGGGAACTACGGAACGGAGGTCATTGCAAGTATGCAGTACAAGCAGATGTTCCGGTTTCTCCACTACGGCCGGGGTTCAGCAATTGCCATGGTTCTGGTGATCGCCGTTATACCTGTCATGTGGTACAACCTGAGACAGTTCAGTAAACGGGAGGGATTCTGATGACACTGGAAAAAAGAAAAGCTGCAAAATGGAAAGTCGTTATAAATATCATCCTCCTGTTCATCGTACTGATCTGGACGATGCCTACAGTTGGCCTGTTTATCTCATCCCTGCGTCCCCAGGATGAGGTGATGAATACTGGATGGTGGACTACCTTTACCGACGGGACTCGGTTCAACCTGGATAACTACCGTCAGGTTCTTGGAGGACGGGATCACACCTATGTAGATGCTGCAGGTAACACGGTCCGTGCCAGTGGAGACAACCTGAGCCAGGCATTTGTAAACAGCTTGACTGTTACCATTCCCTCGGTGATTATTCCCCTGCTGATAGCAGCGGCGGCTGCCTTCGGGTTTGCCTGGCTTGAATTCCCGGGAAGAAAGATCTTCTTTACCATTGTGGTTGCACTCCTGGTGGTTCCCCTCCAGATTGCCCTGATCCCGATCCTGCGGGATTACCAGCGCATTGGGCTTACAGGATCCTACCTGGCCATATGGCTGGCTCATACTGGATTTGGTCTTCCCCTGGCAACATACCTGCTGTACAACTACATCAGCACAATTCCCCGGGATATCTTTGAGTCTGCCTTCCTCGACGGTGCAAAACAGATGACCGTGTTTACCCTGCTGGTGCTTCCCCTCTCCATACCTGCCATAGCTTCATTGGCAATCTTTCAGTTTCTCTGGGTATGGAATGACCTGCTGGTGGCTCTGGTATTCCTGGGAGGTACTGCAGATGTCGCGGTGCTTACCCAGCGGCTTGCCAGCATGGTGGGATCCCGCGGCCAGGACTGGCACCTGCTCACGGCAGGAGCATTTGTAACCATGATCATACCCCTGGCGGTATTCTTCGGGCTCCAGCGGTTTTTCGTGAGAGGACTGATGGCCGGATCAGTGAAGGGTTGAGATGTTTACATGAGGAGTTCCCCATGGATGATACCTGGAGAATTGTTGAGACGGACAAGAGCGAGAGAGACCTCGCCCGTCGGGAGAGCCTGTTCTCCCTGGGAAACGGGTATCTTGGGTTTCGAGGATTTTTCACTGAGCGGAGGCCGGCGTATCATCCCGGGATCTTCTTAAATGGATTTTATGAACTGACACCTATCCTGTACGGAGAGCACGCTTATGGCCTGGCGAAATGCAACCAGACCATGCTGGACCTGCCGGACTGCAGATTCATGGAGGTGGCCCTCAATGGTGAGACCTTTCACCTGGCCTCCGGCACGGTGCATGACTACCGACGGGAACTGAACTTTCGAACGGGGGTCCTGACCAGGGAGGTGTCATGGACCAGCCCCGGCGGAACAAGCGGTCATCTGAAGTGGGAGAGCCTGATCTCCCTGGAACGCAGACATATCGGGGCTATGCGGTTTACCCTGGAGACGGATCCCGGCACCGATGTGCGGATTCGCTCCACCATAGCCCTCCCTTCGGAACGACCCCGGGACGAATATGATCCAAGGGTAAGTACCAAGCTCATGCGCCCCCCGCTGGAACAGCGAAATTCGCATTTTGAACAGCATGACCGAAGCTATGAGATCTACAGCTCCTTTGAAACCATAGAAAGCAAGTTATCCCTGCTCTGCGGGGTAGTGCTGCGCTATGCTCAGTCGGTCTATGCGACCAAGGAAGAGAGTGAATTCAGCCTGCCCTATATAACGCTCTGCAGCCAGTCCCAGTCTGTTACGCTGGAAAAGGTTTTCTATTACCACAGTAATCCCCAGGCTCGCGAGGTCAGGCAGAGCCGTTCTGCGGCTCAGGAGCTTTCCTGGGAGGACCTTGTGGCGGAACAGAAGCAGCATCTTGATGCCTTCTGGCATCGCAGTGATGTTGAGATCCAGGGGGACGATCTGCTCCAGCGGGCCCTTCGGTTTAATCTATTCCAGCTGTACCAGTCAACGGGAAAGGACGGACGGACCAGCCTGGCTGCAAAGGGCCTGACAGGAGGAGGGTATGAAGGGCACTATTTCTGGGACACCGAAATATACGGCATGCCCTTTTTCACCTTTACCACTCCCGATACAGCCCGATCCCTGATTGCATACCGGATATCTATCCTGGAAAGGGCTATCCAGCGGGCTGAGGAGCTCTCCCAGCGGGGTGCGCTCTTTCCCTGGAGGACGATCAACGGCATGGAGGCCTCGGCGTATTATCCCGCCGGTACTGCCCAGTACCATATCAATGCTGACATCGCCTACAGCATATTTCAGTATCTCGATGTGACCGGAGACCGTTCTATCCTGACCGACGGAGCCGCCCGGCTGCTCTGCGAGACCTCCAGGCTCTGGGAGGATCTGGGGTTTTACAATCCTGCCCGGGGGGGCGCATTCTGCATCAATGAGGTTACCGGTCCGGACGAGTACTCGGCTCTGGTGAACAATAACTTCTACACCAATGTCATGGCCCAGTACCACCTGCTGCGGACCGTGGAGATCTTCGAGGATGACCCAGGTCTCCGGAAACTTGCAGGCACCGATGAAGAAGAACTTGAGCTCTGGAGACGTGCCGGTGAGCAGATGTACATTCCCTTTGATCGGGATACAGGAATTCATCCACAGGATGACAGCTTCCTTGAGCGGGAGCGTTGGGATTTCGAGCATCGTCCCAGGGATAAGTATCCCCTGCTGCTCTATTACCATCCCCTGGTTATATACCGATACCAGGTACTCAAGCAGGCCGATGCGGTACTTGCGCTGCTGCTGCTCAGTGACCGGTATCCATGGTACCAGCGCAGGAGGGACTTCACCTACTATGAGCCCCTGACTACCGGTGACAGCTCACTGTCCGCCTGCATTCAGGGAATTGTCGCCTATGACTGCGGATATCCAGAGGAGGGGCTGAAGTACTGCAGGAACACCTCCCTGATGGATATTGAGGATCTCCATAAAAACACCAAGGATGGGCTGCATACCGCCGCCATGGCTGGTTCCTGGATGTCCATGGTCTTTGGTGTGGCTGGATTTCGTTATACCGGAGGTATTCCGCGGTTCCGTCCGGTTCTTCCGGATCAGTGGAGCAGCCTTACCTTTCCACTTACCCTGAAGGGTATTAGACTGGAGGTGCAGATTGAACCCGAGAAGACAACATACCGAAGCACCGGCGGTCCTGTTACGATCTATCACAGATCTGACCGGATAGATCTGGACGGCTCAGAAAGCATCCCCACCCGTCCCCAGTTCAAGGGGGCAGTCTTCGACCTCGACGGAGTGATCACTTCCACCGATGAGTTTCACTTTCGGGCATGGAAGCAGCTAGCCGATCGTCAGGGGTGGCATTTTGACCAAAGTATCAACAGGAGGCTGCGGGGAGTGAGCCGTCGGGAATCACTCATGATCATCCTTCGGGAGAATAACGTTGTCCTGGGGGAGGACACACTGCAGGCACTCACCGATGAGAAGAACCGGTGCTACCGCAGCTCCCTGGAGGAACTGACCCAAAATGATATCCTGCCGGGAATCAGCGAACTGCTGGAGACCCTGAGGGGTGAGGGCATTCTGCTGGCTGTTGCTTCGGCAAGCAGGAATGCTTCTTTTATCCTTGAACAGCTTGGTCTGCAGGAGGCCTTTGATGCGGTGGTGCCCGCCGGTGAGGTGATCCTGGGGAAACCCGACTGCGAGGTCTTTGCCCGCGCTGCTGATATGCTCGGGCTCTGGCCTGAGGAATGCGTCGGGATAGAAGATGCAGAAGTGGGGATCATCAGTATCAAGGAGGCAATGATGAAGGCGGTGGGAGTCGGGGAGGCGGTGAAGGACAGCTCCTGGGATCTCCATGTTGATGAACCCGCCCTGCTGTCCTATGAAGATATGCTCGCGCTCTTTCGGTGAGGCTGGATGATTCAGCGCCAATGAAGTATACTCTTCCCAGAACTCGTGCAAGGAGGACCAGGGTGGAGTATGATCGAGAGTTCCTGGATGAACTGCTGAAGACAGCCCTGTCAAAGGGGGGAGATGAGGCTGAAGTGTTCCTGGAGAACAGCAGCATCACCTCAATCCGGGCGGATGACCAGCGTATCCGGGGCATCCAGCAGGGTATCTATGCCGGAGCGGGAATCCGCATTATAACCGGCACCAACTATCTGTATGTATATACCAGTAATCCCGATATACCTAGACTCAGGGAGCTTGCCCTGGGTGCCGCAGAGGCTGTACGGATCGGCCGCAGGGGCAGTGCGGCACCTTTGGGAGATCTGCTCCAGGATTCTCTCCATGCTCCCCAGATGGATCCCTCCGGGATTCCCTTGGAGGATAAAACAGCACTGCTGCTCCGGGCTGACCATTCCGCCAGGGAGTATTCACCCCTGATCCATGATGTGATGGTCAACTACGGTGACTGGGACCAGGGTGTGACTATTGCCCGAAGTGACGGCACCTACTGCCAGGATCGGCGGGTTCGGACCAGATTCTCAGTGACCGCCGAAGCCCAGCAGGGGGAACGAAGGGAGAACGGATCCTGGAACCCCGGGTTGGCCATGGGAAGCGAGTTCTTTGACCTGATTCCTCCAGAGACTGTTGCCCGGGAGGCGGCCAGATCGGCCTGTGCCCTGATGGATGCGGACTATGCTCCCCAGGGATCAATGCCGGTGGTGTTGGCTCATGAATTCGGCGGGGTGATCTTTCATGAGGCCTGCGGCCATGCCTTGGAATCAACCAGTACCGCCAAGGGCGTTTCCCCCTTCTCGGAAAAAATGGGAAAGCGGATTGCATCGGCCAAGGTGAGTGCCTTTGATGACGGAACAATGGACCACGGGTGGGGCTCCTCGGCCTTTGATGATGAGGGTGTGAAGACTTCCCGGACCAGGCTGATCCATCGGGGGAAGCTTGAATCATTCATGGTCGACCGGATCGGTTCCCGGCAGCTGGATCATCCGCTGACCGGTAACGGCCGAAGGGCTTCCTACCGGTTTCCGCCGGCATCCCGGATGACCAACACCTTTATCCAGCCCGGTAAAAAGACCCCCGAGGAGATCATCGCTTCGGTGGAACGGGGGCTCTACTGCAGGAAAATGGGCGGAGGATCAGTGAATACCGCCACGACTGAATTTAACTTTGCTGTTCATGAGGCGTACCTTATTATTGACGGTAAGATCGACCGTCCTATACGGGGGGCGTCACTGATCGGTACCGGCAGGGATGTGCTGCGCAGGATTGAGGAAGTGGGAAACGATCTGGAGTTGGGTGCGGGAATGTGCGGATCTGTATCAGGATCCCTGCCAGCAGCGGTGGGACAGCCGACGCTGCTTGTTTCATCCCTGGTTGTAGGAGGAAGATCATGAAAAAACGACGTGCCCAGGCGAAGATGTTTCTAGGCAGGCTCGAACGTTCCAACCTCTCTTCAGCGGAGGTATACTATCGGGAGACCCGGGGACTTGATATCAGCGGGTATGACCAGCAGATAACCGGCATCCGGTCCTATACCGAGGAGGGATTGTCGGTCCGCACCGAGGACGGTAACCGTATCGGTAGCAGCTTTACCGAACTGACGGACCGGAAGCACCTTGAACAGGCTCTTGCACAAGCAGCAGAGCAGGTGCAGTACCTTCCTCCCGATACTGGACACGTGCTCTACCCGGGAGACCGGGAGCTTTTTGATGATGACTGCAGCAGCAGGGAGCTTGAGCAAATTCCTGCAGAGCGAAAACAGGACTTTGTCCTGAAACTTGAGCGGGCAGCCCGGGCCCTTGATGCCAAAGTGCTTTCAGTGCCTACTTCACGGTACCTGGAATCACACCAGGTGATCACCATTGTGAACTCCCGGGGAATGAAGAAGGTGCAGCGGTTCTCCTCATGTGCTGCGCTGATCCAGGTGAGTGCCGGCAATACCCGCCAGGTCCACAGCGGATCCTATGCCGTGGCCGACCGGGTGTTTTATCATCTATCTCCCCTGCGGATAGCCCAGGAGGCGGTTATGCGTGCTGTGGAGAAGATGAATCCCCGCAGCATTGACTCCGGTACCTATCCTGTTGTGTTTTCCCCTGAGGCGGCATCCCAGCTGCTTGGGGCTTTCTTTCTCTCTCCCTATGCACCCTGGTTTGCGGAGAATGTCATGAAGGGCCGATCTCCCCTTGCAGGGAAGATTGGGGAGCAGGTGGCGTCACCGGAGGTGACTATCTATGATCATCCGGAAGGTAGCTCCCTCTATGCCCGGAAATTCGATGATGAAGGGGTGAAGACACGAAAATTGATACTGCTCCAGCAGGGGGTGCTCAAGGAATTTGCCCACTCAGTCTATGCGGCATCCCGGCTCGGCACATCACCCACCGGCCACGGTCTGCGTGCTTCATTCATGGCTCCGGTAGTGACCGGACTGCACGCGCCATGCTTGACCAACGGGGAACATGACCTTGAGGAGCTGTTTGATCTCTGCGGTAGTGGTGTATATATCACTGAACTTGACGGTCTGCATGCGGGTGTGGACGTACTCACGGGGAACTTCTCGCTGTCAGCCGGTGGATTCCAGATTGCAGAGGGAAAACAGAAGAAGAGCGTCGGCAAGTGTGTTGCTGCTGGAAATATTTTTGAGCTGCTTGAGGATATTGCAGCGAAGGGCTCTGACCGCAGGGAGGATTCCCTCCAGCGCTTCTCGAGCCCCTCACTGCTGGTAAAGCGTCTGTCGATCTCAGCCTAGCCTTTGATGGACCTGAAGGTGATATTGGGTGCCTCCATGTACACCATGGTGTTGGCCGGTACGTCATCCTTCAGCCAGACATTGCTGCCGATCAGGGATTTGGCACCGATGGTAAGGTCGCCGAGAATGGTTGCATGGGCATAGATGGTAACCTGGTCCTCTATGGTGGGGTGACGTTTTTTCCCCTTGATGATGTTGCCGCAGGAATCCTTAGGAAAACTTAAAGCCCCCAGGGTGACTCCCTGGTAGATCTTCACATTGTTCCCGATGATCGTGGTCTCACCGATTACTACTCCGGTACCATGGTCAATAAACAGCCCCTCGCCGATGGTTGCCCCGGGATGGATGTCGATACCGGTCTGGGAATGGGCGATTTCATTCATGAGTCGCGGGATCAGGGGAACTCTTCTGCTGTACAGCACATGGGATACCCGATGAATAGCCAGGGCTCTCAGCCCCGGATAGCAGATTACAATCTCCTCTTCGCTTCTTGCTGCGGGATCACCATTGAAGGCTGCCTTCACATCATATTTGAGCACCTCCCGGATCCCTGGAATCGCATCGAAGAGGGCATCCACCGCCTCAGCGGCAAGCCTGTTACATTCTTCCTTCGGGCAGTCGTTCAGGGGACACTCATGCTTGTAGGCGAGCAGTACCTGCTCTTCCAGGTCCTTGATCACCTGGGATATTAAGTCTCCTACAATATAGAGTACATTTTCCCGGGTGATCTCCCTTTTACCTGAGTATCCGGGAAACAGAATCTCCAGCAGCTGATCCACGATAGAGCTGATGCTCTTGATGTCGGGAAGCCTTTTGACATCGATAAAGTTAGTTCCCGATGTTTCGTCGTAACTGGTCAGTATACGCTTGAGGTATGTTCCGGTTCGCCCGGATCCGTCATGCTGGTCCATGGTAATCCTCCTGGGTTGGTTCTCTTCTCTGTGTAAGGTTGGGAATCTTTTTGAACATTTTTTCCAGCCGCTGGGCCTCCCGCTTTGTGAGGCCTGAGCGGGCGAAGATATCCCGGTAGAACCGGTGTACCTCCTCCCGTTCGTCGAGTTTGAAGAACCCGATCTGGCCAAAACTGTCCATAATATGCGTAACCAGAAGGTCCAGCTCTTCCCGCTGGATCGGCTGGTAGGCCAGAGAGCTCACCAGTCCGCGGCGCAGGGTATAGGTGATCACCTGTACCGCCTGGGAGAGATTCATGCTGGGAAAGGATTCACTGGTGGGAATACGCACCGCCGCATCACAGCAGTTGAGCTCCTCCACAGTCAGCCCGTCGGCCTCCCTGCCGAATACCACCGATATAGTTCCTCCTCCCAGAGTGGAGATATGCTGGGCAAGCTGTTCCGGAAGAAATGAGAAATACTTCCGGAATTTTCCCCTTCTCCGGGTAGCCCCGACGCTGAAGATTCCGCCGGCGAGGGCTTCTTCCAGGGTTGCACATCTTCGATGCTCTTCATATATGTCGAAGGCATGGACAGCCATGGTCCTGATACGCTGCAGGTCATACTCCCTGTCCCCGATAATACATAACCGGGTGCATCCCATGTTTTTCATAGCCCTGCAGACCGAGCCGATATTCCCGGCCTCAGTTGGTTCCACCAGGATAATCTGGATCTGCTCAAGTTTTTTCTCTTTGCTTATCATATGATGGCAGTATATAGAGTATTGCCACTTTAGCAAAGGTGATTTATATTGTACCCATGATCCAAGACAGCGAGGCTCCAGACAGGACTGATCGGACAAAGAAAATTGCACTCGGCATAGCCCTATTTGTGCTCATCTCCTTTGTGTTGAAAGCAGCGAGCAGTATAACCCTGCCTCTGGCAGTTTCGTTTTTTCTCTTTCTTATTCTTAACCCGATGGTTAATAAGATGGAACAGAACAGGATTCCCCGGTGGCTGGCTATTGTCTTTGCCATCCTGCTGCTGCTGCTGTTCTTCGTGCTGCTGTTCTTCTTCTTCACCATAGCAATCAACTCGTTTATCAACCGGGTGCCGAAGTATTTTGCCCGGTTTGATGAAGTATTCGGCAGCTTTGGGGAAACCCTCGGCCCCGCCCTGGGTCTGACTCCCGGATCGGGTCTCTCGGAGCTGGTGGACTGGAAGTCCATGCTGATCAATGCGGTGACCGTTGCTTCCGGTTCTATTGTGAATATCATCTCCTCCTCGATCATCATATTTATTTTTGTGCTTTTTCTCCTGCTTGAGCGCCAGTCCCTTATACCTAAGGTGAAAGTGGCCCTTCCCAACAGGGGCAGCATGCGCCTGGCAATCATGTTCGAGCGGATTAACAGGCAGATATCCCGGTATCTGGTGGTGAAGTCTATTATCAGCTTGATCACGGGGGTGCTCTTCTACTTCGGCTCCCTGGCGGTGGGACTGGATTTTGCTATTATCTGGGGAGTGCTGGCGGTGATGTTCAACTTCATCCCCAATATTGGATCAATCATCATAACCCTGCTTACAATCGTCATGTCGGTGCTTCAGTTCTTCCCTGATTACGGAAGAATTATCTATGTTGCCATGATTATGAGCATGATCCAGCTGGTTATGGGAAATATCCTAGATCCCCGGTTCCAGGGGAACCAGCTGAATCTGAGCCCCTTTATCATTCTAGTGTCCCTGGCCTTCTGGGGATATATCTGGGGAATCATGGGGATGTTTCTGGCGGTGCCGATTATGTCTATTGTCCAGATCTTCTGTTCAAACGTGAAGGGACTGCGGCCCCTGTCGGTGATGTTCAGCAGCGGGAAGCGCTATCGGGCACAGATCCGTGAGGAGGACCGCCGCCGCAAGGAGCGCTATGAACGCATGCGGGAGCAGCGGCGGGAAAAGAGAAAACAGGGGTAAATCCTGATGCTCCCTTTTCACAAAACTTCATCAAGGTTATACTGCACTCATTACTGAAACAGACGTAAGGACATGACTAGATGGAAAAACGCCGAATACTGACTGGAGATCGTCCGACGGGCAAGCTGCATCTCGGACACTACGTTGGATCACTGCAGAATCGAGTGAAACTGCAGCATGAATATGAATGCTTCTTTATCCTGGCTGATCTGCATACCCTGACCACAAAACCCGAGAAAAGCTCGGTTGAGGAGATAGCCACACATACCAGGGATCTGGTGCTTGACTATATAGCCTGCGGCATCGATCCGGACAAGTCGGTAATCTATTTGCAGTCTGCGGTCCATGAAGTATATGAGATGAACCTCTTTTTTGAGATGATGGTGACTGTACCGAGACTCCAGAGAATCCCAAGTCTCAAGGATATGGCTAAGTCCGCTGACCTGCAGGAAATGCCCTTTGGACTGCTCGGATACCCTATACTCCAGGCAGCTGATATTCTCATGCCCAGGGCTCACCTGGTGCCTGTGGGCAAGGATAATGAATCCCATGTTGAGCTGACCCGGGAGATTGCCCGCAGGTTCAACTATCTCTACGGTGATGTGTTCAATATCCCCGATGTACTTATAGGCAATGTGGGCTCCCTGGTAGGGACTGACGGAAATACGAAGATGTCAAAATCCCTGAACAACGCCATTTATCTCTCGGATTCAGCCAGAATAGTTGAGAAAAAGGTATCCGGTATGTATACCGATCCAAATCGTGTCCGTGCTGATATCCCTGGAACAGTGGAGGGCAACCCGGTTTTTATCTATCACGACGTCTTCAATTCCGACAAGGGTGAGGTGGAGGATCTCAAAGAGCGCTACCGGACCGGCCGGGTGGGGGACGTTGAGGTGAAGCAGAAACTTACCCGGGCATTGAACGGATTCCTGGATCCTATCCGTGACAAGCGGGAAGATATAGCCTCCCGGAAGGGTTATGTGGATGAAGTGATCTATGAGGGAACGATGAAAGCCCGGGAGGAGGCACGGATGACCCTCCAGGCGATGAAGAAGGCCATGGGGATCAGCGGTATATGGAACAGGATCAGCAGAAAAGCAGAACAGGCGAGAAAGAGCAGGAGCTAGGGGAGTATCTTTTTCCCCCCTGTTCATCCACCGGGGAAGTACATCCAGTCATGAGATCTCAATTCCAGGATGGGGTGTACCGCTATTATCGTGAGCACGGGAGGTCCCTTCCCTGGAGGGATAGCTGTGATCCCTATGAAATCCTGGTCTCGGAGATGATGCTTCAGCAGACCCAGGTTTCCCGGGTACTGCCGAAGTATCATGCATTTCTTGACCGATTTCCCACCTTGAACGAACTGAGCAGATCATCCCTTGCGGAAGTGTTCTCTCTCTGGCAGGGCCTCGGCTATAACCGCCGGGCCCAGGCGCTGCTGCAGATCGCCCGTCAATGTCCCCGGGGACTGCCGGATACAAGGGAGGAACTGCTGCAGCTGCCCATGGTAGGTCCTGCAACTTCTGCTGCGGTCCTTGCCTTTGCATGGAACCGTCCGGTGCTCTATCTGGAGACTAATATCCGGCGGGTGCTGCTCTATGCGTTCTTCTACGAGCAGCAGGAGGTATATGACCGTACACTCTATCCCGTACTTGAGTATCTGCTGGACCGGGATAACCCAAAACAGTGGTATTATGCCCTTATGGACTATGGGGTGTACCTGACCCGGCTCCTGCCGAATCCGAATCGGCGAAGCGCCCACTATACCCGGCAGGCTCCCTACCAAAATTCAAATCGCCATGTACGTGGAACTATCCTTTTGATCCTCAATGAGCGCGGACCGGTACGGCTGGATGAATTGGTTGATTATGCTTCCTTTGATCCTGACCGGGTCCGGGAGACCGCCCTGAAGCTCGAACAAGAGGGATTCATTGAAATCGACCGCCCGAACTCTGCTTCAGAGGAGGAGCCCTCCTATGGTGAATGGCGTATGAGGATACCCTCGAACATAGTGTGAACATTATATAATAAACTATGAATATTGCACAAAAAAATTGCAGAAAAGTATTGATTTTATGCAAAACATGCTGTATAAACGTACCTACCCTGCAATTTCCTGGAACATCGGAGCGGGTACCCGCTCGCTTCGACTAATCTGAGTTCTCCCTTTCAGGGGGAGCGAAGACCGGCCCATATACTCCTTACGAGCTATATGGGCCTTTTTTGGGCTATTATTTCTGGACAAACCCCTATATCTTTTCGTACAATGGCCTGCATACGACTGGTCACAAAACAAGGAGCGTCACCATGCTGTTTTCAAGAAGTGCCGATTCATTTCTGATGTCCCACGGTATCCATCCCGAGCAAGTAGATATGGATCTCTTATGCAGGAGGTTTCTTCATGAAATGCATGAAGGCCTGCGGGGAGACCCGTCATCCCTGGCCATGCTTCCCACCTTTGTATCAGTCAAGGATACAATTCCCTCCGGAGAACCGGTGATTGTGCTTGATGCGGGGGGGACAAACTTCCGTTCATGTCTGGTGACCTTTGATGATGAGGGCAAGTCCTATATATCAAGTTATTCCAAGCAGCCCATGCCGGGCAGTAAGGGTCTTCTCAGTAAGGATGAGTTCTTTCATGAACTGGCATCCTACACCCTTCCGCTTATCAAGGAGAGTGCTACCGTCGGGTTCTGCTTTTCATATCCCACCGAGAGTACACCCGGCCGGGACGGACGGGTGCTGCATTTTTCAAAGGAGGTTCAGGCCCCTGATGTTGTGGGAGAGCTTGTGGGAGAGAACCTTAAGCATCTTTTTCTCCAGCATCAGCCGGAGGGTAGATGGACTATAACGATCCTCAACGATACCGCGGCAACCCTGCTGGCCGGAAAAATAGCGGCCCGCAAGCACTACAGCGGATATATCGGCTTTATCCTGGGAACCGGCACCAACACAAGTTATGTGGAATCCTGTGAGGCTATCGGTAAGATCGACCGGCTATCCTTTTCGGGTGCTAACCAGATCGTGAATGTGGAAAGCGGGGGGTTTTTTCTCGGACTGAGTGATCTGGACCGACAGTTCTATGATACTACAAAGCATCCTGAAAGTTATCATTTTGAGAAAGTGGTCTCCGGGGCGTATCTTGGGCCCTATGTGCTGTTCGTACTGCACCAGGCAGCCCGGGAGGGGCTGTTCTGCGAAGAGACCTGCAGAAGTATTCTTGAGATAAAGACCATGAGCACCATCGAGATGGATGACCTGCTTCATACCCCGGATGTTCCTTCGGTGCTCCACCATGCCTGCGGTGAGAACCTGATGGACCGTTCTCTGGTCTACCAGATTGCAGACCGCCTGATTGAGCGGGCAGCCCGGTTATCAGCGGTGAACCTGTCTGCTGCGGTGCTGAAGTCCGGAGCGGGAGGTGATCCCTCCCGGCCGGTCTGCATCAATGCCGACGGAACCACGTTCCTGAAGACCCACCACCTGAAAAAGTACACTGAAGAGTACCTTCGGGAGTATCTGGTGGAACAGCACGGCAGGTTCTATGAGATGATCCATGTCGATAACGCGCCGGTACTGGGAGCAGCTATCGCAGGTCTCCAGAACCGGTAAGCAGCAGCGGGCTGCCCAGGGGGGAGATATCCCTTGCACCGGTTAAGTGAACAAGAAACCAGGAGGGGTCCTGGGTTCTCACTCCTGCCAGGGCCCACTGCAGTTCGCTTGTGAGGGCCCAGAACCGTGCCCGGTCAATCATCTCTTTGATCCCGGGATAGTGGCGGCTTATCAGGGCGGCAAAACCTTCTCCGTAATCGTTAATAATACTCGAGATATCATAGGCGGGATCACCAAGTCCGGCGGATCCGAAATCGATAATGCCGGTTATCCGTCTGCTGTCAGGATCATAGAGAATGTGATAGGAACGGAGATCACCATGAATCAGATATTCCCGGCAGTCCATAAAGGTATTGTCACCGATAAGCGGATGAAAAATTTCCTCTATCTGATCTTGCATATATGAACTGAGAAAGGGGAATAGTTCCTGTTGTAATTCATCGAGCAGGGAGAGCCAGTCGTTATAGCTCTGGTAGGTAAGTGAACGCTTCACCTCTCCTGCCTCCTGCCTGCGTCCGGGCAGATGGTGCATATTCCGCAAGAAGAGTGCCAGCTGTTCAGCTATAGCTTGCTGGTCCTTTCTGGGGAACTGCAGCAGCTGATTCCTTGACAGCGGTATACCCGGTATGGCCTCATAGCTGATAAACCCCTGATCATAGCTCCGCCATACAGGCACTGCAAGATTAGAGCGGTCTTGGATGAACTCAAGGCAGATCCGTTCCTGCTCCATGTCCTCCAGCACCCAGGTATACCGGGGAAAACGAAAGATGATGTTGGAGTTAATAATGACGATATCATTGAGCATGCCGTCCCGGTTGTGCTCAACCTCTTCAATAACAAGATCAGGCCGCACCTGAGTAATCTGCTGCAGATGTTCTCGCTGGATCAACGCTTCCCTGTTCATCCTCCGTTTTGGCATGCTATCCCCCTTATGCTAAGGAGATTATAGCACGAATCAGATCAGGAGGTGATATTGTTCTTAAGAAGCCGAAGAGCAGCATGGTTCATTTCGCTGTATACGCAGTAGCGGTTCTTACCCTGGTGCTTAGCTGAATACTGTGCCTTGTCGGCCAGATTGAGCAGTTCGGCAAATTCCGATGCATCCTGGGGATACATACTCACCCCGATGCTTGCTCCCACTTCGAACTGCTCCCGGCCGATACTCAAAGGCTGGCTGAGGGCTTGGATCAGCTTGTCCAGGATGATATAGATCGAGTCCTGCTTTTTCATATCGCTGAAGACCGCCACAAATTCATCTCCCCCCAGCCTGGCGATCAGGTCACTTCTCCTCAGGGCTTTTCTCATCCGCCTGCTCAAGATCCTCAGGGCTTCATCCCCTGCCCAGTGACCGAGGGTGTCATTGATGGGTTTAAAATTGTCAATGTCGATAAAGCACACAGCAAAGGGGGTCTGGTTTCGTTTGGCCAGCATCAGCATCGGAATAGACCGCTCATAGAGCAGATGCCTGTTGGGCAGCCCTGTCAGGTCATCATATATTGCAAGCTGCTCAATCTTGGTGTGGGCATCCTTGAGTTCCCGGTGGGCAAGGCTCAACCGTTCCTTCTCATCCCTGAGGGATTCATTGGTCTTCTTGATCTCCTCCATGATGCGGAAGTTTGCCGTTGATATCGCCATCTGGTTGGCCAGCAGCTTGATTACATCAGCATCCTGGGACGAATAGGAATCCGGCTCTAATGCCTTGAGGCTGAGAACGCCCAGCAGTTCCCCCCTGGCTTCCAGGGGAATGAGAAGTATCGAACTGTAGTCGTTTAACTTGTCTGACACCGGTCCTTCCCGGAATTGATACCCCTCTGCTGCCACATCCCGGATAAGCAGCTGTTTCCGGGTTCGTGCACAGTATGCCTCTATGGAATTCCGATCCTGAAAATCTATATCAGGCTGGTCCTGGACATACTTATCCTGTGCAATATGGTAACGGTACTGAAGCTTGCGACGGTCCTGATAGAAAAAGATGACACTGAAGGCATCCACCGTGAAGAGCTGCTTCAACTTCAGATAGAGGCTGTCGATCATAAGGTCAAGATTAAGCAGTGAGTTAATCTCATCAGCCAGGGAGTTGATATTTTTTATCAAGTCATAGGAGTGTCGGAGGGATGCGCTGCGTTTCTTGAGGAAATCCCTTTCAGCGCTGATTGAACGGTTGCTGTAGGAAAGCTCCATAGAACGAATATCACTGAGTACCTTTTTCTGGACCGCATTGCTGTTGATCTCCATCACCTCCCGGCTGCAGGTGTAGGCTTTTTCATAGGCACCAATTGACTCATAGAGTCCCATGAGGGACTTCGCAATCTCAAGGACATGCTGGTTCAGACCGTGCTGTTGGGCGAGATTACGGGCCCGCTTCAGCCGATCTATTGCATCGGCTGACCGATCCTTGATACTGTCGATCCTGGCCAGGAGGTGCAGAGACTCCACTTCAGTCTGGAAAAACCCTCTGGATACCGCCTGGTCAAGCGCAATAGTGAGAAACTGTTCGCTCCGGAGATAGTCGTGCTGGTCCAGGTAGATGGTACCGACGGTGAGCAGCACTTCAGGAGTCTGGGCAAACTGGCGGGATTCAAAGCATTCCAGTGCAGCGTGCAGGTGATTAAGGGCTTCATCAACATCCCCGGCAGTACTGAGGGAGCTGCCCAGATAGAGATGAACCAGACCCTGCTGGTGGACATCGCCGGTTACTTGTACCGCCTCCTGGGCTGCTTGAAGATACCTCAGGGCTTTACTCTGCATGCTGATAAGCATGTATACCCTGCCGAGATATATATTTGCATACCCGTAATGATAGACATCATTCTGCTCTACCGCCAGCTGCTTTATATCTAGAAACTGGTACACCGCCTTTGCATATTTGCTTAAGGTCAGGGAACAGACACCGAGGGAGGTACGGATACTCATATACAACGTTCTGGCTGCATCGTCTCTGGGTGGAGAGATCAACTTAAGCCCCTCCTGCAGTTTCTCCTGGGCCTTGGCGGCATCGGACTGATAAAGATCCGCTGTTGCCTCTACATAGAGCAGCCGTGCATAGGCGAGGGGATTTGTCTGTGGTTCAAGTTGGTTTTTTAAGGTGCATGCCTGTTCTCGACAAGCGAGGGGATTCTGTCTCAGTCCATCCAGCAGATGGTCAATCAGCTGGGATGTGTTTTCGTCTAGATTGCCCATAGTCAACCTCTATACTTTTTTTGATACACAAAGTATACACAAAAATGTGGAAAAAGTATAGAGGACTACAATGTTAATGTTCAGCTTTGCTGATGATCATCCTGTGCCATGCAAGAAGCAGCGCCTCACCTTCAGGGTCGTGTCCCTTCAGGTCCGCCATCACCCTGAATACCGGTTCAGTTCCGGACTTTCTCATCCAGATGCTTCCCTTCGCAGTATCCTGATGGTCAAAAAAGACAATGCGCAGTCCCCCTGAAGACAAACTTCTGAACTGGGACCCGACTCCTTCGAGACTCCGGGTTCCTTCAGTATTGTACTCTCTCCAGGATACAAAACCGAATCGATTCTTAAGCATCTGCCGGTCCCGCTGCCAGGAAGAACTGAAGCACTCTTCGTAGCTGGTTTTGAGCTGTTCCTGGTCTGCACTGTATATTTCAAGGAGTGCCCGGGGGTCAGAACTTGCGGTGGTGGTATATGCAGGCAGGGTGCCAATGATATCTGCTAGGGTAAAACCCTTCTGGGGAGCGTCCATGATACCGGCAGCTTCGCACCACCGGGAAAAAAGTCCCTTGGAGGAACCCTCGTCCCTCAGGGTAAGCAGCTTGATCAGGGAGAGCAGGGTGTTCAATGGGTCCCGTACCGTTGAGGGATGGGTAATGTTACCCCCGTTTGATCCCTCGCCGAGCACCCGCACCTGGTATCCCTGTTCCCTGAGCTCCTTTGCAAGGTTTACCACATTCGCCTCTCCCACTTCCCCACGAAACACCTGGGCATTGAACCGGGAGGCCACTTCATCTACAAGCAGGGATGTGGCACAGTTTACAGCTACCGCCGGGCGTTGTGTACCGTTTGCTGTGTATGCCAGTTCCGAGAGTACTACCAATGCAAACAGCTTCTGCGCCTCCAGCCGACAGGCCTTGCCTGTGTTCTCATCTATATAGACGATGTTTCCCCGGTCTCCGTCATTATCGTAGACAATACCGATCTGAAAGGAGGGATCCCGACTGTAGGCGGCCTCAAGGGCTTTTATGCAGGGATTAAGATTATCCCCCTCGGGCAGGATTCCGTGGGCAATGACTCCAGGAACGTGGTTCATAGCTGCTGTGGGAATATCTATAGAATGGAGGAGGGACTCGTCTATGGATGTAGTCCGGGCTGAACCATTATAGTCTATCAGGATTGAGAGAGGTGCTTCGGCGACACCCGAGCGTATACGGCTGTAGAGTGAATCCTGGCCGCAGATGCACATGCTGTCGGCGGCAGTGTGTCCGGTGAACTCGCGGTACACCTCAAGACTCTGCTGCTTATATGCTTCTCGGCGGCTCAGTACCTGGAACAGGTGGTCCATGGGGACTTTATCCAAGGTTCCCAGAGCCTGCTGTATGCAGTCGTCATGGGTTATCAGGGAGGTATATTCCGTAATAAGCTCCCGGGACTCCTCCCCGGGTATCACTCCCGCAGGACCAAGGAACTTACATCCATTATGTCCCAGAGGATTGTGACTTGCGGAGATATAGATTCCCCCCTGCAGGGTGTGGTCAGACATAACCCATGCAATAACTTCGCATACTGCAGCCTGCCCGAGGCTGCGTACTTCCCACCCTTCACTGATGAGGGCTGCTGCAATGAGCTGCTCAAGTATTTCACCCGTAGGCCTGGTATCCCGGGCAGTGATGAGCACCCGGGTATCCGGACTCTTTCTTCTGAGATACCGGGAATACGCCAGTGCAGCTGTAACAGCTATCACCTGATGGGCAGGCGCTGTATCTGTAGAACTGCTGTGCTCTCCTCCATCTCGGGCAAAGACTGTTCTCCATCCCGATGCGGAGAGAATCATCTGCCGATGGGCAGAAAGAACCTGATCGTGGGTAGGAACTGGAGTTATGAATTTCATGGAACCTCCAAGCATACGGATATGGATAAAACCATAGCATGATTGGAGGAATTTGTATATTATGGGGGCATCTAGGGAGGTGTGATATGATCCGACCGGTGCCGAAAGTTGCAGCTGTCCACGATATTTCCGGGTACGGGAGGGCATCCCTCTCTGTGGTGCTTCCTGTGATGGCTGCCCTGGGAGTACAGGTCTGTCCCCTTCCGACTGCGCTGCTCTCGACCCAGACAAGCGGGTTTACGGGATATCATTATCGTGACCTTACCGATGACATGAAACGTACAATGAATCATTGGAATGAGATTGGACTGAGGTTCGATGGAATCTACAGTGGTTTTCTTGGTTCATCCAGGCAGATTGCCTGTGTAATCGACCTGATCAGCAATTTTGCCGATGACGCCGCATTGGTGGTGGTGGATCCGGTCCTGGGTGATGAGGGGGAGTCCTACGGTCCGATAACCGATGAGCTGGTTGCCGGTATGAGAGAACTGATCGGCCATGCGGATGTGATCGTACCCAACCACACCGAAGCTTCACTGCTTCTCGGGGAGCCCTATAGGAGTGATATCACCGAAGACCAGGTGATTCGACGGATGAAACGGCTCTCTGATGTCGGGCCATCACTGGTGGTGATTACGAGTGTGCCTATTGCCAGCCGGAGGGAGAGCAGTTTTGTGTATATGTATGACCGGATAGAGGAGACAGCCTATCGGCTGGAGGCACCCCTCCTTCCTGCAGCATATCCCGGATCAGGAGATATGTTTGCTTCAATTATGACTGCATCCCTGATGCAGCGTCTGCCCTCAGACCGGGCGGTGGCCCGCGCTGCCGAGTATGTAGCTCAGGCAATCCAGGAAGCCCTGGATGACCAAGTGCCCATCAGGGAGGGACTGCTCATTGAGCCGGTGCTGGCAAGACTGGCGGGCGGAGAGATCACCTTTTCCTGCACCGTGGTGAGGGAGGGGTAGCTCATGGTACTGGTGACCGCCGCCATGAAGGCAGAGCTTCAGGGATTCTTCCGGCAGGACATAAAGACATCCAGGATGGCTGCATACGCCCTGGGGACAGGAGAAACAGCCAGTACTGCGGTGCTGCAGCAGCTTCTTGAGCAGTATACCCCGGAGGCGGTGATACACCTGGGAATCTGTGCATCCATAGACCAGGATATGCCTCTAGGTTCTGCCTTCATGCCCGACTGGGCGGCCCGGGAAGCATCTCCGGATGACACCGTCGGCTTTGATTCAAAGCAGGGAGAGCTGTTTTCCCATGTGCTGGTACAGGTGCTCAGGGGAGTTCGGCTTTGCCGGGGCGGTGGAATGCTCACTGGGGAGACATTCTTCACCCAGAAGATGAAACAGGAGATCAGCAGGGATTCACGGTTTGCGGCATTCCGCGGGGCAGACATGGAAAGCGCCGGGTTAGCCAGGTGCTGCGCCGATATGCATATTCCCCTGGTGGTTGCCAAGGCGGTATCCGACGATCTTCACAGCCCGGGACCTAAACGGCTTGCCCGGTTTATCGACAGATGGTCTGGGATGTTTGCTGAAGCCTGCTATCTGTATCTCGGAGCAATATAACTGGTGCAGTACTCCCGGAGCCGCTGCTTTTCAGTCTCCGCTATGTGGGCGGCAGTCCGTTTGAGCCGCAGGATGTGGGCCCTGCTGATGTCATCCATAGGGATCGGCTTGTTTCCCTGGTTCCCGGCAATACGGTCATAGGTGACCTCCGGGAGTGATGTAAGCACCTGCTCTGTGGTGTGGTACTGTCCTGATGAGTAGATATGCAGCAGCGGTACCCCCTTTGACGGAGTGACCCAGTCAAGGATTCCCATCCGCTTGAGTCCCTGCATAGGCAGTGAGAAGAGACTTCCTGCTGTACCGATGGAGAGCATGTGGAATTTTCTGGCTTGGGGAAAAAGACGCTTCGCCTCAAGATAGGCGTAGAGGGAAGGATTATTTGCAACCACCCCGCCGTCAATAAAGCACAGTTCCTTTCCTGTGTCCGGTGATGGAATAAAGGCCGGAGAAAAATACGTTGGAGCTGCAGTAGTGGCACGGGCGGCCTCAGCCATGGAAAAGGCGGGATTGCGATATGAGCGAAAGAGGTAGGGAGTTCCTTCAATACACTCATAGGCGGTGACCACCAGAGGTGTCATTGCATCTTCCATCAGCCTGGTCCCGAACACTTCCCTCAGGACCTCAGCGAGGGACTGTTCATCATATTTCTCCATAAAGAACTGTCCCAGGGGCCCCAGCTGCCTCAGCGGGCCTTTAGAGAAGATGTCCCCGCTGCGGGTCTCATAGAGCTCAAGGAGATTCTCCAGGGTCATGGCCGGCAGGAGCGGCTCAGGCTTGTCGTTTTTCCGCTTCCAGAATCCCTTTTTTATCTGGTGATCATCATGGCGTTCAAGCTCTTGGGGGGCGGTGAGGCCGAGGGCAATCAAGCCGCCGGTGGAGGTACCTGCAATCAGGTCAAAATAGGTATACAGAGGCTGATGAAGACCGAGGGACTCCAGCTGTTTCTGCAGCGCAATAAGAATGGTAATGGGAATGATTCCCCGGATACCGCCCCCATCCAGGGACAGGATAGTGACATCCCGCTGTTCTGTACGACCAAAGGGTAACTTCATAGGCTATGATGGGTGTAAATACGTCGGTTGGTCAAGGGATCATGATAGGCAGCAGAAAAAAGAGCCGTCAGGATTTTTATGGATCCTGACAGCTCCCATTCTTACCCTCAGCGGGCCTGCTCAATGGCCTGTTCGGCCAATACTACAAATTCATCAATATGGATCGTAACCCCCGATACAGCATCTGTGTAGCCGCCGTCATCGTAGGGAATATCGGTACTCTGGGTACGAAGCAGTTCGTTTTCTACTCGCTGGGCCTGGACGTACCACTCATCAATGGCGCCGCCCCGGGCAACCATCTGATAGCCGCCTTCCAAGTCAACGGTTTTCTTGTCCCTGCCGTCACGATGGGTAGCGCTCCAGTTTACATCGGCAATAAAGCCGTTGACTACTGTGAGGGTAACGTTTCCCTTCCAGCCAGACGATGCATATTCATCCGCTTCTGCATGGTACACTCCGTCTGCAAGATCGGGGTACTCAACAGGACCGTGATCCAGAGATGCCTGCACTAGTTTAACGAAATCATCTATATGAATCGTGACCCCTGAAACTGCATCAGTGTATCCATCATCGTCGTAGGGAATAGCCGGATCTTGGGTATCAACAAGCAGATTTTCCACTCGCTGGGCCTGGACGTACCATTCATCGATGGCGCCGCCCCGGGCAACCATCTGGTAGCCGCCGTCCCGGTCAACAGATTTCTTGTCCCTGCCGTCACGATCAACAGCACTCCAGTTGACTCCTGCGATATACCCGTTGATAACATTAAAAGCTACGGTGGATCTCCAGTTTCCTGAATATGCCTGAGCAGAGGTGAAATAGATCCCGTCCTCATATGCTCCCGGGCCTGAAGGTCCTTCTGCAAGGGCCTGGTCCACCAGGTCGTAGAATTCAACAACACGAATTGTCACCCTTGAGATATCATCGGTATGGCCCCGGTCACTGGTATAGGAGATCGCCGAAGGATCCTGTGTTTCCAGCAGGTATGCTTCGGTGCGCTCTGCCTGGACGTACCATTCGTCGAGAGCGCCGCCCCGGGCAACCATCTGATAACCGCCCATCTTGTCCAGGGTTTTCTTGTCAGGTCCCGAATCACGGTGTACTCCGTTCCAGTCAGCCCAGACGAAGTCGCCCTGTTCCACTTCAAAGGACACTACATATTTCCAGCCCGATGAGGCGTAATCATCTTCCATGGCAAAATAGATCCCGTCGGCAAACGCTCCCGGTTCCGCAGCTGGTGCAGCGACGGCAACGGGGGTCTGCTCGGGAGCAGCTGCCTGGGGTGCAGGTTCACTCTGCTGACCGCAGCCGATAAGGGCTGTCGCCGCCAGAAGCACAATGCCAAAAAATACTATACGTTTCATGTTTCCTCCTAACATAATGATCAAAAGAATTACCTGTATTATAAGGTTAATAAAAGACTAAGACAATATCTCCCTTTCCTTAATCGAGCGTTTTCGCTATAGTTTTGGCATGTTACGGTTGCGGCCTGCGGACTTGGTTATACTCCTCATTACTATTGTGATTATCACAGGCCTGTCTGTCTCCATCTATGGAAGAACCGGGGAGGCATCCCAGGTCCGCATAGAGGGCTCCGGACAGGAGTGGATCTATCCCCTTGATCAAGATTCCTGGATACACATTCCCGGCCCCCTGGGAGATACGGAGGTGGTGATTGAGGAGGGGAAGGTCCATGTGCATGATTCCGCGTGCCGAAACAAAATCTGCGTTACCACAGGAATTATTGAGCGGGTAGGGCAGTGGATCATCTGTCTTCCCAATGATGTGTTCGTCAGAATTGAGGGTG
Organism: Spirochaetia bacterium; assembly: GCA_007116075.1. Lineage (GTDB taxonomy): Bacteria > Spirochaetota > Spirochaetia > PWKH01 > PWKH01 > PWKH01. Next base: position 35,846 of record SKJE01000162.1, read on the forward strand.
CCCTAGAAACTGAAGGGGAGGTGGATGATGTCGCCTTCTGATCATCCTGTGCGTGTCCGGGACGTAGCACTTCTAGCTGCCTTCGCACTTTTTTTATCGACAATTGAGTATGTGATCCCCAAGCCCCTGCCGTATATGCGCATAGGTCTTGCAAACCTGGCAATAATGATCGGCATCGGGTGTCTTACTATGAAGGAATATTCACTTCTGGTCATTCTGAAGATACTTGGACAGGGGGTGCTGCACGGGACCCTGTTCTCATATATTTTCTTGTTCTCCCTCGGCGGCAGTCTCTCCAGTGCTGTGGTGATGCTGCTGCTCTACAGATCACTAAGAAATAGGGTGTCCATGGTCGGTATCAGCATAGCCGGCGCCTTCGTAAGCAATATCGTACAGATCCTGCTCGCCCGGATGCTGCTCTTCGGACAGGCCGCATGGCTCATAGCTCCCCCCTTTCTGATCACTGGACTGGCGGCGTCCCTGCTTCTCGGTTTTTTTGCCCAGGGATTTATGGAGCGCTCCCGATGGATAGCTTCCAGGATGCCGGGGAGCAGTTGATGAATAGAAGAAACATTCCCCTGGCCTCGGGGCTGCTGATGCTTCCGGCCCTGGTATTCCAGAATCATCTGCCCAGTCTTATCATCCAGGCACTGTTTCTCATGCTGCTGCAGCTGCTTCTGGGAAGACGCATAAAGATACTTCCCAATCTGGTAATGCTGTTGAGCATCACCACACTGAACCTCTTTCAGCCCTTTGGAAGGATCCTTGTTACCCTCTTCTCGCTCCCTGTGACCCAGGGGGCATTGGAACTCGGCTTTCGACGTTCCTTCACCCTGATCGGGTTGATCTATCTCTCCCGGTTCATGGTGATATCCCGTCCGAGATTTCCCGGCAGGCTGGGCAGACTCTTATCGCTGCAGTTCACTTATTACGAGGGATTTCTCACCAGGAGAGTGTCTCTTCGGCCCTCTGTGATTGTGGAGAGTCTGGATGAACTTTTGTGTGAACTGGAAAGGGAGGGAGGATCCGATGAGCAGCCGGTCA
>SKJE01000123.1 GCA_007116075.1 Spirochaetia bacterium
ATACCTGCTCTTCAGTGGTCAACGCTCGCCACGGGCAGAATGAAGACTTGACAGACTGGAGTTCCTTTATGTACCTTTATATTAAGTTTCTTCAAGGGAGGGAGTAATCCCGACCGGCGGTAAAAGTCCGCAAACCTCCTTCGGGAGGGGGATCCGGTGGAATTCCGGTACCGACAGTGCAAGTCTGGATGGGAGAAGAACGTCATTGATACCTATCTGCGGGCCCTACCTGGGTCCTGCCTTCAGTGTTCATGACAGCAAATCTCCCGGGAAACCGACAGCGCTTGAGTGCTGTCACTACTTTTATTCTTATAACCGTGCCGAAATGCATGGGGGAGGAAGTATGAAGTTTTCCGGAACAAGCGCAGTGCTGCGCATCATTATGGTAATTGTGGTCATTCTTATGGTTCCATCACTGCTGGCTGCAGGAGGAATCCGTGAGACCAGTGAGTACCGCATTGCCGTATTTATTCCCGGAGTAACCGCAGGAAGCCCGATCTATGAGATGCTCGCCCAAGGAGTGCAGCGCGCCGCTGACGAGTATGACCATGTGCGGGCCAATATTATTGAGGGAGGAACCAATCAGGGTGAATGGGCTGACAAGATCGCGGCCATTGCCGCCCAGGGCGCCCATGACCTTATTGTCACCTCAAATCCTGCCATGCCTGAGATCGTCAACGAAATATCCCAGCAGTTTCCTCAACAGAAATTTGTTGTGATGGATGGGTTTCTTGAGGGTAATCCATCCATCTATACGCTTCGGTATAACCAGTACCAGCAGGCGTATCTTGCCGGTTACTTTGCAGGACTTGTCACTGCCAGCTCGATGGAGCAGGCAAACAGCCGCCTCAAAATAGGCCTTGTAGCTGGACAGGAATATCCCGACATGAACCGCTCGATACTGCCCGGGTTCACCGACGGGGCAGCAGATGCCGCCGGAGAAATCGAGGTTGACTTCCGCGTGGTGGGAAACTGGTACGATGCCTCCCGGGGAAAGGAGCTCGCCAGAGACATGATTAACGCAGGGGCGGATGTACTGCTTCCCGTTGCAGGAGGAGCCAACTATGGGGTTCTGGAGGCCGCTATTGAGTACGGAGCTTATGTCATCTGGTATGATACCAGCGGATACAGTAAAGCCCCGGGGGTGATCATCGGCTCCACAGCAATAGCCCAGGATGAGAGCACCTACCATACAATTGTTCGGGCTATAGAGGGTGATTTGCCCTTTGGCCAGGCTGACCAGGCAGGAATCAGCGAGCATGCGGTACGTTTTGTTGACGATGATCCGTTGTTCAGTGAGCATGTGCCGGAACAGATCCGCTCAGCCCTGCAGGAACGGATCACCCAGCTCTCCCAGTAACAGGGGCAGACAATGGCACCCGCTCCGCTGCTCTCATGCAGAGGCATCACAAAGACCTATGAAAGCAACCACGTGAAAGCCTGCAGTGGTATCAACCTTGATCTCTATCCAGGGAAAATACACTGCATCCTCGGAGAAAACGGAGCGGGAAAGTCTACCCTTATGCGCATACTCACCGGTGACCAGCATGCCGATGAAGGGAGCATCTTCGTCAGGGGAGAGCGGGCATCCTTCAGCTCTCCCCATGATGCCCTTTCCCGGGGAATCGGTATGATCCATCAGCAGTCAAATATGATACCCGGTTTTAGCGTCTGGGAAAACATCATCCTCGGCAGCGAGGAGACTCCCATGCTCGGAAGACTGCGCATTGCCGGGAGGACGAAGCAGAACATATCCTCACTCTGCAGTTCCTACGGAATCTCAATACCACTGAAGGCCCAATCAGCAGGGCTGGACAGTTCCGGCATCCAGACCGCAGCCCTGCTCTCACTGCTTCATCGTAACTGTGATATACTTATCTTTGATGAACCCCATTCCATGTTCAGTGGAGATCCTCCCCGGTCTTTTACTGAACTCGCCCGTGAATTTGCCCGGGAGGGAAAGGCTGTCGTTGTGGTAACCCATAACCTGGAAGCAGCCTTTGATATGGCTTCCAGTATCACCATTCTAAGGAGGGGCTTTGCTGTAGGGACTTACTGCCCCGGGGAGGTCGATGTCAGGGGAGCTACCCGGCTGATGATGGGACTTCCCCCTGAGTTTGTCCAGCAGGAATACCGCAAGCCTTCTCCGAAACGGAGCAGATCCCGTGCAGCCGCAACACCGATGCTGGAGGTGAAGTCGGTCACTACGGACGGAGATCCCCAGGACCCCTCCCGGCTCCGGGATGTCTCCTTTGACCTCTACCCCGGAGAAATTCTTGCCTGTGTCGGCATCAAGGAACATGGACTGATTACTCTGGAGAGGCTCCTTTCCTCCTTTGTACCGGGACAGCACGCCGAACTTCCCAGGCTGACTGCTGGTTCCATCCATGCATCGGGAATCGGGGAGCTTCCCCTTCCCTTGCATGTGATGAGATCAAGGGGCATGGGGTACGTACCCTCTGACCGGCTCACCAGCGCCTCGGCTGTTCACAGCACCCTCCAGGAGAACGCTGTCATCCATGTTCATTCCCGGCTTACAGGAACTTTCCCTGGGATGATTGACCCCCATGCAGCCGGTGCATATGCCCAAAAATTGATCAAGTCGCTCTCGATTCACGGACGCCCAGAAGACAAGCTGGTATCATTGTCGGGAGGGAATATCCAGAAACTGATTGCCGCCAGGGAATTAGCCCTGCGGCCTAAGCTGTTAATCGCCTGTGAAATCACCTGGGGTCTAGATGTGATGACCCAGGAGTTTCTTTTTGACCAGATGAAGGAACTGAAACGTTCCGGAGGATCAGTGCTGCTGCTCACCTCCGAGGCTGATGCAGCCCTGCAGCATGCCGACCGGATTGCCCTCTTCCACCAAGGCAGGCTGGTGTCTATTGATTCAGCTGAAGGGCTTACCCCCGGAGAGGTGGGATCAGCCATCCTGAGGGGGGAGGTCAGATGAAACAGAAGCTGCTCATAACCCTGATGATATTCCTGTTCACCTCTCTCCTGCTGGTAATACTCAGTCCTGAACCTGTGAACAGCCTGCTAGAATTCTACAGAGGACCCTTCAGCACCCGATATTCTTTCGGCAGCTTTCTTTCCATTGCTTCCCTGCTGGTTATAGCCGGCACAGGTGTAAGCATCTCATTCCGGGGTGGCCAGTTCAACCTCGGCGGCGAGGGCCAGGTCTATTCGGGAGCAGTAGCAGCCCTAATTACAGCACTGATGCTTCCTGCACTTCCCGGGTTTCTGGGCAAACCCCTGCTGCTGCTGATATCTCTTCTCGCCGGTGCCGCCATAGCCGCCAGTTCCGGCTGGTTGCGCTACCATTTCTCCATCCATGAGCTGATTTCATCCTACCTGATCTCCAGCGGCCTGGTATACTTCTGCGACTACCTGATCACCGGTCCGCTGCGGGATCATGAGAGTTTTCTGCTGGCAACCCCCCGGATCCCTGAAGCGTATCACCTCATGCGGATACTGCCCCCCTCACCGCTTCATACCGGTGCATTAATCGCCCTGGCTGTAGTGTTCATTACCGCATTGTGGCTTGCCAGGGGAGTTTCGGGATACCGGCTGAGGATCTTCGGCGAAAATCCCTCCTTTGCCAGGTTCGGGGGAATACGGGAAAGGACCTACCGCATTCTGCCTATCACCATCAGCGG
>SKJE01000007.1 GCA_007116075.1 Spirochaetia bacterium
ATCCTCCTTGAGGGTGATGTGTCGGGAGCAGTCTATGACTAGCACCCTGGCTGTAGAAGAGATCCATAAACAATACGGCAGAAAACACGCGGTCCGGGGAATCTCCTTTTCCATGCAGTCCGGGCAGGTTGTGGGGCTGCTCGGCCCCAATGGAGCCGGAAAGACCACGGTGTTCTACATGATCGTCGGGTTTATCAGGACCGACAAAGGAAAGATAGTTCTTGATGACCGGGAGATTACAACACTTCCCATGTACCGGCGCTCCCGGCTGGGCATCTCCTATCTTTCCCAGGAACCATCGGTGTTCAGGAAGATGACAGTTGCACAGAATATCTGGGCAGTGCTGGAGACCCGTTCCGATATTGATATCCGGAATAAACGGCAGCGCCAGGAGTATCTCCTGGAACTGCTGGGCATCGAAGCTCTCCGGGACCAGATGGCCTACACCCTTTCGGGAGGAGAACGGCGGCGTACGGAAATAGCCCGGAATCTGGCGGTCAGCCCGAAGTTCCTGCTCCTGGATGAACCCTTTGCAGGAATAGATCCCATCGCAGTCCAGGAGATTAAGGAAATTATCAGGTCCCTGCAGCAGCAGGGCATCGGGGTGCTCATTACCGACCACAATGTCCGGGACACCCTCGACATAACTGAAATTTCGTATATCATACATACAGGTGAGCTGAAAGCTCAGGGCACTCCCGGAGAGCTGATGACCAATCCTCTGGCCAGGTCGCTCTACCTGGGAGCAGAGTTCCAATTATGAGTCAGGTGAGACCGTGCAGTCACAACGTATAGTACTATCACAACAGCAGCAGTTAAAAATGAGTCCCCAGATGTACCAGTCCATGGAGCTTCTGGCCCTGCCCATTACCGACCTCCAGGCACGCATAAGGGATGAAATTGAAAAGAATCCTGCACTGGAGATCAATTCTGACAAATCTGTCTCGCTGCAGGCTATCGAACGTCCCTCCTCCCGTGTTCGGGACGCCTTTGAAAACACATCGGATCCGGGATTTATCAGCAGGGCCTCCTCAGACCAGAGCGATGCTAAACAGCAGTTCCTGGAGGGCGCCCTTGCCAGGGGAGAATCGCTCCAGGACCACCTGCTGTGGCAGCTGCATATGTCACCAGTCACTCCGGAGCAACAGGAACTGGGGGAAATGCTCATCTCAAATATTGATGACAACGGCTTCTTCCGCCAGCCCCCCCAGGATATCCTCCTGGATCATCATCAGCAGATCCTGGACGACGTCCTTGCCCTGATCAGGGAATTTGATCCCCCGGGGGTGTGTGCGGAAGGCCCCATTGAATCCCTGGTGATCCAGACCCGGATGCGGGGGGACGCCCCGGAGCATGGGGAAGCCTTTATCACCAGGGAGCTCGATGAACTGCGCAAGGGTCGTTTTGACCAGCTTGCCCGGGATTACGGCATCACTCGGGATGATGTGGAGGATATCTTCGCCTTTATAAAAACCCTCAATCCCTATCCCGGCAGCAGCTTCGGCTCCGCTTCACCGGACTATATTGTCCCGGATATCACCATCAGGAAAAGGGACAAGCAGCTGCGGCTCTATATCCATGACGACCAGATCCCTGAACTGAAAATAGATGCGGAGTTCCAGCAGATGGGCCAGGAAGAGGATCATGTCTCCCGGGAGGCCCGCAGGTATATCCAGCAGTCAATCCGGGATGCCAATTGGCTGATCAGCAGCATTGAGATGCGGAACAACACCCTGCGTAAGGTGGGTGCCGCCCTCATGAAGTATCAGTATGAATTTTTCCTCAAGGGCCCCAAGTTCCTGCACCCCATGACCCTCAGGCATATCGCCGAGGAGATATCAGTCCATGAAACCACCGTATCACGCATCTCCCAGGCAAAATTTATCCAGACCGACTGGGGTATATTCCCCATCAAATACTTCTTCAGCAGCGCCATCTCCTCCACATCAAAGGAGGGCATCGACTACGCGAAGAACAGTGTCAAGGAAATCATCCGGGAACTGATAGAAGAGTATACCGGGTCCAAACGGCTTTCGGACCAGAAGATCTCAGATATGCTGGCACAGCAGGGCATCAAGATTGCCCGTCGCACCGTGGCAAAGTACCGCCGGGAACTGAATATTGAATCTTCCTTTGAACGCTCCATCTAGGACGAAGTCCGGTAAACATTCAAAGAAACGTTGACACCTCCCTCACAGAGTCTTATCCTTTAGGTATAGACCTATCTTATTAGGGAGGTGCCTATGAATCTTGAAATCAGGGGCGTTCATTATCACATCAGTGATGCTACCAACGAATTTATCGAGAAAAAACTGGAGCGTATCGACTTTGCCGGGGAATACATCGTAGACCTGGCTGTAACGGTAACCAAGGAATCCCACGGCTACCGGGCCGACGCGAAGGTTCACTTCCGCTGGGGTGTACACCTTAAAGTGGAGGAGGAGTCTCATGAACTCTATGAGGCTATCGAGCTGATGATTGACAAGCTGGAACAGGTTGTCAGAAAGGAGAAGAAGAAAAAGGTAGATAAAAAGGCACCCCACAAGGGGGATGCATATATTCGCGAAGAGCTGGCAGAGCAGCTTGAACTGGACGACATTGATGCATTTGACGAGGATGAAGATGAGGACGAGGAACTCTAGGCAAGCCGCAAGAAGTTCAGGGGCCGGTACACTGTACCGGCCTTTTTTATCTCCGGCAACTATACAAAACAGACCCGCTGTGGTATCATTTTACGAAACATAGGTATAGGTATGAAAGAATTTACTATTCTGGACTTGATTGATCTCGACTTAAAGGAAAACACCGCACTGAACCTCAAATGCATTGCCGGGCGACCCGGTTTGTCGCGGGTTATCACAAACTCGAAGATCAACCGCCCCGGGCTCACCCTGAGCGGCTTTTTCGAGGAATTCTCCCACGACTGCATTCAGCTCTTTGGCAAGGGTGAGCAGGCTTATCTGCACCGGCTTGAGGAGAACTCCTCCTTTGAAACCATTGAGCGGATGTTCACCTATGAGATCCCCTGCATCATCTTTTGTGAAAGCAGTGCACCGGGCAAAAGGTTCATGGAAATTGCTGAGCGGGCAGGCTGCCCGATTCTCACCAGTGACCTGGCAAGCGGCGAATTTGCTATCCGGGTATACCAGGTGCTCAGTGATGTCTTTGCCCCAAGCAAGACTATCCACGGTGTGCTGGTGGAGGTCTTCGGTGTAGGAGTACTGATCACCGGTGACAGCGGAGTCGGGAAAAGCGAAACCGCATTGGAGCTGATTGAACGGGGCCATAGGCTTATCAGCGACGACTCGGTAAAACTTCAGTGCGTCAGCGGGAACATCCTTGTGGGCAGCGGTGAGAACGAGTTCCTGGCCCATCATATGGAAATCCGGGGCCTTGGGATTATCAACATCACCCATCTCTTCGGGGTAAGTGCAATCCGGGACAAAAAGCAGGTACAGCTGTTTGTACAGCTTGAGGAATGGGATTCAAATAAGAACTATGACCGTATCGGCGGGGACCACACGACTGAGATTCTGGGAGTGACCATCCCCAAGCTGGAAATACCGGTTAAACCGGGACGAAATGTGCCCATCATTATAGAAACCGCTGCGATGAACGAGCGGCTGAAGAAATTGGGGTACTACTCCGCTAAGGAGTTCAACCAGAACGTGCTGAAGTGGCTGGAGAGTGAATCCGCCAGGGATCTGTACTATAAGAATGAGGATACCTTTTAACGATGACAGAAAAGATGGTTACCGTTCGGAACCGGGCCGGGATTCATGCCCGCCCAGCTGCACTGATTGTGAAAACTGCAAACCAGTTCTCTGCGAACCTCTACATAGAAAAGGACACCATGAGAATCAACGGGAAATCCATCATGGGCATCATTACCCTGGGGGCAAGTTATAGGACCGAATTGAAGATTATTACCGAGGGATCAGACGAAGAGAAAGCAGCATCGGCTATTGAAGAGCTGTTTCTCAACCGTTTTGAAACCGAATAGTACGGGAGTGGATGTGTTATGAAGGATCTTACAAAACGACAGCATGAGGTGGTCCTGTTCATCCAGGACTATCTGGCGCACCACGGATATCCCCCGACCATCAGAGAGATCGGAGGGAATTTCGGAATCTCCGTCAAGGCCGCCTTTGACCATGTGAAGGCCCTTCAGCGCAAGGGAATTCTGAAGACCGGAGAAAGTCGTTCCCGAGCAATTGAGATCATTCATGACGCCTTCCTGCCCAAAAAGGAAGGCACCTCTGTACCGGTTCTCGGCAACGTTGCCGCCGGAATGCCCCTCTTTGCGGAGGAGAACTTTGACGGCACCCTCACCATTCCCAATGAACGGCTTAAGCGGGGATCTCGGTATTACGCCCTGCAGGTGAAGGGCGACAGTATGATACATGCGGGCATTCTTGACGGCGATTTTGCCGTCATCAGATATCACCAGGAGGCAGAGAATGGTGATATTATCGTTGCCCGGGTCGGTGATGAGGCTGTAACCCTGAAGCGCTTCTATCGGGAAAACAACCGGATACGCCTCCAGGCGGAAAACCCGGAATTCCCCCCCATCTATACCCAGGATATTCAGGTACTCGGTATCCTGCAGATGATCATCCGCGAATACGTATGAGGCTGTTATGAGCAGCACACCATCAATCCCGCCGGCATACCTGCTAGTCGGTCCGGAAACCGGTAAGAAGGGAACATTCATCAAGCAGCTGCAGAAAAAGTGCAGCGACCGTTGGGGGGATTCTGTTGAATTCCACCGATTCTACCCCTTTGAGACTGATGGCGGACAGGCCCTTGAGGTGCTGCGAAACTGCTCCCTCTTTGCTGAATTCCGCATTGTCATGATATCCCAGGCAGAACAGCTCAACCAGGAGATGGTCAAGGCTGTCACCGACTACCTCGCCTCTCCATCCCCTGACGCCCTGCTGATCCTTGCAAGTTCAGAGAACCGGGTGCATGCCAAGATTCATACTGGGGTAGGCAAGGAACATACCGTGATGTTCTGGGAGCTCTTTGAGAATGAGAAGGTGCAGTGGCTTGAGGATCTCTTTGCTTCCCGCGACATGGATATCAGCCGGGACGGCATTGACCTCTTTCTCGACCTGGTGGAGAACAACACCCAGGAGATGCGTTCTGCAGCCGGGCTGTTCATCTCCTACCTGGAGTCCCTCCAGATCCCTGCACCGGTGCGCATCGGCGTAGCCGAAGTGGAATCCTTCGTGTACCACAGCAAGCAGGAGAACGTCTTTACCCTTTTTGCCAAGCTGGTGCTTCGGGATTTCCCGGGAACCCTGGAAATCTGCGAAGCCATGAGACTGGCGGGAGCACTGATACCGGCACCCTTCTTTGCAGGACTGCTGTGGCAGTTCCGGCGGCTGCTCTCCCTGAAGGAGCTGATGAACCAGCGATGGCTTCCCGATGAAGCTCTCATGAAGACCATGGTCCTCGGGAAAAAAGCACCCGTCAAGGGAAAGATGAACCAGAGGGTATACCTCACCGGATGCGAGCGCTTCAGCATCCAGGAAATACGTCGATGCATTACCGCAATCCAGGAATACGAGGCTCAGACCAGGGATATGAGAGCCGAACTCCACCCCCTGCTCATCGAGCTGCTGCTCTACCGAATCACCTGCAAAGGCGGGCAAATATTCACCCCGGGTGCATATTCCTTCGGCCTTGCCGGGCTCAATCTACCGCCCCTCTAATCCTGCTGCTGTTCCTTCAGGTAATGAACCAGCACTTCAGCGACCTCCTCCGGGACGCCTGCCCGGGCGGCAATTTCTGCCCCACCAGCTTCCCGGATACCCTGGAGGGAACCGAAAACCTGCATGAGACGCGCACTTCTCACCGGGCCAATCCCGGGGACCGATTCAAGCAGTCCGAAGGAGATATCTTTGGAACGCAGCTTTGTATTGAACCCCGTGGCAACCCGGTGGGTCTCATCCCGTATTGCCTGGAGCAGTTTCAGCGCAGGCGAATCCTGGGGCAGCCGAAGCGGGCGCTTCGGACCGGGAAGGTGGATCTCCTCAAATTCCTTGGCGAGCCCAATCACCGGCAGGTGCCTCAACCCAAGTGCATCAAGAATCTCCCTTACCGCATTTACCTGTCCCGTACCGCCGTCGATGAGCACCAGGTCCGGCAGGGGCTGCTCTTCATTGGTCAGTCTGGTGTACCTCCTGGCGGTCACCTCCCGGAGGGATTCATAGTCATCGATGGTTCCCCCCAGGGTCTTCACATGATACCGACGGTACTCCTGCTTCTCCGGCCTGCCCTCCCTGAATACGACCAGGGAGGCGGTCGGATGGGTGCCTGAGAGCTGGGCGATGTCAAAGCCTTCGATGTACCGGGGCAGGTCATCGAGGGAAAGCAGTCGCTGCAGTTCCTGCATGGCCGGGATATTCCCCTTTGCCCGGATGCGCTTGCGTGCATCCATTTCGGCATTCTGGAGGACCATCTTCATAACCCGAAGATGCTTGCCCCGCTGGGGGATACGAACCTCCCGCTTCCTTCCCGCCATGGAACTGAGCATCACCTCGAGCATCTCCGGTTGTTCCCCATGGGAGAGGTAGATTACCTCAGGGATATCCTCGGCCTCCCGATAGTACTGACCGACAAAGGTCTCCAAAGCCTCAGCTTCATCGCTGAAACTCTCACCCCGATGGAGCTCCCTGCCGATGAGTTTCCCCTCCCGCATCTGGAATACCGATATGGAGAGCACCTGCTCTTCCATGACGCATCCGATATAGTCCCGGGTGTTCAGCTGGAAGTCCTCCACCTGCTGGGATGTGTGGCTTGACTCAATGGCTATGAGGGCATCCCTGAGCCGGGCGGCAGATTCAAACTGCAGAGCCCGGCTCGCCTCCTCCATCTGCTGCTTCAGGGAGGATCGCAGGTCCCGGGTATTCCCCCGAAGCAGGGAACGTACCTGCTCTACAGTCTTAAGATACTCCTCACGGCTCACCTTCCCCGCACAGGGAGCAGAACAGCGCCCGATATGATAGTAGAGGCAGGGAGTATGCCGCTTTCTGAGTTTCCCCCGGCATTTCCGCAGGGGGTAGAGTTTCTCAATGAGTTCAAGGTAGAGATCCACCTTAGTCACATCCGCAAAGGGGCCAAAATACTCCGATCCGTCCTGTACAACCCTGCGGGTCTTGAATACCCGGGGAAAATCCTCATTGGTGATGCGGATCACCGGATAGCTCTTTCCGTCCTTGAGATTGATATTATAGTAGGGCTTCCACTTCTTAATCAGGTTGTTCTCCAGCAGCAGGGCCTCATACTCATTGCCCGTCACGATATACTCCATGAAGGAGATTTTCGAGACCAGCATGCGGGTCTTCAGATCCCTGCGGGAAGTAAAATAGGAGGAAACCCGTTTTTTGAGATCCTTCGCCTTCCCGACATAAATCACCCGTTCAGCTGTGTCCTTCATCACATAGACGCCGGGAACCGGGGGAAACTGGGAGGCCTGCTGTTTCAATGCGTCACTCATCATACCATCCTGTACACTACAAGATACCCTCTCAACCCGTTGTGGGCAAGATCTCCCTCTTGCAGGAGCGCCCCTGCACAGATACAATAGCCTCCGATGTCGATTCAATACAAATACAGGCTGGAACAGGATCCGCTGTGGGCAGCCCTTCCCGGAGATCAGCAGCAGTATCTGCTGCGGGTAATTCCCGGGCTCCGTCCCAGTGTGCAGTACCAGCGTCAGCTCATTATCTATGCCGCAGACCTCCACATGTGGGGAGAACCCGGTCTTCAGGCACTCCTTGAACCGGTTATGGCGGATGAGCAGGTTTTGCGGATGAAGGGAAGCCAGCGCACCGGCCGGATCATGACCCTCCTGGGACAGCAGATGGAAGCACTGCGAACCAGGGAGATCGACTACAGTAATTTCACTCCCCACCGGGTCATGCCGAAAAAGCACATCTTTGTAGACCGGGATGATTCCGCTGCAACACTCATGGGCAGATGTCCTGTAGCAGGAGAGAAAACCCGGTGCTGCAATCTTCTGACCCTTGATGCGGTCAGGCAGTGCGGATACGCCTGCAGCTACTGCTCCATCCAGTCATTCTATGATGAGCAGCAGATTTTTCTCTATCCCGACCTGGGGCGGAGACTCCGGGAACTTGATGCCACCCTCAAATCAGACAGGATCTACCACATCGGTACGGGGCAGTCATCGGACTCCCTGATGTTCGGCAACCAGCAGGGCATGCTGGATGATCTGCTCGATTTTGCCCGGGATCACCCCCAGGTAATTTTGGAGCTGAAGAGTAAATCCGACAGGATTGAGCCCCTTCTGGACCGGAAGGTCCCCAGGAATGTACTGTGCACCTGGTCGCTTAATCCCCAGACAGTCATCACCAAGGAGGAGCACCTCACCGCATCCCTGGACCGCCGTCTCTCTGCCGCCCGCTCGGCGGCAGACCATGGGATCCTGGTGGGCTTTCACCTCCACCCCATAGTCCGATTTCTGGGCTGGCAGGAAGCGTACGGCACGCTCATTGACCGGATCCAGGAGCTGTTCACCCCCCGGGAGATCGTCATGGTGTCAATGGGAACCCTGACGTATATCAAGCCGGTGATCAGGCGGCTGAGGCAGATGGGCATCAAGAGCAAGGTGCTCCAGATTCCCTTAGCTGATGCATCGGGGAAGCTCTCCTATCCCCCGGAGGTGAAACAGGAGCTATTCTCCTTCGCCTACCGCCGCTTCAGTGAATCATGGCGGGATCAGGTGTTCTTCTATCTCTGTATGGAACCGCCGGAACTGTGGATGCCGGTCCTGGGCCGCAGCTATCCCGACAATGACGCCTTTGAGGCCGATATGAAACAGACCTATATGGAGCGCATCCGTGAATGATCAACCCCAGGCTCTTCGTTACGGCACCTTCTCCCTCGCATTCGGCATCGGATGCCTGATCACCTTCATGATCTCCCTGAACGGCCAGCTTGCCCAGGCGGTGGGACCAAGTTTCTCCCTCCTTGTGATTCACATGGCCGGAGGCAGTGCAGTCATCATCGCCCTTATTGCAAGGCACCTTCGGGGAATCCCGTTTCTGCTATCCGCATCACCCCTGCCCCGGCTCTACTATACCGGCGGGATCCTCGGGGTGCTGATGGTATTTGGGAACAACACCTGCTTTGTCGCCATTGGTGTATCGGTCACCATGGCTGCGGGCATCTTCGGCCAGACTGCAGGAAGCATCCTCATTGATGCCACGGGATCCTTCGGGATGCGGCGATACCGCTTCGCACCGTCGAAATTCATCGGTCTGGGTATCATCCTCGCCGGGGTCGCCCTTATGGTGAACTCCTGGCAGCTCGACCTGCTCTACCTGCTTCTTGCCCTGTTCATCGGAGGAGTGACTATTCTGCAGATGACGATCAATTCGAGGGTTGCAGCGGTTCACGGTCTTATGCCGGGGGTGGGGATTAACTATCTTGGGGGTATCCTGGCATCCCTGGCGGCGGTGCTGATTTTAGGGATCCCCCTGGCATCCTCTTTCTCAAACCTCTCGTCAGTACCCCTCCACTGGGTAGTCGGGGGCGGCTTGTTTGGATTTGTCATTGTCAGCGGGGCGAACACCATTCTGCCGAAGATTCCCACCTTCTACAGCTCACTGCTCATGTTCCTCGGCCAGATTGCATCAGCAATCACCGTGGATGCCCTCCTGCTGGGAATCTTCTCCTATCAGCGGATACTCGGGGCTGCACTGATTCTTGTCGGTATTATTGCGAACATGCAGGCTGACCGCAAGGGAGCCCTTGAACCGGTCCGGCTGTCCTGACCCCTTGCCACTTTCGCCAATTGTGATATGATATCTCTTCATCACTATGTGACCAGGAGCGATGCATGAGAACATTGATCGTGTATGGATCCCGTTGGGGCTGTACCGACGAGTTTGCAGAATTCATACGTGAACAACTGGGCGATGAGGAATTTGTCATCTTTACCCATATAGACACCCAGGACCCGCCTACTGTGGCGGATTATGACCGGATCATTATGGGAGGGTCTATTGTCTACGGCCGTATCGGGCGCAAGCTGAAGCGCTTTATGGAAGAGTACCGTGCCCTGCTGCTGCAGCGGGAAATCGGGTTGTTTCTCTGCACCCTCTCGGGTGAAGAACACGCCCGGAAGCTCTTCACCAAGGTGTTTCCCCGGGACCTTCGGGAGCACGCAAAGGCCTCATGTATCCCCGGCGGGATGGTGCACCTGGAGGCCCTCTCCCCCATTTCCAGAAGGATTGTCACCAGACGGTTCAAAACCCTTGATACCAGGAACTATGAGGTCCTCAAGGATTTTGCCCGGGATATGAAGCGCTTCAAGAAAAGGACGCCGGCTTCATAGGAAATACCTCAATAGAGAGTACTTCCATAGACCTGTCGGAGGGTGCAAAGAGACGCACCTCCCTGGAGGAGCTGTACTTCGGGTATATCCGGGTAGAGAGACAGAGTCGTGAATCAATAAATATCTCTAACGTCGAGTGGTCCAGAAGAATCCGTACATCAGCGTGGCCGTCCTCCATAATCTCCCAAGGCCCCTCCACCGGGAGGGCCAGGGAAACACCGTCGGCACTGCTAGAGCTCCGGTCGATCCTCGCCCTGCCCGTTTCCGGGTTCAGCACCAGCAGGGTCTGCTCACTGCCCCCCGGATCAGCCAGGAGGGATATCCCATATTCACCGGCAGCGTCCTTCGGGAACTGGAGACTCATAATGATATCCAGGGCAGCTCCGCTGATAGGCAGTGTTTTGGTACCGGAGACTGTCACTCCCCCGTCGGAATAGGACCCTGTGATATCGTGGAGCAATGAGACGCTCCCCACAGGATCAATCACCAGCCGGTCATCCTCATCGATATCGATCACCCGCGGTATGGACTGCACCCCCGCCCAGGTATATCCGGCATGTTCCAGGGAGATCCGCAGCACCTCAGGCATCCAGGCGAACATCACCACCCTACCATCGGGCATACTGCAGGTATTCCCCGCATAAAACCCCTGCCATCCGCCGTAGTCAACCACACCCTTGTTCCGGGCGATAAAGGTCTTTCCGTCAAAATCACCAACCTCCCAGCGCATGGAGTTATTGGGAGAATACATAAATACATACCTGTCCCGGTAGCCGAAGAGCACGGGACACTCCCACATATCGCTTCCCAGCTCATCCCTGCCTACCATGCCCAGATACTCCCAGTGGTAGAGATCTTCATCCAGGGCACGGTAGAGGGCTGCACAGCCGTGTCCCTGGTGGGTTCCCCCGATGACCATCATCCATTGATCCTCATACCGGAAGACAAAGGGATCCCGCCACTCAAGAATCTTGTCATCACCATGGACAGACTGCTCAATGACAGGATTCTCATATACCTTTACCCAGTTGTCCAGGTCCATACTGCCCACGGCTGCCCATTGTTCGGCCCCGGTCTGGGAGTTGCGCTTTCCGTCACCCACACTGGTATAGAATATCATCGGGGTTCCGTCGTCGCGGATGACCGTGCTGCCGGAGAAACAGTGCAGTTCCCCCTCCTCCTTGCTTGGATAGAGGGCTAGAGGCCGATGCTGCCAGTTGATGAGATCAGTGCTCACCGAATGGCCCCAGTGAATATTACCCCATTTAGCTTCCTTGGGATTATGCTGGTAAAACAGATGGTACCATCCGTTATAGTAGATAGGCCCGTTGGGATCGTTCATCCAGTTCTGCTCCGGAAGCATGTGGTACACAGGTCGGTGTTTCTTCTCCATAGCTCACCCTTTCAATGAGATGCGCCGATTATATCACAGGAAACAGAAGGGTTCAAAACCATTCACGTACTGCAAAACCATCATCTTCACCAAATATTTATCTTTTCTTTACCACCTGTAAACCTTACAGGTGCTGTATAGTATCAGGAGGCTATCAATGCGAAGGATAATTCTTATGATACTGCTCACAGCAGCCGCCGCCCTGCCTGCCTGTGAATTCACCTATACCCTCACCGATTCATCCGGCACACAGCGGGATATCACCACGAATGTCCCTGTGGTGCTTGATCTCGGTGAAGCGTACACCCTCACACTCTCCTACTGGGAGGACCACCGTTCCTGTCCCCTCGGACCGGAGGGTACGTTGTTCCTTCTTGATGGAGCCCGGTGGAGGGTGCTGAGGGACACACAGCCGCTGATGCTGCTTGACCATGTCTCCTGGGATGATGCATCATCCCGCACCAAGACCGGTACACTTACCTTTACAGCACAGCTTTCCGGCAGCTGGGTGCTCGAAGTGCTTCGTATCTGCACTCGAGAGGGGTACCAGGGAGAACTGATCTTCCTCGTCAGGGAAGGAAGCTGACCATGAACAGAAACAGATCTATCTCTCCAAGAAGGATCGTACAGATACTCATGATGGTACTCATTCTCGGCGGAGCAATTATGAGGACCCTGCAGCACAGCCTCGCCAGGGTTATTCCTGAGCTTCAGGGCTTCTGTCCCATCGGGGCTGTGCAGGTGCTCTTCAGGATAGCCGCAGATCCCTCATCACTGGTGCGTCCCGACAGGTCCCACCTCTGGGTCATCTCCGGAGTCCTGCTGATCACGCTGCTCTTCGGCGCAGTATTCTGCAGCTACCTCTGTCCCCTGGGATCTCTCCAGGAGTGGATCGGCAGGGCCGGAAAAAGACTGCTGAAAAAGAAGTTCAACCGTCCGGTCCCAAAACAGGTTGATACAGCCCTGGGAACCCTGCGGTACCTCTTCATCGGATTGATCGGCCTGACAGTCTTTGGGGTTATCTCCTTCAATCTCGATATCATAAATCCATCATCAGCACTTGTGCACCTATGGGTCTCAGCGGTCACCCCCGCAGCAATGGTACTGCTCGCAGTCACCGCATCTCTCTCCCTCTTCTATGATCGTCCCTGGTGCCGGTGGATATGCCCCTACGGAGTGATCCTCGGCTTCCTCGGGAAGATCAGTGTATTCAAGCTGCGCCGGTCACGTACACTGTGCATCAGCTGCGGCAGGTGCGACAGGTCATGCCATGCCCGCAT
>SKJE01000181.1 GCA_007116075.1 Spirochaetia bacterium
CTCGTCCCGCAGGTCATTGAAGGAATGCTTGTCGTATAGCAGATACGCATCCATCATTCTTCGGATCCATATTTCTTATATCGTGCCGAGGTCGACGCATCCGGCTCTTGTAAGCCTCGTAGTCCTTCTCAATATAGTCGCGGTTTCGGGTGATCTCAAGCACCCGCTGGGAAGTGAGTCCTGCAGGACCAAGATAGCCAAAGAAGCCGCATTGGGCCATTCTCTCTCTGGGTCACCTTGTTGTGATGGACGGCTGTCACCTTGGTCTGCTTATCATTTTCGAGCACATTATACCTGCCATAGAAGTTGCCCTTGGCGTTGGTTCTTATATATAGTGTGAATAGTTCCTTATACCTGAGCATGCCATAGATTATACCACCCGGTACCATAGGGCTATTGAATTGGCTGCAAATGTGGCTGCATGAAAATAAAGTTGTTACAGTAAAAGTATATAAACATAAAAAAATGGTATGCCTGTCTAAAAGAGTCAGAAATAGATGATTGTCGTTGATTGCAGATGGCTGTGGAAGGTGGTAATAAATCATTGCAAGGTAAAGAGATATAAGAGGCTCGTAACTTTGTTGGTAATCGTTGCGAGCAGTTGATTGTCGTTAAAAGTACGTTGAATTAGCTACAAAACTGGCTACACGGAATTCTCTGTGCCAGTATGATGAAACCTTCACTCGGTTATTTCCTGATGCTTTTGTAGATAGGTAATAGCTGCTTCGTTATTTCAGTAATAACTGTCGCAAAGTCAATAGGTTCAGATTTTATCCTGTTCAAAAAGCCTTTCCAGAGTTGCAGGTTTCTCTGATCCGAGCTGAAATCATCCTGGAAGACTGCAGGGCCTGCTGGGAGGATTGTCCGTCTTGTGTTGAAGGTCAGACGGATTGCTTCTTCCAAAGCAGCAGCATCAATCCTGTGATTTGTCAGAATATCATAGATGTCATAAAAGTCCTTCATTCTGCTGTTACGAGCATCGAGAACAATTATGGCATCAAACTTTTCGGCAACCACAGATTCCAGGGAGTAGGCGGATATACGTATCGATTCCGTATCCAGTAGAGTCGGATACTCCATTTTTACCGGTCCAAAATAGATTGTGTCGCCAAAGCCAATATCGAGTTTCAGGTTTGTTCGAATAGACCCGAGCCTGCACAGTACCTTGAGTTGCTGTTCATGGTAGTCTGCTCCTTCGATTATTTCCTGAAGGTTCAAGGAATCGATATCAAATAAAAGGCCATCTTCCGAATTTATAGAGAGGATTTCGGTTAGGATGGAGCGGAATTGGTTTTCTCCTCTGGGTATATTTAAACCCAGTAGATCAAGGTCCATGGTCGGTCTGCTTGAAAAACCGGAGATGGAATAGAGTAACAATCCTCCTTACAGACAAAAGGATTCGGAATACTTGGATGTTCCTATCCTGCGTAAGAATTCCTTCTTGCATGTATAAGCGAGTGATTAGTACATAATCTTTCTTTTCCTTACGAGCGAGATTGCGAAGTCGAGTCTTTACAGAGTCAGCGATATTTTTTCATAGGAGTACATCCAGGTATTGATTGAGAACTGATTCAATCCGGAGTTTTCTGGCATAACTATTCAGGGCGTTCAGGTTCCGGTATTCGCTCTGCAAATATTCTCGGAGGACTTCTTTCATGATATCAATACCGATCTTGTTTCTGAACCGAAGGGCATCACAAACGACTCTTTCCCGGTTGTATATGGTGATGCTTTGCCCGGACTCTGCTTCAATTTCTGTTTGACCAAGGGCAAAAAAATCTGCAGAGACATGGTATAGCTTGATAGGAGGATAATCGGGAAGTGTAATTTTTCTTCCACGGGGCAGGGCAATATGGATTTCCGGTGGATTCCAGGTTGTTAGTTCATAGTAGGCAAGAGCTGTCCCCATACAGATAATTCCATCCGGGACAGTAAGAAGAGCTTCATGCAGAGTCGCAGGGCTATAGATTTCGGGGAGACTGTAAAGGCCATGTTTGATTTTAAGTATAGTGCCTTCTTCAACAAGCTCTTGGAGGTACTTATGATGAATGCCTTCAGATTTTACGTCCTGAGTTCTTGCATAGCCAGAGTGCTTCTCAAAGACATGTAGAATTTTGTTTCTGGTTTCGTCAATCATGATGTGACATTATACACTACATGTGTATGTATCTGTAGTAGTAAATGTCACGGAATAATGACCGGGTAGATTGAATGCTTGATGATAATATCTACCACAGTATAAATGTAATGTGGTAGATTCTATCATGTAGCGAACAGCCATTCGAGTGCCAAAAAATCTTCATAAGCATTGTAAGTCAGCCATACTTACTTCTAAATCCTGCTGCAGATTTGATTGTAAGCAGTTGTAATTGCCCCAACTCGAAGAAATATAAAATATACAACAAAAGAAGAGAAAAAATCACCAAAAATGTTGCAAAAAATGGGTAGCAAGTATATATTTAGCAATAGAGGAGAGTATCTGCAATGCTTATTAACTTTTCAATAGAGAACTGGATGTCTTTTCGGGATAGGACGAGTTTTACCATGACAGCCACCAAAGAGCAGCAGCATGGAGACCGACTCACCAGACTGAATAAGTATCGATTTCGAGCCCTTCCCACGGCAGTTATTTATGGTGGGAACGCTTCGGGTAAAACCAACTTCTTTAAGGCGATAAACTTTGCTAAACGTTATATTATCAAAGGCTCTCTGCCGGACTATCAGATCAATATTGAACCCTTTGTTCTGGATGAGAAATCCAGGATGAAACCATCGTTTTTCAGGTTTGAGATTTTGGTTGAGGATGATATGTATGAACTTTCCTTTTCTCTCTCCTCCAGGGAGGTAATTGAGGAGAAACTGATAAAAATCAACAGCAATAGTGAGAAAGTCCTCTACCATCGATTGCATAATGATTCCGATCCGCGACTTCACCCTTCAATCAAATCAAAGCGTCTTGAGTTTGCCTTCGAGGGAACGCGGGAGAACCAGCTTTTCCTGACCAATAGTGTCTCTCAAAAGCTCGAGGCTTTTGCACCGGTTTATAATTGGTTTTCACAGACCCTGGTTCTGGTAGCTCCAGATACACGATTTGAAGCATTCGAGCACTTTGTCACTGAGGGAAGTCAACTGTATGAAACCATGAATGCCATTCTTCCCAATCTGGATACTGGTATTTGCCATTTGGGAGGAGAAGAGATTTCGATGGATAGTCTTCCGTTTCCTGAAGCACTGAAACAAAAGCTTAAAGAAGATGCGCATGAAGGAGTTTCTATAAAAATCAATAACGATGATGAGAAAATCGTTATCACACGAAAGAATGGCAAATTGAGTGTAAAAAAGCTTTATACGTATCATCAGAATGCCAATGGTGAAAATACCCGTTTTGAGATGCGTCATGAATCGGATGGTTCAAAAAGAATAATTGATCTTTTGCCTGCCTTCCTTGATCTGGCGGAAACTGGTGTTCCCAAGGTTTATATCATCGATGAGATTGACCGAAGCTTGCACTCACTGCTGACCAGGCAGCTTCTGGAAGTGTACCTTTCCAGCTGCACGGAAACTAACAGGAAACAGCTGCTCTTTACGACTCAAGATCTACTCTTGATGAATCAATCCATCTTCAGACGGGATGAGATGTGGGTTACCAAACGGAGGCCGGACGGAAGTTCAGAGATGATTAGTTTCAGTGAATACGAAGATATTCGAAACGACAAAGATATCCTCAAGAGCTACCTGCAGGGCCGTATGGGTGGAGTCCCCGACTTGTATGTTGATAGCATATTCTCTGCTGAGGGCAAAGAGAATACTACGGGTGGGAACGATTAATGGCAAGACGGAACTACCAACGAAAAAAAGGTAAGCGGCGGCTAAAGAAGATGTTTCTTCTCTCCACAGAAGGGACGGTGACGGAGCCACAGTATTTTAGCGGATTCAACAGTGATACTACCGTTTTACATGTAAGGGTAATCAGGAACAGGGGGTCATCACCTGAAAAAGTTCTACGTGAGATGAAACGGTATCTCCGGGAACAGGATCTTCAGAAAGACGATGAGGCATGGCTTGTGGTCGACACTGATAATTGGACAGATGCTCAACTG
The DNA here is from genome assembly GCA_007116075.1 of Spirochaetia bacterium. Taxonomy (GTDB): domain Bacteria; phylum Spirochaetota; class Spirochaetia; order PWKH01; family PWKH01; genus PWKH01. Next base: position 4,101 of record SKJE01000181.1, read on the forward strand.
ACATCTTTGCATCAGTGGAGTCAGAAAGACCGTCGGTACGGTTTAGCCGTCAGCAATCCCATGTTTGAGTATTGGCTGCTCCTTCATTTTGAAGATGGCAACGCAATAGCCTCACCGCAGAATTGTATAACTCGATTGAAGAGACAACTACCCAATTACGATAAGGGTATTCACAGAGAGGATGTTTCTTCGGGAATTACGGATGCTATCCGCAGAGCAGAAAGGAAGGATACTCCAGCCTGTTCCGATTGGCCACATAATACTGGAACCACTGTATATAGACTAGTAAAGAATATTCAGAAGCAATAAGAAGGAATCTATGGGAAAGAAAGCAACCATCCGGGATTTATCCGTCTTGAGGACAATGAGGTTCTAAAGCAGTACCTGGACGAAGTTAGGAATAATTATCGACCTTATGACCCCTGATCTTACTTATATAATCAAATACTCGGTTTCGATTTCGATCAGAAGTTCTCTTCAGAGTTTATAGAACTTGTTTATGTTACATTGTCTGCCTGAAATATGAACAGTCGGGGTGCAAAACTGAATGAGTTTACTGCCTTCAAAGAAACAATCCAAAACCAGAAGACGCAGATAGAGTAGTTCACAAGTATCCATATTGAAAAGAATGAGTCGCTTGGAATCAAAACAGTAGTGATCCATATGAAATGTCTTTTCTTTAAAAGCGCTGTATTCAGGAGAACTTTCTTTAGCCAGCAGTTCAGGTAAACCTTAAATAGATATCCACCTCCATCTTTGGGTGGTTTGGCAAGGCATACCTCCTCTTCTTCGATTTTGGTAAATTCTTCAATGTCATATAGAGCCTGGAAAATAGCTGGGATAATAAGATCATGTAGGAGTTCATTATGATCGTTTACCTTCTGTACTAGCTCGTCAACAGATATATCCAGAATGTCAACAATCTGCTGGATGCGTAAGCAAGGCAGTTGAAGATATTGTGCAATTTCTGCAATCAAAGTTATTTTCGAAAACTTCCGTTGGTCACGCAGGTGAGAAATATCGGTTACTATTGACCGCAGATGCTTTAAAAACATCTGCGGTCAGTATACATTACCGTTGAATTCGGGCCGAGCTTCCAGACGCGAAGGATTCAACCTGTTCTTTTACAGCCATGGTCGTGTCTCCTGGGTAGGTGGTCAGCAGGGCTCCGTGGGCCCAGCCGATGCGCAGAGCCTCTTCGGGAGACATGCCTGATAGCAGTCCGTAGATCAGACCAGATGCAAACCCGTCTCCGCCTCCAACCCGGTCATAGACATCAAGGGTGCACGTCGGTGCCTGGTATCCCTTTCCGTCTAGATAAAGCACTGCACTCCAGTCATGCCTGTTCGTGGATTTCACCTCCCGCATCGTGGTGGCTACAGCTTTTATACCGGGAAACCGCTTTGATACGGATTCCATCATGGCAAAAAACAATGCAGGGTCAAGTTTTGACTGTTTTTCCACCTTGGGCCCCTCAAGAGCCAGCCCCATCTGTAGGTCCTCTTCGTTCCCTACCAGCACATCCACATGTTCAACTATCCTGCTGAGGGTGCGCTGAGCCAGCTCGACAGGATCTTTACCGGCAGGGGCATTGGCTGCCCAGAGCTTGCCCCGATAATTAAGGTCAAAGGAGACCACTGCTCCGGCTGCCCGGGCGGCCTGCATCGCCTCAATAATCAGTTCCGTGGTGCCCTCGGAGAGAGCAGCAAAGATGCCCCCTGAGTGAAACCATCGAATCCCGGAGGAAAAGATTGCATCCCAGTCAAAGCTGCCCGGTTCTAGCTGAGCTGCAGCTTCGTTTGCCCGGTTATAGAACACTACAGGAGCTCGGACCCCCTGGCCCCGGTCGCTCCATACTTGGGCAATGTTTGGGCCATGGACTCCGTTGTGAGCAAATCTTTTGTATATACCAGCGACTCCCATGCGCCTGATCTCCGCTTCCACCTTTCGGCCGACAGGGTAGTCCACCATAGCTGTGGCCACGGCACTCCTCATCTCGAAGGCGCGGGCGAGGTTTGCGGCAACATTGTATTCTCCACCGGAAACATGGATATCATAGGTGTTAGCATGCTCGAAGGGAACGACTCCCGAATCAAGTCGGGTAACTACTGCCCCAAGAGAGACAAGATCATAGTTAGTCTGTTTCGGGTGTTTTATGTGTAAGCTGTTCATATATCACTTCTCCTTATATGTGTTTTGTTATGCTTCATAGGTACCGGAGGAGACATTGCCGCCTGTACCGGTCCAGTTGGTATGGAAAAATTCCCCGCTCGGTCGATCGGTTCTCTCATAGGTATGGGCACCGAAGTAATCCCGCTGGGCTTGTATCAGATTTGAGGGCAGTCTTTCGCTGCGGTATCCATCGAAAAACATCAATGCTGAAGAGAGAGAGGGAACCGGAATACCCAGCTGCACGGCAAGCTGAATTACCCGTCTCCAGGAGGCCTGACAGTTAGACAGCACTGAAGCGAAATAGGAATCTACCAGAAGATTTTCAAGATCAGGATTGTGGTCAAAGGCTGCCTTGATCTTGTCCAGGAAAGCGCTCCTGATAATACAGCCGCCCCTCCACATGAGGGCGATCCCGCCGTAGTTCAGGTCCCACCCATAAGCTGATGCTGCCTCACGCATGAGCATATAACCCTGGGCATAGGAGACAATCTTGGAAGCGAGGAGGGCCTGCCGGATTGCCTCAATGACTGATGAACGGTCTTCCTTAACTTTCCGATTAATTCCTTCAGCGGTAAGCACCTTTGAAGCACGAACACGTTCATCTTTCATGGATGAAAGCATCCTGGCAAATACCGCTTCTGCTATCATGGTGACCGGTACTGACAGTTCCAGTGAACTTATGCCGGTCCACTTCCCTGTTCCCTTCTGCCCTGCTTTGTCAAGAATGTGTTCAACCAGGGGTGACCCGTCTTCATCCCGGAATGCCATGATGCTGCTGGTGATCTCAATAAGGTAGCTGTCCAGTTCCCCCTCATTCCATGAGTTGAATACATCATGAAGCTCGTCATAGTCCATGTTGAGCCCCTCATGCATCAGCTGGTAAGCTTCTGAGATCAGCTGCATATCCCCATACTCAATACCGTTGTGGACCATCTTGACAAAATGACCTGCACCTTCTTCGCCAACCCAGTCGCAGCAGGGAGATCCGTCATCTACCTTAGCGGCAATGTCCTGAAAGATCGGCTTGACATGTGCCCATGCCTTACTATTTCCTCCGGGCATGATAGAAGGACCGGTCCGAGCTCCCTCTTCACCACCGGAAACCCCAGTGCCGATAAACAGCAGTCCCCGCTTCTCAAGTTCCCTGGAGCGCCTGGTACTGTCGTCGTAGTGGGAGTTGCCGCCGTCAATAATAATATCTCCCGGTTCGAGCAGCGGTGCGATCATCTCGATAAATGAGTCCACCACACTGCCGGCTTTCACCATGAGCATCACCTTTCGGGGCCGCTTGAGCATACCCACAAAGGATTCAAGGCTCTGGGCGCCGTAAATCGTCTCTCTCCCCTTAGCTGCATCTGCCAGGAAGTCATCAACCTTGGTCACCGTCCTGTTGAACACTGCCACTGAATAGCCGTGATCATTCATGTTCAGCACCAGATTCTGTCCCATGACCGCAAGACCGATTAGACCGATATCTGCTTTCTTACTCATATGTGTGCTTCTCCTTCAGCTTGCTTAGAATATCTCCATAATCCCGAAGCGGGATTTCCAATATGATATACATCTTCATTGTGTATATGGTTCCAGCCTTCACAAAGCGTGTCCGGCTGGTACCGGTTCATCATTTCATCCAGATCCCCGTAGCTGTATCCTGCTTGTTGTATTTCATCCCTGCTGAGTTTTCCCGGACAGTAGGTAACACGAAACCGACCGTCGGGTGAACCATGGATGAGGTGTGCTGCGGCGGACAGGTTGTGCTGCAGTTCCTCTTCCTTCTTGGTACGTTTTATTATCTGATCTCTACCGGAATAACCGTAGGTTCTGATCAGGCGGTCGATGGCAGGATCTTCTCCAAAGGAACCGACCCCCGGCGCTAATATAATTAACTCACCTCCGTCAGCCAGTGCGAGACGGGTCCGGTAAATAGCTTTGTTGCCCAGCCAGGTGCTTTTATATTCATGGGGATCAAGATAGGCAACCACCTTCTTTACCGGCTGCTTCAGTGAGGTGATGTTAACCTCTTGGGAGAGACTGCAGGGTTCAGTGTAGCAGCGATGATCATCCCCGATATAGAGTCCTTTGAGTGTGTATGTGTCCCGTTCTTTCCGCTGTACCACCGTATGTACGAAAAGCACAGGAGGGAGAGCGTCTGCTGCCTGCTTGAAGGCTTGAGTAAAGAGTTCCCGGACAGGCGTAGTGGTCTTTCCGAGAATCCGCTCCATGCCGTAGACTGCTCCGAGATAGTGGCTTTTATTGATACCCTCAGCTCCACCGATACCGACAAAGAGGTTTTTATGGTAGTTTGCCATTCCTGCAACTTCATGGGGAACAATCTGCCCGATGGACAGCACAAGATCGAAGTTACCTTCAATCATGAGTTTGTTTACGGTAATCGGCCAAGACCAGGAGAGTGCTCCCTCTGAAAGCTCTTCAATGACATCAGCGCTCACTGTACCGAGAGAAAGGGTATCTGTCCTCCAGCGGTGATCCACAAACAGTTCTTGGGGAATATCGCCAAACATGCTGCTGCGCTGCTGTTCTGTGAGCGGGTCATGTGTACCCAGGGCGGGGAGAATCGCCTTCAGACGTGATCCATAATAGTGCCAGGCCATCTGGGTAAGCTCACCGGCTAAACTGTGGTATCTGGTAAAATCCGGTGGAATAACCAGAACTCTTTGAGGTGATCCGGCTGCGTCCAGTGCTGAGTAGAATATGTGCTTCATCTCTTCAATTGAGATGGTATGTTCTGCAGATCCCTTACCTTGAAACATGGTTCCTCCCTGATCGGTATATCAAAACTTTTTGTGCTCATTTAAAAAAAAGAGAGCTTTCTCTGCACGGTCACGTCTTTCGCTTTGCTATCACCCTGCGCATAGCATCAAGCTGGGTGATCCCCTGCTGCTTATACCGTTTCATCAGTTCTACATATAACGTATCAATTACTACCAAGTGGGCTAAGCGGGCAGAGAATGCCTCGGATACATTCGGAGGGGATGCAGTTTCCGTCGCAAGGACTACGGTAGCTGCTTTGGCCAATGTTGACCTGGGAAAACTTGTCAGCACTATCACAGGACAGTGGTTCTCCTTGAGTTCTTCAGCAACGGCAATAATGTCCATGTTCTCTCCTGTATGGGAGACAATCATGGCCGCACATTCAGGCGTAGTCTGTGAGGCAAGCATGAGCTGCATGTGATAGTCCTGGGCAACGGTGCAGTTCAGGCCGGTCCTGATGAACTTGTGAAATCCATCCTGAGCTACAAGGTTTGAACCGCCTAATCCGAAGAGCAGCAGCCGGCTGGATACTGCAATATAATTCACAGCATCCTCAATCGCTGCACGATTAAGGGATTTCCTCGTCATGTCGAGGGTAGATATTGCGCTGCTGAAGATTACCTCGACTCCGTCATCCCCGTCATTGATGTTCGTTTCATACAGGCGGGAATTCGGGCTGACCGTCTCTGTGGCCAGGGCAATGCGGAACCGCTGGTATCCCCTGAATCCGATTTTTCGTACAAACCGTACCAGGGTAGATTCTGATATTCCTATGGTATCAGCCAGTTCATCAATGCTTGGATAGACCGCTTTGTCCGGATGGGAGAGGATATAGTCAGCAATTGTGCGCTCCTTGGCGCTGAACTGCTTATACTGGGACCTGATGGCGTACATACAGCTTTCTTCAATCACAGAAACATCCTTTTCATCATGAACTGAATATCAGTATATAATGAAAGAAATATTCATGCAAGTGAAAAAATATATCATCTTCTCATATCCGGGAGATATTGTGTGTGCTCTAAGACGTGCAGGTGAGTTCTGCCGTTAATCCTGCCAGGAAACCAGGATTTTCTCATGTCCGATTTTATCGGTGATGAGGTCTGCCAGACGAAGCAGCTCAGTCTTACAGCAGTCTACAGTCTTTCCATCCTCAAGTCGGGTTCTCAGTTCCTCGGCAAATTCAGTAATGGTAATTTCTTTTTCCATGATCAGCCTCCTGCTGACTCCATCATACAGCGGGTGGGACGGTTGCACAATGCTTTCGTATCCCCTTGACGGGATCATGGGAGAACGGACGGTCCTTGACAACGAGGGTGGTCATATCCCCTGAGTAGTGCCTGGTAAAGAGCATATCATGACCGAGGCAGAGCCCGATAAGCACCGCAAGATCAACCCGCTGGGACTTCAGCTGGGCCGCCTGGCCGAGGGGGTCACAGGAGACCCCCGGGAGGCTGCTGTTCTGGTTTATCTGGTCCTGGCGTAAGGCTCCCACAGTACAGCTGATACCGGTAACACGAAACCCGGATTCCTTCAGGATATCACCGGTGCACCGGGCAATATCCTCCATACCGTAGCAGTAGGCAAGACCAATATGGCGATACCCCATCTCCTTTGAGAACTCAACCAACTCCTCTATCCGCGACAGGGTGCCGGCCCTGCCGCCGTCGACTAACCGTGCGGCGGCTTTGACGGCGGACTTCTCATCCTGCTGTCGGTACGTCTCAAGGACAGTTTCCTGATCAAAGGATTCAGCCCCGCAGGATACAGCGCTCCGGCAGCTTTTTTTTGAACATTGCAGGCAGTTCATCCCTACAGTTCCTTCGTGATAGATATGGCTGCAATTGTTCCGTCGGCAACAGCAGTGGTGATCTGCCGGTACTTCTTGGTTGTCACATCTCCTACAGCGTAGACTCCATCTATGCTGGTGCGGAGATCCTCATCGGTCTTCAGATATCCCCACTGGTCAAGCTCCAGCCGGTCACCCAGCATCTCAATATTCGGGAGAAACCCTACAAAAACAAATATTCCGTTGGTCCGCACTTCAGATCGCTGTTTTGTCTTGAGGTCCTCAACCACAACCCCCATATCCATGGTTGCGTATTTCTTGAATTCCCTCGGTTCATGCTCAAAGAGCACCTCAACGTTGTCCAGCGACTTCAGCGTGTCCTGGGCTTTCTTGTTTGCCTGAAAGTGGTCAAACTGGTGGACAATTGTGATCTTTTTCGCAAACTTCGATATAAAAAGGGTCTCCTCAATAGCTGAGTTTCCTCCGCCAATGACGACAACCTCCTTGTCCTTGAAATACTTGGCATCGCAGGTTGCGCAGTAGGAGATTCCATTGCCGCCGTACTCCTTCTCCCCGGGAAGTCCCAGTGGCCTTGGACGGCTCCCTGTGGCGATGATGATCTTCTTTGCCCGAATCCGTTCAACACCGTCGATGGTAATGGTTTTCGATTCGAGATCTACCGAGTTCACTTCCACTGCGACACGGAACTGAACTCCATTTGCTTTAGCCTGTTCGCTCATGTAGTGGGCCAGCATAAATCCCTGCTGGGGATCGATGAATCCGGGGTAGTTGGAGACTTGATGGGTTGTAGTTACATATCCTCCGGGGAGTGCCGTATCTACCAGGATGGTGTTTATCTGTGCCTGGGCCAGGTAGATCCCCGCAGTGAGTCCTGCAGGACCTCCACCGAGGATCATCACATCGGTTTCAGTTTCAAACTGCTTGATCTTGCTTCGTGCTGCTTTCAGCTCATCTTCGGTCAGCAGAGCCTCAATGTTGCGCATCATGTCTGAGCGTTTGACTCCCCCGGTGAGTTTATCTCCAGTCAGTTTTCCCTGCTGGTAGAACAGGACGGTCGGGGATCCGGTGACGTCCAGTTGCTCAGATAGTTCCCTGTTCCCCTGGCGGAATATCTTTACAAAGGGAATGAACTCCCCGTATATCTCGCTCAGGGCATCATACTTAGATGCAAGGGCTTCGCAGGGCGGACATTCGGTAGAATAGAAATCCACAACTGCCCGACTCTGGTCCAATACTTCCTTCTGATAATCCTCACTGCTGATTTCCTTGATAAAACGTGTCATGTAGATGCTCCTATCGTTTATATTTTTATTCATTAAAATAGAGTGACAGGCCGTAGCCCATCAGTTCCCTGACTGGTCTGCAGTCGCCGGTATGCACAGAGCCCTTGGCATGCTGGGCTACCGCTGCACAGCCTCCTCCGCAGGCCAGCTGCAGGCTGCACTGGCTGCATTCTGGAATTGAACGGACATCCCGCTCTTCCCATAGATCAATAATCTCCTGCTTCCGGTTTACTGCCGGATAGAAGGTGCCTAGGTCCTGACCATCCATACCTACAGTAGCTGTGCAGGAATAGATCTTTCCGCTATAGTCGAATGCCCATTCTGTCTTGCATCCTGGACAGGAGTCGAACAGGGGCTGGGGAAGTTCTCCATGTTCAAATAGAAACTTGGAGATTGAGAAGGCCGGACGGTGAAATTCAAGGAACCGGGGATAGCTTCGGACGAGGTGATAGATATCCTGGTAGAGACTTACCCGGTCATAGAGTTTCTGCTGGTCCGACTGACAGGTATGCAGTTCATAGTTTCTTCCCAGTTGAGTCTTGAACAATTGATGGGAAGTCCACCCCCGCTGAATTGCGATATCCGCAAGATCCTTGAGGTAAGGGAAGTTTTCCCGATCAACCACAACCCTCAGGTTGACAGGTATCTGCTCCTTCAGGGCAGCGTCAATACCCGAGGCTATCCGGGAGAACGTACCACCCCCGCCCTTCAGCATCCGCCTGCTGTCATGAACAGCCGGTGGACCGTCGAGGGTAACCTGAATCTCCCGGATCGATCCCTGCTTCAGGATGGGAATATACTGTTCAAGGGCCCATCCATTGGTAACCACTGCCACATCCAGGGATCTTGCAGCGGCCTGTTGTATAA
>SKJE01000038.1 GCA_007116075.1 Spirochaetia bacterium
TATATGCAATCATCGGGGCTCCCGGTGACAGCAGAGAGCTTTCATTGTCTTCCCTCAGGTTTCTCCGCTCACTGCCTGCACGTCCTGGGATATCGCCTTTCTATGCCCTTCCTGGACTGAAACAGTTCCAAGACGGGAGCCGCTTTATGTTTGATTCTCCAGACCGCTGCTGCGGCAGCTCTCTCTATCCGTGGAGCGGTGCTCTGAACTCGCGGGAACTGGTAACGCTGTTTCGCCTCTCCCGCCTTATCCAGTTGGAAAAAGCGCCGTATAGAAGTCAGGAAGAACAGCATCTCTTGGATACCGTAATAGACCAAAAAAAACTTCATACCTGGATCCGGGGGCAGAGCGGTCCGATACCTCTTTCGAATGACCATGCCGACGGTCAGCTGGTAGAGCTATTTCTTGATGGGGGCTGCTGAAGGAGTACGCCCCCCGACCGAGGGGGCGTACAAAGAATTTTATGAAACGAATCTCTTCCTTTCAGAAGATACGATCCGCCGAGATTAATACCATCTGCATAGGCCGGATGGTATGGAGATAAGCATATCATATTTGTTCAGCGAGGTGAAAGATCTCAAAGCCCCACTGGTCATGAGACGACAAAAAAAGATATATCGTGCATATCTAGGATGAATATACGTACTCGTATCTGGTTCCTGCTGTTCTGCAGCATATCAAGTTAGATCAGTTTGTCTATTTCTCCCACCACTTCAAAGGCTCCCGGGTCTCCGGTGCCGTCAAAGAGCACCGTGCCGGATTTATCCTTGAGGGTGATGCGGACCTTTGCATGAACACTCTCCTTGATATACCGGTGCATTGACCCCTTACCAGGAGCCGCCAGGGATACTCCTGGTTTCCCCTGGACCGTTACCCAGATCTCATGGCGGCTGTTTCCGATTCGAAGGGAAACCGATTGGTCAGAGAGGGCCAGCTCTCGGATGCTTGAACGGTTATATGTAGCAAATCGGTACAGATCATCACCGGTACTTAAAAATCCAAGAAATCCAACGAATTCCCGTCCCATCCAGGGAATCAAGGCTACAGAAAGCATGAATGAAACCCGCCTGTCGGAGAAGTCATTGCTCTGGATCCAAATGTAGTCCTTCGGGAAAGAGGTGCCCCAGTCCTTCTCGATGTATCCTTTACCACCTGTGAAGTTCAGTTCATCCCCATTGAGATGAAACTTGCCCCGGAGGGAGTGATTTATGGATACCACTCCGTGAAAACATTCCATAAAGGGAACATACCCGTACCATCCCATAATACCGGGAGAAGCCAGAGAAACCGGAAAAGGGGTAGATCCTTCATATTCCATGGTACCCTTGAGTTTGCAGTCATCCCTATCAATGTTAAGTTCAATACCCTTTCTGGAAAAGTAGTTCTCGCCAATCTGAACAGAGAATCTATTCTTCCGTGCTCGAAATGATTCAATCGGGTAGCTGAGGTAGTAGCTTTCATGGTTAGGGGTGAGCACCTGAATGAAGGCATGCCGATCTTCCTTCTTTACCAGGGATATACCCGGGATTACGGCCAGAACCTGTCCATCAGGGGTGCTGTGCTTGAAGTACCAGCCTTCAAAATATGAAGTTTTACGGAGACTCCCCTGGAAAATCTCAGGATGAAACATACGTCTTACCATAGAAAACCAGTATAGCACAGCATCCAGTTAGAGTGATACTGCCTTTTTCCATCTCAAATAATGCAGCAGGGAAATCATCATGATTCCGTTATCATACATACCTGATCCCATCTGCTGGACCACTTCACTCACGATCTGGGGGGAAACGTCAATCAGCTCATGCTCATCCAGCTGCTGTCCCTGAACCTTAGTCAGTTTTCTTGCAAGAAAGGTGGTGACCCTGTTATTCATAAAGGCAGGATTTGGCGATACCTCTCCCAATTCAATAAGCTCATCAGCCCGATAACCGGTCTCTTCAAGCAGTTCCCGCAGGGCTGCCTCCTGCTTCGGCTCATCAGGCTCCACAGTCCCGGCAGGAAACTCCCGGGTAATTGAATCAGTGCCATGACGATATTGATTTACCATAAGGAAACAATCCACGCCCTGTTCATCGGTTACCTCAGGGATAACAGTAACCCAGTCGGGTGCGTCAATCTCAATAAAGACTCCCCTGCTGCCGTCGGATGCTTCCCGCTCAACGGTATATACTGAGAATATCCTGCAGTCCTGCAGCTTCTCTCTCCCATGGGTACTCCAGGAAAGATGTGTATGTTCCTTGCTCATAATCAGCCCTTCCTCATACTTTTACTATCAGCTGCCGCTGCTCACCCTAGAGGATACCCGGCAGAGAGAAGAGTATGATAATATAGATTGGGAGAACAATCAAATAGAGCAGATAATTGACAAGAATAACAAAGGACGTTTCCTCTTTATTCGTACCTGCCTGGACTGCCATGATAGATAATGCGGTGCCTGAAGGAATATGCATCTGCAGAAAAATTACCCAGGTATGAGCATGGGATAACCCAATTGGACGAATGATCAACAGATACAGCAGTATAAACAGCATGGGAAATATAAAGAGACGTACTGAAGCTACAGCAAAGGCCATCTTATACAGTACCCTGCGGGTAGTCACCGTGTTTACGCCAAGTTCTGCTATGGTGGCACCAAGGCAGATAATCATTAGCGGAAAAATAATAAGGCCAACCTTTTCAAGGGATTGATCTTACATTCCTCACCCCTTTGAGCAAAAAATCCAAGGAATTAACCTGTTCGGGTACATCATGCAGGAAATGTCAGCAGATCCAGCAGGCCGGATGAGGTTTTCTTCACATGCCAGCGATCCTAGCGGTCATAATTTGTCTTTCCCTCTTTGTCCCATCAGATACTCCCTCTTAAGCCGTAATAGTTATGCCTTTGATACACCTGCTCTTGGTGTCAGGACATAGAGACTCCCTGGATCCGTATAGACTGCTTGACTTACCCCCAGCGCCTGCAGGAATTTCTGCTGCCGGGATCCTATTCCTCGGAAAACTACCCGTATGTCTTTAATGTACGCCGTCAGGTTCTCATCAAACACCGGAGTCATCATGAACGCTGTTGGACGTGTAGTGGGTTTGTTGTCCCACCCTGTCAGCTGAACCTGGTTCTGCTCCACATACCGCCGCATCTGATGCTCCATGAGCCTCCAGATCATCAGCGCTATGATGAGAACCATCCCCAGCTCCTCAATACGCGAAGGAATCTTGAGAAACAGGTCATTGACGATCAGGTCATCCTTGAGAAATGAGAAATTATTCTCGCTTTGGAATTATCAAGGCTTTCTGCCTGATATGGCTTGCTGAGCTTCCATTTTAAGCTCTGCTATAATTCGGCGGAATAATTCTATGAAATAGTCATTAGGGTGTATCGTTTTTGCATATCTCATAAGGAGGTGCTAACATGAGCACACTAAGAATTGAAGATGCGATGAAACTTGTCCTTGGCTTTTATTCTGAGAACGGATACTCAAAGGATAGGGTTCTGGATGCAAAAAATGGGCTATCGCAATTGGACGAGGTCTTGTCTCTAGAAACTTTCAGTCATGATATGGAAGGGATTGAAGCCTTCATCAGACA
>SKJE01000073.1 GCA_007116075.1 Spirochaetia bacterium
ATGCATCATAAAAACAAGATTTGTTCGAAACTTTTTTTTTTTTTTTTTCTAATAGCTCTTATGAAACTGCATAATTATGGTATTCTTGAAGGATAGACGATGTATTGGATGAAGACGCCTAGGATGTAAAGTACATGGTTAAAAAGAGGATGAAAAACAGTTTTAAACGTATTGTGCGTTATGCTACACTGATAACTATAGATGTATTCCTTCTGCTGAGTGCCTGGGAGCTAAGTTATTATATTAATTCCCAGCACCTCTGGAGCCATACAACCATTTGGCCCGGCTTCCATCTTTTAGCCTTCATGACCGCCATACAGATCGTCATATTTGTTTTCCTGAAAATCTACTGGATAACTCTCAGAACAGTGTCCCTTGAGCTTGTCTATAAGGGCGGACTTGGTCTGCTCATCGGCCATTTTATGACCGTAATCTTTGTATCAGGGTTTACCAGCAATATAAATATCCTGCACCTGCTGCTGCCCTACTGGTCCATGAGCACAGTATTTATCTTCGGATATCGTCTAGCCTTCAGAATGTTCAGGGGATATACCTATTATGATACTAATCACGAGGATATGCCCAGAACCCTGCTTTACGGCGGCGGTGAAGTAGCCGACCAGCTGCTGCGGCTCTACCGCAAGGATCTATTGAGCTATAAAATCATCGGTATTATTGACGACAACCCCCTCAAGCATCATACCCTTCAGCATGGTAAAGCTGTTATGGGAGGATACTCTGATCTGGAGCGGATTATCACAGATCATCGTATTGACGTAGTAGTGATCTCAACCATGAAAATGCACAAATCCCGGATGGATAATGTGATCGATGTAGCGAAGGATCATGATGTGGAGGTAAAAATTATCCCCTCTACCATTGAATTGGAATCCTCAAAGAAGACCATTGCTGATATCAGGGATATTCAGGTGGAGGATCTGCTTGGACGTGATCCTGTCTCCATCGACCGGGAACCAATCCTGGAGATGATTATGGATAAAAGGGTGTTGGTCACCGGTGCAGGTGGAACAATCGGGAGTGAGATCTGTAGTCAGTTGATGACCTACAATCCTAAACAGGTGATTATACTTGATATTGATGAAACGGAAATCCACAATCTCGCACTGAAGCTAAACGGCTACAATACAGCCTTCAGTAGGACAGTCACTCCGGTGGTGTGCGACGTAAGGGATGCTGAGAAAATTGAGCGACTCTTTTCCACATACTCCCCTGATATTGTGTTTCATGCCGCAGCAAATAAACATGTACCCTTGATGGAGTACTTCCCCGAAGAAGCACTGAAGACGAATATTGGAGGAAGCTATAATGTGCTGACCGCTGCGGTAAAGATGAAGGTCAGCAAATGCATTGTTATCTCCACCGATAAGGCTGTAAACCCCACCAACGTGATGGGTGCCACCAAGCGGATGTCCGAGCTGATCGGATCAGCTCTCTCCAATGACACAACAGAGATTGTCTCAGTTCGTTTCGGCAATGTCCTTGGAAGCAGGGGATCCATGCTTCCCCTCTTCATGGACCAGATCAAAGCAGGGCTCCCGATTACCGTAACCCATAAGGAAATTATTAGGTATTTTATGTCCATACCCGAAGCTGTAAGTCTGGTATTTCTAGCCGGTTCTATCGGTAACGGTAAGGAGGTCATGGTCCTTGATATGGGACATCCTGTTCGCATTTATGATTTTGCCCAGAACCTGGTGAAAAAATTCGGCGACGGAAGATCAAAGATTATTATTACCGGCCTGCGTCCCGGAGAGAAGCTCTATGAGGAACTGCTGGCCAGCAGAGATAAAAATATTCCGACAAACTATCGGAAGGTGTTTCGTGCACAGCTTGAAACATCCATGGAAAAGCGGTTCATCGAACAGTTCATGCGAGATCTCTACACAAGTTCACCGGAGGAGATGATCGAACAGATGAAAACCTACATCCCCGGATTTGTACGTAACGGTAATGGCTCAGCAGTAACCGGAGAGAGCGCACAGGAAATCGGTCAAGCCTGATTCTGGGGCATTAGGATCAGATCCCCCATCTCACATCCAATATCAAGGCTGTTAACCTCACACTTAGACACAAGCAGAAAGTAGATCGGTCCGGTCTGATCCGAAAGTGATTCATAGTTCCCCTGTCCCTTACTGATAATCATATCAGCACTGAAAAAGAGATCCCTGCACTCCTGACTGGCAAGATCCAGCAGCAGCCCAGGACTGGGGACTCCGCTTGATAGCACCCGAGCCCGCTCCCCTATTCCACAGTATACTGCATCCTCCACAAGGCAATCATTCAGGATTGGCACTCCTCTGGTTAAGAAGGTAATTTCGATATCTGGATAAAGATCTGCAATGGTCTCAATGAGCACCCGATCGAAGACAATCTCACCGCAGTTATCACCAATGTAGAGCAGGTTTTCAGCCTGCTTCAGGGCCTTGCTGAATGCTTGAAAATTGAAGAACTCAGGACGTTCATGGGAGATAACTTCCTGTTCCATCTTAAGTATCTTCTCAATCTCATTTGAAATATCTAAGCTTCTGGCTGAAAAGGTACCATAGTCAATGATGTTTCCGGCGCAGGCGATCTGAACTGCAGTGAGCAGCGGTTTTTCAGCTGAGGCAACCATGCGCTTCATGACTGGATACGCTTTAAGCGCTTTCTCATTACTCTCATCCTTCACCTTCCTGTAGGGATCAACATCACCGGTGAGCTGGGTCACCATCTGCTGTATTCTCAAACCCATTTGAGGAGGTTTTGAATCCAGGGTAAATCTCTTCAACTCATCGCCAACAGCATCCATCATGACCTTGATGTCAGCCGAGGGTACTCCTGCAAGTTCGCCCGCCTGGAGCACTTGCTTCATAAAACAGGGTATGCACGCTACATATGTTTCCATACACGAAGGTATATCATAAAGTGGGAAAAGAGTCAGGCACTAACTTTGTCCGGAGTAGCGTACTGAAGAGATTCATGATGATACGTAAATTTCCAAATATCGTTTCTTCTCATACGGTGAGAACAGTATACGTTCTGCTCCATGACTGAAGAAGATAGAGTGAATCATTGTGATTGAGCGTCATAAACAGAGCTATCGAGAGAAGCTGAGTTATAATTTCGACAGAAAATTCACAATACAAGCTTCTGGTCACGGTTCTGTTGAAACCGTCAAGGAACTTGCCGCAGATCCAAAGCACCTGGGAGCACTTCCCGGTTTCACCAGCATCCTGCATACCTGGAGACAGAATCTGAACTCTATTTAAGCGGTAAAGATGTTTTACAATCTCTACCGCCAAATTATCCACTACTGCATATCATCTATTATGCTAGAGCTCTGAAAAGGAACCAAGAATACTGCGAATTCCATGATACTGCTCCAGAACGTAGGCAACTTCCTGCTCCAAAGCTTCTAACTGTTCACTTAGTTTAGCCTCTATGCCTATTTCAATTAATTTGATTTGCCTGAATTCCTTTTCAATTTCCTGTAGAGCGGTTTCTATGTCATCATCAAGGTTCTTCATCAAGGATCTAACCTGCTTTTC
>SKJE01000003.1 GCA_007116075.1 Spirochaetia bacterium
ACCTACCTGCCCGGCGAACACGACCTGGTGGGAGTAGTAACCGGGATAGTCGACCGGGAGGAGATCATCAACGGGAGCACCATCGCTGAGGGGGACACCCTCATCGGGGTGCCCTCCAGCGGGCTGCACACCAACGGCTTTTCCCTTGCCCGCGCTGTGGTGGACCGTACCGGTGCTGATCTGGAAAAGCCCTTCAGCTTAGCAGACGGCACCCAATCCGAGATATCCCTGGGCAGTCTCCTGCTGGAACCCCATCTCTGCTATGTGGGAGGTATCAGGAGGCTCCTGGAACATACCGACAGGACAGCAGGGATGGCACATATCACCGGGGGAGGGCTTCTGGAGAATATTCCCCGGATCCTCCCGGAGGGTATCGATGCTGCAATCTCCGCCGAACACTGGAACACACCTCCCATCTTCACCTTCCTCCAGGAACAGGGGGATATCTCCCCTGAGGAGCTCTACCGAAGCTTCAACATGGGCATCGGCCTGGTGCTGGTGATCCGCGGGGAGGCGGACCGGGAAATCACCCGGATAGTCGATGACGCCTTCGGCATGCGCTGCCCGGTCATCGGCAGGACCGTGAAGGGATCACGGCGGGTCATCCTGAGGACTCCGGGCGGGGAGGTGATCTCATGAACATCGGCATTATCCAGTTTCCCGGCACAAACTGCCAGCGGGAAACAGCCCTGGCCGTTTCCCGGGCCGGCATGAAACCCTCACAGCTGCTCTGGCATACCTGCGAAGCGGATGTATCATCCATGGACGGGTATGTGATCGCCGGAGGGTTCTCCTATGAGGACAGGGGCCGTTCAGGCATTATTGCCGCGCAGGATCCCATGATGAAGATCCTTTGCAGGGAAGCGCTGAAGGGTAAACCGATCATTGGTATCTGCAACGGCGCACAGATTCTTCTTGAGTCGGGTATGGTGCCGGGACTCAGCGGAATCGAAGGTCCCCCTGAGGCAGCCCTGACCACCAACCGGAGGATCAAGGAGGGCAAGGTCGTCGGTACCGGATACTACAACACCTGGTCCACCCTTCTTGTGAGCCCCGGGGGAGCACGCAGGGTCTTTACCTCCCGTTTCACCGAGGGGGAGTGCATCACTGTTCCCATAGCCCACGGGGAGGGTCGATTCCTCTTTCCCGAAGAGACCGCCCGGATGCTTACTGAGCGGGACATGGTACCCTTCAGGTATGCCGATGAGTCGGGAACACCCCGGGATGAGTTCCCGGTCAACCCCAACGGATCCATGCTCCAGGCGGCGGGCATCACCAACCGGGAGGGAACCATCCTTGCCCTGATGCCCCACCCTGAACGTACTATCGACGGGGACAGGATATTTCAGTCCATGGCTGGGTATATCAGGGGAGGGATCACACCAATCGATCCCTCACCGGTCATGGAACGGACCCAGTACCCTCCCCTCGAGACCTATGAACCGTCAGAGGCCTCTATGGCGCTGGTGATCCGCCAGATCATCACCGACAATGAAGCGATCAGCGTCGAGTCGGCGGTAACTGGACTCGGGATTTCCACGACGCTGCAGCGGCGTATCCACTGGGAAATCCAGTTTGAACCGGATACACCAGACCAGCGCCGAAGGGAGCTTATGGAGATCATCCATGCAAGCGGGGAGCTCTACAACAGCAATAAGGAACAGCAGAGTCCTCCCTCCCCCCGGGACGGAGCGGTCCAGCTGCTCATCCGGGAGCGGGAGGACCCCCGGGGCATGCACTCCCGCCAGTCCCTGGTCAGCCGGTTCGGCTGCAGGGAAATCAAGTCAATCAAGCGGGGAATCCTCTGGTCAGTCCGGGGGGACGTCCAGGGAGTTCTCGACAGCCATATACTCATGAATCCACATGCATATAAGGGGTACAGTTATGAAAACAGATGAAACGCTCTGCAAATCCCAGATCCGCAAAGCCCTGAGGAATACCCTCACCGAGACACAGATTCCCCTGCCGGGAAAGAAGGTAGGGAAGGTGCGGGACAGCTACCAGGCCGGAGAGAGCCTGGTGTTTGTCACAACAGACCGGCAGAGCGCCTTCGACCGGGTCATCGCCTCGGTCCCCTTTAAGGGACAGGTGCTCAACCTGGTGAGCGCCTGGTGGTTTGAACGTACCAGGCATATCATCGGCAACCATGTGATCCGTATACCGGATCCCCAGGTGACTGAGGCGGTAACCTGCACGCCCTTCACAATAGAGTTCGTCATGCGGGGGTATTTGACCGGATCAACCGAGACATCCCTCTGGACCCGGTACAACCAGGGAGAGCGGACCTACTGCGGCATCACCTTCCCCGACGGGCTTACCCAGCACCAGAAGCTGGATGAACCGGTAATCACACCGACCACCAAGGAAGCCCACGACCGGCCGATCTCCCCGGAGGAGATCATCTCTGAAGGCTGGATGACCGCAGATGAATGGGAATACTGCTGTGCCAAGGCAATGGAGCTGTTTATCTTCGGACAGGAGACTGCCCGGAAACACGGACTCATCCTGGTGGATACAAAGTACGAGATGGGCCGCAACGCCGACGGGGAGATACTCTTGATTGATGAAATCCATACCCCCGACTCAAGCAGGTACTGGATCGCCGACACCTATGAACAGCGCCTGGCAGAGGGCAAGGCCCCGGATAATATTGACAAGGAATTCCTCCGGTTATGGTTCAGGGACCGCTGTGATCCCTACCATGACGAGGTGCTCCCTGAAGCCCCGGACCACCTGATTGAAGAACTTTCATTCCGGTATATCCAGCTGTATGAAACAATCACCAATGAACCATTCCCCGGGTGCGCATTCCCGGAGGTCACCCTGCCTGCGGATCAACGGATCATCCGTAATCTGCAGTACCTGCTGTAAAAAAAGGAGCATATTATGCATATAGTCATCATCATGGGATCCGAGTCTGACCGGTTCCACGCCGAAAAGATCACGCCGAAGTTTGAAGAGGAGAAGATCCCCTATACCACCTATGCCGCATCCGCCCATAAGCAGCCCCTGCGGGTGCTTGAAATCATCAAGGAGTGGGACGAACAGCCGGTGATCTATATCACGATTGCCGGCCGCTCAAATGCACTCTCCGGGTTCGTAGGTGCCAACAGCACCAAGCCGGTGATCGCCTGCCCCCCCTTCGCTGATAAAACCGATATGCTGGTGAACATCCACTCCACTCTGCAGATGCCGAGCAGCACCCCTGTACTGACGGTCCTTGATCCCGGAAACGCCGCCCTGGCGGCCCTTCGGATCATCCGGCTTGCCGACGGGAGAAGTTAGTATGTGCGGAATTGTCGGCATCTACTCCTATGACCAGGTTGCCGGAGAGCTCTACGACAGTCTCATCCAGCTCCAGCACCGCGGTCAGGATGCTGCGGGAATCATCACCTGCAACGAACAGCTGCATGTCAAACGGGGCATGGGACTTGTCCAGGACATCTTCGAACCCCGGCATATGCAGCGCCTTACCGGCACCATCGGGATCGGCCATACCCGCTATCCCACCAGGGGAAACCGGACCGGTGAAGAGGTGC
>SKJE01000164.1 GCA_007116075.1 Spirochaetia bacterium
CCAGCAGCTGGAACAGTCTGCCCCCCAACTGCTGTGAGTTCTGGGCAAACTTCGATTTGATGAATCCTGGATGCAGTGCTGCTACGGAGAACTTGTCCGGGGGTATTCGTTTTGCAAGTTCCCGGGTGAAGAGCATATTGGCAAGCTTGCTCTGGCAGTACACATAAAAACCCCTATAGGAACGTTCCCGGTGGAGATCACTGAAATCAAAGGGCTGGTATCGATGTGCCGCAGAGGCCACATTGATAATTCTGGCGGACCCTGATGCCGTCAAAAGGGGCAGCAGGTGCCGGGTTAAGCGGAAGTAGCCCATGTGGTTCAGTCCAAATGAGTACTCCAGTCCGTCATCAGTTTCACGTCGTGAGAAGAAGATCCCTCCGGCATTGTTGATCAGGATATCCAGATGATCTTCCCGGGCTTCGATGCTCTGTACACATTGCTGTATTGAAGAGGGAGAAGACAGGTCTGCCAGATAGAGCACTGGGTCGGCATGGGGCACAAGGCTGCGGATAGCCGATACAGCAGCTTCCCCCCGCTGTGCATCCCTGCAGATAAGTATGAGCCGCTTAGCTTCACCTGCCAAGCTGCAGGCGGTTTCAAACCCAATGCCTGAGTTAGCTCCTGTAATAAGAATATGTTTTCCCCGAGCAAATGACATGGCGGGCCTCAGATTTATGTATTCTTTTTTGTATACAGTCCCAGCACCAGCTTTTCATCGGCTTTTCTCAGCCTTCTGCTGATCTCCCGGGCGAGATTCATAATAATCATGGTGTAGGTCTTCAAGTGGTTTTTCGACAGCTGATATAAATCTCCATTTGTCAGGGTGATAACCCGGGTAGGTGCTGCGGCCACTGCAGAGGCAGCACAGGGCTGGACGTCGATCAGTTCCATTTCACCAAAGGAATCTCCCTCCTGCATCACCGCAAGGGTATGATCCTTTTCCTGTTCTGATTCACTATGTTTCTGAATAACTACTTCGCCGGAGACAATGAAGAATACCCGATTGTTGGGTGTTCCCTGGGTAAGCAGATAGGCTCCTGTGTCATAGTGTCTCTCTTCAAGGTATGGCCGCAGAATTTCAAGTTCTTCGGTAATAAGCCCGCCGAATAGGCTGTGTCTGCATAGGAATTCATTTGGTACACTGCATGATCCCATATATACATGATACAGTGCGTAGTGCTTTCAGGCAACTGTCATCTGCGAAGAAACTGCACAAAGCGTATTATCCCGGATGTCATGATCACCAGTGAAGCGACGAGCATGATAATCGGGTGAAGCAGCGGAACTCCTGACAGTACACCGATGTATCCGCCGAAGGGCAAGGCTGCAATAATGAGAGCGGTGTAGAGGAATACCCTCCCGAGCTCCAGCAGGAAAGCTCCCGTACCGAGGACAATAATGATGGGGAATACCTGGATGAGAGACTGCCGGAACATAGATGCCCGGCTCAGGCTTTGGGAGAAGATCAGTGCAGCAGTGAGAGTCAGCAGCAGGATAACGGCGCTTAAGAGAAAGAAGAGATGAAAATTCCTCTTCTTAACCGGTGTGAAGGATGTGTAGGAGAGCCGGGGAAGGACCAACACCTTCCAGAGGATAATCAGGGTAATGTAGCATACAAGACAGATGAGAAATGCAACCAGCAGGGCATAGTCCCCGAAGAGACTGAGCTGTTCAAAGAGCCGGGTCAGTCCCAGCTGCATTACGATGATTCCGATGAATACATCAAGCAGTCCGTCCTGGAAATGGTAGTAGAAGGGGCTGTGGAACCGTTTGTCAGAATGCTTGTGTTTCATGGTGTTCTATACCCTCAGTACCGATGACTGGATGTGATCATTGGTGATATCAATGACCCTCAACCCGGAGGGAGCAAACTCAAGGGAGAAGGTTTCAGAAAATGGATCGACTTCAAAACAGGTTGACGGAGTGATATGGATTACAGCATTTTTCCAGATAATGGTCTTAGCAATATGGTAGTGACCACAGAATACCGGAATAACATCATTATAGATCTGGAGGACCTCCCCGAAGGCTTCGCTTCCCCTGAAGGGGTATTTCCTGTCCATGAACAGTGAACCTGCAGGGCAGGGGGGGTGATGCATGAATATGACCGGATGTTTATGGGTATGAGAACAGTCCGCCAATACTGAGGCCAGCCAGGAGAGCTGCTTATCCGATACGCTGTGGCCGGAGGTATCAAGAAAGATGTATCTTCGGTCATCCAACTGAAGGGAGTAGAAGAGTTCTCCTCCCTTCAGTCCTTCGTTATATGAACCTGTATCTGCCAGCAGATCCGGAAGGTCGTGGTTCCCCGGGGTATAGTACACCGGGACACGATAGGACGAGAGGTGAAGACTGACCCAGGAGCAGATGGACCCATCAAGGGTATAATGGGCGATATCACCGGTGATTACTATCATATCGATAGGTTGAACACGTTCTATGAGATCAAGGGTGGTTACAAAGGTTTGACGTGAATCATACCCATGGGGGTACTCCCCGGCCGAGGTTATGTGAAGATCTGTCAATTGTACGATTCTCTTTCTCATGGAATATATGGTATCACAGGCTCAGGTTGTTGTGAAAGACTTTATCGACATTGATATTCATGAATTCAGACTGGGATGATCTCCTGTTCAATGCCTCTCTTGCTTTTCAGCATCAATGCGGCAATATCCTGCAGGCGGGGCTCTTCAAGACTTGAGAGTTTATTCAGCTCAGAGTCCTGGAGCTGGTAACCGTATGCAAGATAATGCTCGTAGGTTGAAACATCCATGTGGCAGGGCGTAACCGGTGCAGTGCACTGCCGAATCACCTGCTGGGCAATAAGCAGACCTGACGGGTCAAGATCACAGAAAATGAAAAGGTTGACTCCGGACTGCGAGAGCAGTTCAATCAGTGCCGTATCTGCAGCATTGGGGAATCCTCCAAGATAGAGATATCCTGAGAAAGGTGAGTGTTTTTGGGAAAACAACTGGGTATAGTAACTTTCCTTATTTTCGAGCAGGAGGATCTGCTCGTTACCCTCTCCGGGGATGTATGCTTTGATACCGTCCAGGGTTGCCGGTGGAAGAGTGATGCTGCATCTGTTCAGATTCCATTGTCTTCCGTCGGAGAAAGCGAAAGCCCCGGGGAGCGCGCAGGTAGTATCCGGGTAGGAGCGGGTCAGCCCCAGAGATTCAGTGATATGTAAGCCTGTGAGTTTCTTCACTAAGGTATCTGCTGAAGCAATCAGATACTCAATTCGTTTAGAATCATGGAACAGATTGATGCTCAGTTGTCTCAGGGTCCAGTTGTGCCCTGTTGATCCCGGGAGACTGAGGAGAGTTTGGGTGTCCCGCAGTATTGTCTTTACAATATCAACTTCTTTCTGTGTATTAACCTGCAGCAAAGGGGGAAGGTGTACTTGATCATCTGAGAGGATATCCAGCAGCTGCCGGGTGAAAACATGTTCTGGAAGGTTTTCCAGCAGCTCAATAAAGCAGGTTCGTACCCTGCGC
>SKJE01000074.1 GCA_007116075.1 Spirochaetia bacterium
CCTTCACGGGTCGGTTTCGGATGGGCTTTCAGCAGACCGTAGACAGCCATGATCATGCCGGGAGTGCAGAATCCGCACTGCAGGGCACCAGCATCAATAAAGGACTGCTGGATCGGATGGAGTTCTCCTGAAGGACTTTTCAGTCCCTCAATGGTGAGGACCTCCTTGCCGATCACCCGCTCCAGGGGAAGGGTACAGGAGCGCAGTGCTTTTCCGTCCACTAGGACGGTGCAGGAGCCGCACATGCCGGCGTCACATCCATTTTTCGTTCCTGTAAGCAGAAGATCCTCCCTGAGATAGCGCATCAGGGAGCGCTTCATATCCTGCTGCTTCAGCGTATACTCGCTGCCGTTGATGGTTATGGTATTCATGAAAGGTCCTCCGGTCGAATTTTCAGGGGGAGTGAGGTGCAGCGGATACCCGTTGCATGGTACACCGCGTTGGCAATGGCCGGGGCGATGAGTTCAATTGCCGGTTCTCCAATCCCTTTTGCACCGGTCAGGGAGAGAGGATCGTAATGTTCGATGATGATTCCCTCCATCTCAGGTATGTCGGTGGACCGGGGGATGCGGTAGGTGCCGAGGTTCAAGTTGGTGATTTTCCCGCCGGCCTCCTGCACCTGCTCCATGAGGGTCATCCCGATTCCCTGGGTAATCCCCCCGTACATCTGTCCCAGGACCATGGCACGGTTGATCGCCTTGCCCACGTCATGTCCGGCGACCACATTGGTTACCCTGATCTTCCCGGTATGCTTATGCACCATCACTTCCGCACATTGGCAGCTGTAGACATAGGTGAAGTAGGCATCTCCCTGGCCGGTGGTGTCATCCCAGCTCACGTCAGGGCCCTGGTAGGTGCCGAAGGCATAGGGTGCAACCCGCTGCAGATACAGCTCCTTCATAGCCTCTTCCCAGGTCAGGCTGTTGTCATAGGTGAGCCCCCATATTTTATCATCATGGAAGGTGACCTCATCACTGCTGCACTTGAGCCGTTGGGCTATATGGGAGGAAATAAGTTCCTTGAGCTTCTGTGCCGCAACAACGACTGAACTGCCTCCCATGATAGTCCCCCTGGTGGCAACGGTGGTACCGCTGTCGGGAATCGTACTGGTAGAGGATCTCCGGTAACGTATCCGTTTTCGGTCAATACCGAGTTCTTCAGCGAGGATGAGCATCATCACAGACTCCGATCCCTGCCCGTTCTCATGGATTCCTGTTTCCAACAGGATTGATCCGTCATGTTGACCGTTAATGACACAGGAACAGTAGTCCATCCCCTCAGCCCCGAGGCTCGATCCGCGATAGCTTACAGAGAGCCCGATGCCGTAGAGCTCATCGTTATCGCTTGTTCCCCTGGAACACTGTTCATACTTTTTCCGGTAGCCGATGTGATGGACCACACTGTTCATCACCTCTTCCAAACTGACGGTGTGCTTATCGAGTATCTGGCCGGTAACCGTCTCCCCGTTCTGCTTGACCATATTCATGCGTCTCATGCCCAGGGGATGAATACCGAGTCGATGGGCCCCTATGTCTATGAGCTGCTCAACAGCAAAATTTACCTGGGGTGCTCCGAACCCGCGCATGGCTCCCCGGAAAACATTGTTGGTGGCAACACCGTAGACATCGGCCTTCACATGTTCCACTCCATAGGGGCCGCAGCACTGGGCGGTTGATCGCCAGGTGACCCAGGGAGTTACCGACAGGTAGGCTCCTGAATCTGCATACATAGTAGTCTCAACAGCTTCAATCTTTCCCTCACTTGAAAATCCCATCTTATAATGCATTCTGTAGGGATGTCGCTTATAGGTTTCCCGGACCGACCACTCCCGGTTATAAGTAAGCTTCACCGGTCTGCCGGTTATCCGGGCACCCAGGGCTGCCCTGGCGCAGACTGCTGCGGCGTTGTCATCCTTTCCGCCGAACCCGCCTCCCATGGGGATGGTATATACCTCAATAGCTGAAAAGGGTTCGTCCAGAAAGGAGGATACAAACCTTCTTGTACTGAAGGGATGCTGCATACTGCCGTATATCTCCAGTACTCCATCATGACGGGGTACACAGACGCAGGATTCAGGTTCCATATAGGCCTGTTCGATTACCTGGGTATGAAAATCTTCTTCAATAACCAGCTCGCACTGGTCGAAGACAGCCTCGGGGTCTCCATGGCGCAGCCGGTGGTGCACTACAATATTTGAGTCCTTTCCCTCGGGGATAATCGGTGCATAGGGATCCAGAGCCGCCTCAATGGTGAGCACCGGTTCCATCGGTTCAGCGGTGACCTTAACAAGAGAAGCTGCCTGGAGGGCCTGCTCCCTGGTCTCTGCAATGACCAGAGCCGTCACATCTCCCCAGCTTCGGATAGTTCCTTCCGCAAGGATCGGATAATCCTCTTCAATCTGGCCGTACCGGCAGTTTCCCGGTACGTCTGAAGCAGTAAGTACTGCAATGCAGCCCGGTTGTGCGAGAGCCTCTGCACCATTGACCGCTAGGTTTCGTGCAGAGACGTAATCAGCGTATACCGGTACCATGTGCAGCATGCCGGGGAAACTGTAATCGTCGGCATACCGGGCTGTACCGGTCACCTTCGCTTCGGCATCGTTCCTGTAAGCTCTTATCCGTGCCATAGATATCTCCTTCTGATAGGGCATGATACACTGAAACAGATCATGCTGTACAGAATTTTTCTGTACTTACTGCTCGGTCAGCCCTGCAGTTTTTAGAAACATACGACCGTGATCGACCATTTCAGCTAGCCTGAGAATTTCAAAACGGGCAAGCATCTTCCCGGTGGGAGTGATACGATAAATTTTCTTTTTCCGGCCCTGCTGCTCGGCCTGTTCAAGGGTAATAAGCTGATGATCCATCAGGTTCTGCAGAACTCCGTAGAGCGTTCCGGGGGAAAGGGTAATCCTTCCTTTGCTCAGCATGGATACCTTCTTAATAATTCCGTATCCATGCAGGGGCTCCACCAGGGAGATAAGAATATAGTAAGTGGATTCAGTCAGTGGTGAGAGTGCCAGGGGGTCATTGAGCTTCATGATGCTATTCCCAGGGTGTCTTAGTGGCCCTGCGGATCTGCAGCTCATCGACCACCGCATTGCCCCTTCGGGATGCGAGGAAGAGTACCCAGTCAGCGATTTCTTGGGGTTGAATCATCTCCGACGTGTTGATATCAGGACGCATGGATTTTATCATCTCAGTTGCAACCCCTCCGGGCATGATCATGTGTACCCGGATGCCGTCGCTCTGTACTTCCCGGGCAAGAGCTTTGGTGAATCCTGCCAGTGCGTGCTTAGATGCGCTGTATATGCTCTGGTTGACATACCCTTTAATACCTACTACCGAACCAATTTGGATGATGACCGGGCTGGGTGAAGTCTTAAGGATAGGAAGTGCCTCCCGGCATACAAAATAGGGAGCTCGGGCATTGACAGTCATGATCCGGTCCCAGTC
>SKJE01000093.1 GCA_007116075.1 Spirochaetia bacterium
CGGCGGCGGATCCCAGGGGGAGCCGGGAGCCGTCAGGCTCAATTTCCAGCCTGCCGGAGATCTGGGCCTCCCCTGCCAGAAGGGGCAGACATCCTCCAATCAGAAGCAGCAGTATTTTCATCATCGCAGAGCCCCGAATCCGAACAGCGCGTCATGGGTATGCAGAAACGATCGATAATATGTACGAAGCTGATCTGTGTCTGGATAGTTCCTGCTGGAAGCAGCAGATACCAGGATTCTGCCGGACCACTGACGGGAGAACTCCTTTCTGTCAGCATAGATGATCCCGCTGCTGGGATCCCCGATCACATATACTAAGTCCGGACCCTCCTGGAAGATATCAAGCAGCAGGAAAAAATGCCCCTCCTCTTCATTATCCCAGCAGATAAGCGGCCCGAAATCCTGAAGGGTTTGCGGGAGTTTTTGAATGTCCATATGAAACCCCTGTGAAGCAACTGTGTATCTATTGAGGATCTCAGATATAGCAAAAAAAGAGATCACATAATTCGGGTCTTCAGCATCTTCCAGTTCAGTATCAATGAGCGTTTTTTCGCTGACTTCATAGCCGTACCAGCACGTGAGCAGGCTGGCTGTGACGGCAAATCCGCAGGAGGTATCATACTGCTGGCGCAGCAGAAACTGAGCCTCCTGCTCCGCGGCACCGGTGAGGGAGGATAAGAGGACTGCGGTGAGGGCAAGGCCGGATACACTCATGATTTCAAGGTTACAGCTGAATCTCGGGGATATGAAGTCTCCACTTTCAGGGGAAGTCAATACTGTACATTCGGGGAATCTTCTTTTATCATGTGGCATGGCTCGTCATATAACGGTTGAAGCGGTAATCCTTGCACATCGAAGGACCACTGGACAGCATCGGCAAGTAGTACTGCTTTCTCCGCAAGTCGGAATGGTGGAGGCCTCTGCATTTGGTGCGAAAAAGGGGTCCCTTACCGGCAGGGTGAGCCAGTTTCTCTCAGGGACCGCGCTGCTCTACCATAATCCAGTCCGGAACTACTGGACCATTGAAGATTTTACCCCGGAAATCTACCGCAATTATATTGCCGAGAGCCTTGAGGGAATATATACCGCATCTTTCTTCTCCGAGTGTATTATGAAGACCTATGCGGGCGGGGGTGAGTATGAGCAGCTCTATCATTTGGTAGGTGACTGTCTGGACGGACTGTCTGTGCGGCAGAACCGGGAATTGGTGGTGGTGCAGTTTGTCTGGCGCTATCTGATCATAGCCGGATTTCTCTCGGATGCCCGACACTGCAGTTCCTGTGCTCGTGTATTGACCCGTGTGGATCCGCTGTTTTTTGATCTGCATGAACAGATGTTTGTGTGTACCTCCTGCAATCCCGGGGATGTACAGGATATGGAGATCTCTCCGGGTGCCCGGGCATACCTTGACCATACAGCAGAGGCTCCACTAGCGGATGCACTGAAGGTGCGCCTGGAATCCGGTTCTCTTGAGCAGTTAAAGCGGATTCTGCTTTCGGCAGTAGACTCTGTGACCGACGGCTATCTCAATACCCTCAGGAGTATGCTGATATGAGACTCTTTATTGCCGTGGGTCTGCCTGAGCTGCATAAGAGAGAAATCCTCAGAGACACAGCTGACTTCGCAGATGTACCTTCCGTGCGGGTTGTAAAACCCCGACAGATGCATCTTACCCTCTGCTTTCTTGGAGAGCGCAGGGAGGAGGAAATTCCGGACATTGCCTCGGTTGTGGAGGATGCGTGTCAAACCTTTCCTGGTTTTCAGGTTTCCTATGAGGGGGTCTCCGCCTTTCCCGATACAAATCGGCCGAGGGTCCTTGTGGTGCCGGTGTTCGAAGGGGTTGAGAAATTACGGGAGTTGGAGTATTTTTTATGCAGCCGACTTACCTCTTCGGATACAAAGAAGCGATTTGTTCCTCACATTACCATAGGAAGGGTAGGCAGGAATTATCCCCAGCTGCGGCGGCTGCTGAAAGAACCCCGCTGGCAGGGCACACCGAGGGGCTCCTTCGGGGTGGAGACCATAGCATTGTACCAGTCCGTACTGCAGCCGTCAGGTGCGCAGTACACGATATGTTCAGAAAGAACACTCAGGAAATAATTGTGTATGAGAGAAGTGAGATGGAATAAGCGTCCAATCCATAAAGAATATGTACAGGAGCTGCAGGAAACCTTCATCCTGGACCCCGTTACCGCATCGATACTCGCCCGGAGGGGGGTTGCCCTGGGGGAGGAGATGAAATTTTATCTGGAAACCGACCTGGCCTTTCTGCACAATCCCTTTCTTTTTGAGGATATGGATAGTGCGGTAGAGCGGGTTAGGGAAGCTGTGGAACAGCAGCAGCTCATCAGGATATTTGGTGACCGGGATGTTGACGGTATGACCTCGACCGTACTCATGGTTCAGGCTCTTAAAGAGGCAGGAGCCGACGTATCCTGGAGCGTGCCCAGTGGTGATGAACCCTATGGGATTACCCGGACAAACATCGACGCCTTTGCCGAGGCGGGAGGCAGTCTCATCATCACGGTTGACTGCGGGATTTCAAATGTTGAGGAGATCGCCTACGCTGAATCCTTGGGTATTGAAACGGTAATTCTGGACCATCATATCCCTTCGGCACAGCTGCCGCCGGCTGTGGCAATTATTAACCCCAAAATGGAGGGTTCGGGATATCCCTTCCAAGATCTTGCAGGATGCGGTGTTGCTGCAAAATTCATCTGGGCATTTCGATTCTCCTACACGAAGTTCTACCATCAGGAGGTGGTCTTCCTGCATGCCCGACCGGGGAATGATACGGTCATTATCGAAGCAGCACTGTTAGAGAACCTGGTGGAACTGGAACGGGTCGTGGAGGAGGTGAACCCCGGGGTGCTGCCTCCAGAGCAGTCGAGAATCTGGAACCTGCTTATCGGCAGGGAGATTCTGGTCTACGACCAGGCCCAGGAACATCGACAGCTGAAAAGCGCCTTTGGTCCCCAAGTGGAGATCGGCCTTGTTGATATCGCCCCGGAGATCTGGCGGACCTTTCCCCAGCTGCAGGGAACGGGCCTGGTTCAGCTGGTGCGGCGAAGCAGGAGCATCCGGTATGCCGCAGGGGATGCATTGGAACTTGATGCCCTGATCTCTCTCTTCACTGCCTATGTATATCGTCAGGAACCATCACTTTCCCAGACCTACGGGGATTTGCTGGATTTAGTGGCCATTGGCACCGTCGCCGACCTGATGCCCATGAAGGATGAAAACAGAATCCTGGTTCGCCACGGGCTTGCGGTGCTTCATCAGCAGAAACGGACATCCCTGAGAACATTTCTGTTTAAGCGGGGCCTTGCGGGCAAACAGCTCTCCACCACTGATATCGGCTGGCAGATATCTCCGCTGCTGAATGCCTCCGGAAGGCTCGGTGTACCGGAGATTGCAGTGGAACTGCTGCTCAGTGAGGATGCACAGCAGCAGGAGGAACTCACCGATAAGCTGGTGGAACTGAATCGGCAGCGAAAGCGCCTTGGGGATGATGCCTGGACACGCCTGTTTCCCAAGGCCGATAAAAGCTATACCGCATCGGGAGAGCGGATGATCGTTGTACAGGACAGACAACTCAATCGTGGTATTACCGGCATTATTGCTTCCCGCCTTATGAACAAATTTAACGTGCCGTCCATCGTAATTGCTCATCTGGAGGACAAGTTGATTGGTTCCATGCGCAGCAGCAAGCAGGTGCATGTAAAGGACTTTCTCTCCCAGTTCGAGGATATCCTGCTGGACTACGGCGGACACCAGTGTGCAGGGGGGTTCAGTTTGCCCCACGGCATGCTGGAGGACTTCATTCAACGGGTCCAGGAGCAGGGGTTGGGTATCCGGCCGTCGGAGCTGTTCGACCAGTATGAGATTGATGCGGAGGTGCCCCTCCGGATGATGACTCCGGAACTGATCAACCTGGTAGAACGGTTGGAACCCTATGGTGAGGATCATCCGCCCCTGCTGTTTCTCGTAAGGGGTGTAGTCATTGATGAGCTAAGCATCATGGGAAATACTGATCCGCAGCATGTACGGATGCTCGTTTCCACGGGGACACACAAGTGGCCTGCTGTGTTCTGGCGGTCCGCAGACAGGATTTCCCGGGACTTTTCCCAGGGGGATCGGGTCGACCTGTTGTTTCGTCTCGGGCGAAACTACTTTCGTAATACCGAAACTCTGCAGCTTACGGTGCTGGATATTCATCGCAATGCCGATGCTATATTGACAAATTCTGCAGAATCGGTATAGTTGCAATTGAGTCTGTTTCACACGCTTGAAGGGGGTGATTGCTATAGCTTACGTACGCATTGATGATAACGAACCTTTGGAAAAGGCCATTAAAAAGTTCAAGAGAATGGTCGAGAAGGAAGGTATCATTAGAGAATGGAAAAAGCGGGAATACTTTGAGAAACCCTCAACAATTAAAAACCGCAAGCAGAAGGCCCTGGAGCGAAAGCAGATGAAGAAGCTCCGCAAAGTAAAAGCAATGAAAAGCTTCTAGGGACTTATATGTCCCTGTATAACGGACCGTTTGGCATGTATTCTACACAGCCAGACGGTCTTTTTTTGGCTTTTTCCTTTTGTTGTAAGATGTTGCATATTGTTTATAGCTCAAATAAATATAAAATAATTTATCAAATGCCAAATAAACACATATTAAAATTGACAATACGATAATATCGGGAGTAGGATGATAATATAAACGGCATCATGGAGGTGTGTGTTATGCTGATTATCATTGCCGACACGTTTGATGAATCCCTGCCCCGGAAACTCGGGGTATGGGCAGAGGTGAGCGAAGATCTCGATAGGATTTCTGAAGCAGATATTCTGCTGGTGCGCAGCAAGACCCGCTGTACAAGGGAGTTTATTGACCGGTGCAGCATGCTCAAGCTGATCATACGGGGAGGAGTGGGGGTAGATACGATCGATGTCGATTACGCCCGGTCCCGGGGAATAACAGTGCTCAATACCCCGAAGGCGTCATCGATAGCCGTGGCGGAACTTACCATGGCCTTTATGCTTGCTGTGCCGAATCATCTCGTTGAAGCTCATGTCAGCATGACAGACGGTCAGTGGCTGAAAAAGCAGCTGAAGCGTAGTGAACTCTATGGAAAAACGCTATGTCTTATTGGAAAGGGTAATATTGCCCGGGAAGTTGCCCGACGCTCTTCAGCCTTCGGCATGAATGTGGTAGGATACAGTCGTTCTGGACAAGCTAGTGACGCAGCTGATATGAAGCTGAGCATAGAGGAGGCGGTGCGGGATGCTGATTACATCTCCATCCACACCCCCCTTACGAAGGAGACCAGGCATCTCTTCAACAGATCTGTCATCAGCTTCTGCACAAAGACTCCGGTGGTTATTAATACCAGCCGGGCGGAATGTGTTCAACCCGAGGACATGGCAGAAGCACTTGATAGGGGCTTGATCTCCTGGTATGCATCGGATGTATGGCCCAGCGATCCGCCTCCGGATGATTATCCGCTGCTTAAGAACGACCGAGTACTGATGACCCCCCATATCGGGGCGAACAGCCGAGAGAACCTTGCCCGTATTGGTGATGAGGTGTGTACGATCATCCAGGAATTTCTGGAAGGAGGACTTCAATGAACAGAAAACTGAACTTTAATGCCGGTCCCTCAGCTCTACCTATCGAGGTGCTTGAGCAGCTGCAGGAACATCTTGTCGATTTCCAGGGCGATGGGATCTCTATTATCGAGAACAGCCATCGGGGCAAGTCCTTTGATGCGCTCTATCATGAGACCCTTGATCTTGTGAGGGAGCTGCTGGGAGTTCCGGAGGGCTATTCGGTACTCTTTCTCGGCGGTGGAGCAACCCTTCAGTTCGGTATGATTCCTATGAACTTCCTCGCTCTCGAAGCAGGAGCAGACTATATCCGAAGCGGGTCCTGGTCAGACGGTGCCTGCAAGGATGCCCAGAAGGTAGGAAGGGTAAACCTTCTCTTTGACGGATCTTCCGGAGGATATACCACGCTTCCTGCTGCAGATACGGTGAAGCCCACCGAAGGAACATCATATCTTTATCTCTGCTCCAATGAAACCATCGGGGGCGTCCAGTGGAAAAAGTGGCCCGAGACCGGGTCTGTTCCCCTGATTGTAGATATGTCCAGTGATATCCTGAGCAAGCCGGTGCCGGTCGACCGATTCGACATGATCTTTGCCGGGGTCCAGAAGAATCTTGGTCCTGCCGGTGCGACCCTGATTATCATGAAGGATGAGCTTGCTAAGCGGTCCCGGGATGACCTGCCGGGCTACCTCAATTATCATGCCCATATACAGAAGGATGGGCTGATGAATACACCGCCGGTTTTTACGATCTGGGCGGTCAAACTGGTCCTGGAGTGGGTAAAGGCCCAGGGAGGTGCTGCGGCCATGGATACACTCTCCCAACGTAAATCCAGTCTTCTCTATGGTGTAATCGACTCCATGGGAGATTTCTACCGCTGTCCAGTGGATCCGCTCTATCGCTCAACGATGAATGTGGTCTTCCGGCTCCCCACCGAAGAGCTGGAAAAGGAATTTATTACAGCAGCCGGTAAGCAGGGCATGGTAGGACTGAAGGGACACCGCAGTGTCGGAGGATGCAGGGCCTCAATCTATAACGGCGTCCCCGAGGATTCCGTAGAAGCCCTGGCCGGTTTCATGAAAGAGTTTGCCCGGACACATGGTTAAGGATTGTATGAAAATTGACGAAACCAATATAAGCATCATAAAGATGCTCCAGGATGGAAGAAAACCCTTCAGCGCTATTGCGGATGAACTGGCAATCACTGAGAACACCGTGCGTTCAAGGGTAAACAAGATGATGGAGGAGGGACTGCTCCAGATCACCGGGCTGGTTGATCCGGAGCACCTGCCCGGTCATAAGATCTGCATAATGGGCATCAAGCTGAAAACCATGGACCTCAGTGTGAAGGCGAAGGATATAGCCAAGCTTCGAGGGGTGATCTCCGTAAGCGTGGTAACCGGTCGGTATGACCTGATTGCAGAGGTCCTGCTTGACGAGGATCAGCACTACTCTCTGATCGATTTCTTTACCAAGGAGCTGGTCAAGATCGCTGAGATCCAGAATGTGGAGACCTTTGTGGTCTACCAGGC
This sequence comes from Spirochaetia bacterium, assembly GCA_007116075.1. GTDB lineage: Bacteria > Spirochaetota > Spirochaetia > PWKH01 > PWKH01 > PWKH01. The sequence goes on from SKJE01000093.1 coordinate 7,137, forward strand.
ATATAATGTACGAGTTCCCTATATTCTCTAAGAAAGCTGTGGTAGGATACCAATATGGAACTGAAACATACACCGTTATTTGAGATATACCGGGATACTGCGGGAGTGCAACTGGCTGAGTTTCACGGGTGGGAACTCCCGATCCATTTTGCATCGGGCATTATCCCGGAGCATCATGGAGTGAGAACCTCTGCTGGACTCTTTGACGTATCCCATATGGGAGAAATCCTTGTTGACGGCGAGCAAGCCGAAGGATACCTCCAGCAGCTGCTTACCACATCCGTGACAGCAATAAAGTCCGGGGAGATATGCTATACCCTGATGTGCTATCAGAATGGCGGGGTCGTGGATGACCTCATGGTGTACAAGATATCCGATACCAGATATCTCCTTGTGGTCAATGCCGGGAATATCGATAAGGACGTCGACTGGATTATGAGGGACAACCCGATAGCCCAGAGCGGAGCTCCCATGCCGGATATCAGGAACCAGTCCGATGCCTGGGCGCAGCTGGCCCTCCAGGGGCCGAAGTCAGAAGAACTTCTTGCCCAACTGGTGCCGGAGGTTCGTGATATCCCCTTTTTTACATTTCGGGATGACCTGCTTCTCCAGGATATGCCCCTGCTGATCTCACGGTCAGGATATACCGGCGAGGATGGATTTGAGATCTACCTGAATGCCGAGGATGCCCCTGATATGTGGAGACTCCTGGCAGAGCTGCCCGGTGTTCAGCCCTGCGGGCTGGGTGCACGGGATACCCTGCGTCTAGAGGCGAAACTTCCCCTCTACGGGCATGAAATCTCCGAAAGCATCACCCCCCTTGAGGCAAATCTTGGCACCTTTGTTGATTTGGATAAGCACTACTTTGTGGGAAGGGAAGCCTTGGTGAAGCAGCAGCAGCAGGGAATCCCCAGAAGCCTTCGGGGTGTAGAAATGATCGATTCGGGATTTCCCCGGGATGGATATCGGGTTGTCCTTGACGGACGGGATATCGGGTATGTCACCAGTGGGACTAAGTCGCCCACCCTGGGCAGTTTTATCGCACTGGTGCTGATAGATCGGGGAACAGGACTGAAGTTCGGTGATGAACTCCACATAGATATCCGAGGTAAGTTGAAGGCGGCCCGGCTGGTACGGACCCCATTTTATAAAAAGCAGACTGGGAGGAACTAGATTATGTCAGAAATACGTGATGATGTACGGTACACCGAAAATCATGAATGGGTGCAGCTTGATGGTACAACGGCAAAGGTTGGAATTACTGACTATGCCCAGGACTCCCTTGGGGAGATTGTCTACGTTGAACTGCCCGAGGTTGAAGACCAGTTTTCCCAGGGTGATGAAGTTGCAAGTATTGAGTCGGTCAAGGCTGCCGCACCAGTCTATGCTCCTATGGGCGGACGGATTGTGCGGGTGAATAAGAAACTGGAAGACAGTCCTGAACTGCTCAATGAGGCACCTTTTAAGAACCCGATCTATACCCTTGAGGTTGATGACCCCGATGAATATGCAGAGCTTATGGATAGTGATGCCTATGCAGATTTCCTGAAGGAGCGAGAGTAACCGATGTCCAGGGAAGAGTCCCTTAGAAATCGTCAGCATCCCTATCTGCCCCATACCCCTGAGGATGTGAACCAGATGCTGCAGTCGATCGGGGTTGAACATGTGGATGACCTCTTTTCCGATATCCCCCGTCCGCTTCGTCTCAAGGGATCATTGGGAATTCCCGAAGGGGTGAGTGAGTATGAGGCGCTGGAGTTGATGAAGCGGACTGCAGGAATGAACCTTCGGCTGACATCTTTTCTCGGCTGCGGTATCTATGATCATATTATCCCTGCCGCGGTGGGACAGGTGACTGCAAATCCGGCCTTTTCCACCTCATATACTCCTTACCAGGCGGAGATGTCACAGGGAATGCTGCAGGCAATATTTGAATTTCAGACCCTAATATGCAGGCTCACCGGACTGGATGTATCCAATGCATCCCTTTATGACGGTCACACAGCAGCCGCTGAGGCCGCCGCTATAGCCCTCCAGGTACGCAGAAAAGCCGACGTGATCCTCGTTTCCCAGGGGGTTCACCCCTTTACCCGGGCGGTGCTGGAAACCTATTATCGGGACAGCGGCATAACCATCCAGACTATTCCTCTGAAACAGGGGGCTACGGATGTTCAGGAGATGCAGCGGATGCTTGATTCCCAGACAGCGGCGGTTATCCTGCAGACGCCAAATAGTATGGGTGTACTGGAAGACTTTACCGGTTTTTCTGATGAGATCCATGAACACAAGGCGCTGTGCGTGATCAGTTCAAATCCGATGTCCCTCGGCGTCTGTACGTCCCAGGGCGAGTGGGGGGCGGATATAGCAATCGGTGATACCCAGTGTTTCGGTCTTACACAAAGCTTCGGAGGACCCACTGCAGGCTATATCGCTGCGAGACAGTCCCTGCTGAGAAAACTTCCCGGCCGGATTGTCGGAGAGACCGTCGACACCGAAGGGAAAAGGGCCTTTGTCCTGACGCTTCAGGCCAGGGAGCAGCATATCAAGCGTGAGCGGGCTACTTCGAATATCTGTTCAAACCAGGCCCTGGCAGCTCTGGCTACATCGGCTTACCTGGCTTGTGTCGGTCCTGAAGGGCTCACGGAGGTCGGCCGGTTATGTATGCAAAAAGCTCGTTATCTGCATAATCGGCTCAAGGCTATTCCCGATATCAAGATGGCCTTCACTAAGCCCTTTTTTCATGAATTCTGCCTCAAGTTTGCTTCATCCGATGAAGCAGAACAGGTACTCTCGCTCATGCGCGACAGAGGATACTTTGCCGGTGTTCATCTCGGCAAGCTCGATGAGGCCTTCAACGGACTTGTTGCCCTGGCGGTGACCGAGAAACGGACCAGGGCTGAGCTCGACGGCTATGCCGATGCAATGCAGGAGGTGCTTACATGCATGGCCAGAAGCTGATATTCGAACAAAGCGTCTCCGGCAGGAGGGGGTATCTCTTCCCCCGTTGTGATGTGCCTGTACAGGAAACAGACCTTCCTGATTCGCTGCTGCGTGTTGAAACAACCGGTCTCCCTGAACTCAGCGAGGTGGAGGTGATCCGGCACTACCAGAATCTCGGCCGGAGAAATTTCTGTGTCGATGTGGGATTCTATCCCCTGGGCTCCTGCACCATGAAGTACAATCCGAAGGTCAACGAACAGGTGGCTTCACTGGAGGGTTTTCTTGATCTTCATCCTCTTCAGGATGAACAGACCCTCCAGGGAATGCTGCAGATCATCCACCGCCTGACAGGAGATCTCTGTGAGATCACCGGTATGACCTGGGGAACCCTCCAGTCTATGGCCGGGGCGCATGGTGAGTATACGGGTATGAAACTGTTCCGCGCCTACTTTGCCTCCCGGGGGGAGTCAAGCCGGACCAGGCTGATCGTTCCCTCCTCATCCCATGGGACAAACCCCGCTTCAGCCCATCTGTCAGGTTTTGAGGTGGTCGAGGTACCTGCGGACAAACGGGGTCTTGTGACACTGGATGTGCTGAAACCCTACCTGGATGACCGGCTGGCCGGCATCATGCTTACCAACCCCAACACCCTGGGGCTCTATGAGGTGGAGGTTGCAGAGATAGCCCGGGAGATTCACCGGGTAGGCGGCCTGCTCTATTATGACGGAGCCAATATGAATGCCATTATGGGTGCTTCCCGTCCCGGAGATATGGGGTTTGATGTAATTCACCTCAATCTCCATAAGACCTTCTCTACTCCTCATGGTGGAGGTGGTCCCGGTTCCGGTCCGGTTCTTGTATCAAAGCGGATGGTTCCATTCCTCCCTGTTCCCGATGTGGTACTCCAAAAGGGAAGCTATGCTTTTGACTGGAACCGCCCGGAGAGTATTGGAAAGATCTCAGGGTTTTACGGGAATATCGGGATATGCATCCGGGCCCTTACCTATATTATGGTGATGGGGTCCGATGGGCTGGCTGAAGCGTCACGGATGGCGGTACTCAATGCAAATTACCTGATGGAACGGCTGAAGGGGACCTTTCACCTGCCCTATAACCGACGATGTATGCATGAATGTGTATTCTCAGCTGAACGGATCAAGGCTGATACTGGTGTTACAGCCCTGGATGTTGCCAAGGCGTTGATAGACCGGAATATCCATCCCCCTACCATATACTTTCCGCTAATCGTTCAGGAGGCGCTCATGATCGAGCCCACAGAGACCGAGAGCAGAGAAACCCTGGATAGGTTTATTGAAGCAATGGAGGATATTCACAGGCTCGCCTATGAAGACCCGTCACAACTGAAATCAGCTCCCCTCCGTACTGAGGTTGGACGGGTTGATGATGTGGCTGCTGCACGGAATCCCCGGGTGTGCTTCTGCGGATAAGTCTCGTCTGTATAGTTGTAATAACACAAAAAGATATGTACAATAAGTTCTTGAACTGTTCACATAAAGGAGGAGCCCATGGCTGATGTGACAACTACCTACTTGGGACTGACCTTGCGGAGTCCTGTAATTGCTGCCAGTTCCCGCCTGACCCAGAACCTTGACGGCGTCCGAACATGTGAAGATGCCGGAGCCGGGGCGGTAGTTATGAAGTCGCTCTTTGAGGAGCAGATTGACAGTGATTCCCGCCATATGATGCAGCAGATGGATGTTTTTTCCCATACCGACGCCTATGACTTCATCTCCCATTCCAGCAAGGATTACTATATAGACGCGTATCTGGAATCTCTAGAGAAGGCTAAGGATGCCCTTGATATCCCGGTAATCGCCAGCGTGAACTGCCGAAATGACGGGTCCTGGATTGAATATGCCAGTCGATTTGAATCTGTCGGAGCCGACGCGCTGGAGCTCAATGTATTTGTCATCCCCTCGGATCCGAAACGGACCAGCGAGGATATTGAACAGGTATATCTGGACATACTCACCAAGGTGCGTAAGGAAGTTACGATACCCATTGCACTGAAAATCGGGTTTCACTTTTCCGGAATGGCGAACTTTTTCCAGCGGCTTGATAAACATGGCGCTGATGGACTGGTGCTGTTTAACCGGTTCTACAAGAGCGATATCGACATCAACCGGATGGTCTTGAAGGCCGGTGGGCTGATCAGTGTGCCGGAAGAGACAGCGTTGACCCTGCAGTGGGCGGCTCTTACTTCAAAGATGCTCTCCTGCGATATCTGTGCCAATACAGGAATTCATGACGGAGATACGGTGATCAAGCACCTGCTGGCTGGAGCAAAATCAGTGCAGATCTGTTCTGCTATGATGAAAGAGGGCCCTGAAGTGATCGGAGCCATGAATAAACGTGTCGACCAGTGGATGAACGACAAGGGATTTGACCGGATTGATGGATTTCGCGGAATTCTCAGCAGGGATCCTGAGGATAACGCACACATC
>SKJE01000055.1 GCA_007116075.1 Spirochaetia bacterium
CCGACCCTGACAGCCCTCTTCGGCGGTGATTTAATAAAAAATGACATTGTGAAAATCACCGACAGGACCGATCTGCGTGAACAGCTCCTAAGTCTTGGTGATCGTATATCCGTGATAGCCCTTACGGGAGACAGGCGGGTAAAAAGCTCAGATATCCTCCGTTCCTGGATGGACAGCTCAGGTACCGTAGCCCCCCGGGTTGACCTGGTCAAACCCGGGGTGACCTCAAACCAGGGACTCTTCCCTGATGATACGCCCTCCCGCTTTGATGATGCTAAGGATGTGTCGGTACTGCAGCAGACAAGAAGCGAACACTTGCTTCGGCTCGAGGTCTCACAGATGATCTGTGACCTGATGCACTCGCATACCAGTCGGCAATGTTGTTGAAGAGCTGTTCAAAGTCCCCCTGGGATTCTGTATAATCCCCGAAGGGCCGTACATGATCGTGGGGATAATCAGGGGAGAAGGGTTCAAGGGCAGCTGGAAGGGACCCTAAAAAGTCCCTGACCAGCTGTACCGTAAAGACCGCATCCCCTTCCATGGGAACGTAGAGGCTTTTTCGGGCATGCTTATTCATCGCTTGGTGGCGGATGTCTTTGAGGTAATCCCTGGCGCAGAGCATCCGCAGGGCCTGGAGGCCCGGTGTATTCACCAAGGCCGTGGGAAGCCCTTTGGTATTGCCCCGGGCAAGGGTTCGCAGATACGAATCAAGCTGCTCAAAGGCTTCAGCATCGAGAATATAGGGAGATACCGGCCGTGCGTCGGTAAGAGCTGAGCCGCCGCAGAAAAAGACACTTCTACTGGCTGAACCGAAGAGCTCACCGCTGGAGATTGAAAGAGCCTGTGCGATGGAACAGCCGATGGAATACCCGAAGAGATGTACCGTCGTATTCCGGCAGATGATCGGTTCATATCCTCCAAGACGTATATCTTTGATAAAATCAATAACATCCTCCATGGTCTGGTAGGCGGAGGTGACGAACCGCTGGGGACAGCGGTCTATTCGATCGCTCAGGGCGGCATTGATGAAGGATACTGACTTCGGCATCCGGCTTGAGCCTTTGCGCTGCTGTTCCAGGGGTTTCATGGACCGGATCCGGCTCCATTCAGGCTTTCCCCGGTCTATGTGAAATGCTGTGGGCATCATAGCTACTGCCATACCGGTTTGTGTGCAGAGTTCATCCGCCCAGGGCGAGTATTTATCCCAGCTACGTTCATTCAGTCCGTGGAGCATGATAATCAACCCATCCCTTCTATCCCGGTCAGTACGATATGTCAGGTTGATCCTGACATGATGGTTTTCACTGATCTCAAGATCCTCGGGTGCGGCTACCCAGCCTCCGCTGGTCCTGTGGAGTTCAGTTCTGCACATATCCATGGTAAGCCTCCTCGCTGTTGACAACAGAGTAGGCATAAAGAGACTGTGATGGTATGGAGAGAATGTACTATATTACCCGGATAGTTACTTTCTACTAGTTCTAGAGACGGGGCTTCATGAGATTGAGCAGGTCGATCCTGCTGCGGACGCCGGTCTTTTCATAGATATTGGCAATGTGGTTGTTCACAGTATAGGGGGATATAAAGAGTTTTTCAGCAATTTCCCGGTTTGTCAGCCCCTGCCGGATGAGGTCAATGATTTCAGTTTCCCTGGACGTAATATGGAACTTCTTCAGCTGGAGTGGGTCGGTGACATCGTCCGGCGCTTCCGGGATGTGCACAAAATAGCTGACAAGATAGATGAAGATCACCATGCTGAACCAGAAATAGTAGATCGGAAAGGAGCCCATTCCCTGGGGGAGGCCGATGAAGGTATCCAGGATCATAAAGGGGACCATGATCACCGACATAATAATATATGATCCGCACACCCATCGGGCATCCCGGTTCTGGATATCAGCATAGTTCCTGATCAGTACAACAATCGTAAAAATAAACACACCGAAGAAGATGGCCACCAGGATGCTTTGGAGCCATTGGAGCTGCCGGATTATTACACCGGCGAGGGAGAGCAGGAAAAACAATATGCTTGCGGTGATGAAGACCCCTTTGTAGGGCTGGCGCCAGGGATGTGCGATAACCCAGGTGGAAAAGTAGGGGAGGAAGGAGATGAGAAAGGAGAGACTCCCATAGAGCAGGACTAGAAAGAGGTTCATGGTCCACCCTTGATATGCAGGCAGCAGTAATGAAGTAAACGTCCTGATGAAATTGAGCACAAGGATCAGGGTCAGGGATGCCTGAAAAACCAGGAAGTACTTGGTCCAGGGATAGTTCTTGCGTATATGGAACAGCACCGCCATACAGAGTGTGGCGGTACCCAGGGCAAAGGAGAGTATATGGAGGGTGATGTTTATGCCGATGAATCCCATTGGCATCAGTATATGGGGAGAGTCAAAGGGGGGTCAAGAGGATTGGTTTGCTGCTGGCCAAGAGGTTGCATTTTATATATACTTGAGTAAAGGAGTAAGGTATGAAAAAGATGTTATTGATCCTTGCGGTGATCATGATCAGTACAGCCCTTTCGGGGTGTGTATCCAGATCACATGAAGTACAGGAGACCCAGTACCAGCCGGGGCTGCCGGAGACACTCAGCGGTGAAGTTGAGTTCTGTGCAAGCTGCTGGTAGGTGTGTGCAGGCAGAAGTGCAGTAAAAAAAAGCAATAAATTGTGCATTATCAACTCTTTTATTATTTGACATTGTGTCCTGTTACGGTATATTAATAGATAAGTAAATTTAAAAAAAGTAAGGAGAAACATGATGAAAAAGTTACTTACCTTCACGACGATCCTCCTAGTACTCTCAGGAGGATTTCTTTTCGCCGGCCCTGACACAGCCACCCTGAATATCTCTACGACGACACCGGAGGTTCTGCTTGTCCGATTTACCGGAACGGAAGATCAAACCCAAAGCGTGACTCCCACCATCTACAATGATGATCTTCTGGATACTGACTACGGCAAGTTTTTGCCAGAGGTAAACTTGGGGAAAGCACTGGAAGTACTGGCGCTTCACAACTGGAAGATCCAGGCAGCTGCAAATCCATTGGAGAACACCGAAAATGATAGTTATATCACCTATGCTGTGAAAAAACTTGATACGAATCATTTTGCAGCTGGAACTCCTACGGCGGGAATCGGTCCTACCAGCGGCTGGGCTGGAAACTATGGTATTACGATCGAAAACTTTTCCTACTACGAGTCCGCAAGTGCAACACCGGATAATACCTATCCAGGAGCCGGTACGTATACCGGCGACATAGTGTTCACTATTTCTGCTGTTAACTGACCAATGACCCGATGATGTGCAGCGCCTTTTCATGGCGCTGCACAGTCTTTCTTATGCTACTCAGCCCTTTGGAATAGATCCTGCTGTAGGAAGACGGGGTTTCCCCGCTCTCCCTGTACGGATACCCGCTGGAGGTAG
>SKJE01000075.1 GCA_007116075.1 Spirochaetia bacterium
ATAGCAGTAGCCCTTATTGCAGGACTCTCTCCCGGTATGACCATCTATGCAGCACTGCTGATGGCTTATATTCAGATTGGCATAGCTGCTGCCATGGCAGGAGCTTCGGTCACCTATGATTTAGGTTTGATCGTCCAGGGAATGATCATGCTGACCGTTACCCTGCGGATCTTCGGATCAAGAAAACGGGAGGAACTGCTGTGATCCAGGCACTTTACTTCTACACCCTCCCCATACTCCTGGCAGCAATCGGAGGCCTCTTCTCGGATGTAGTGGGAAAGCTCAATATTGCCCTGGAATCCCTGATTCTCACGGGTGCATTCACCGCCTATGTGGTGACCGTTGAAACCGGCAGTCCCCTGCTCGGCCTGGTCAGTGCGGGCGCTGCTGCCGCTCTGGTTGCATGTATATTCTTTGCCCTATCACTCAAGGGTAATGCCAACATCTTTGTCACCGGCCTCGGCCTTAACCTGCTTATTCCCGGTACTATTGCCACTATTTCATCTGTCATCTATGGGACCCGGGGAGTGCTCAGGCCGGATTCCTTCCCACCCCTTGCCAGGATCGGCCAGATTCCCCTGCTGTCCCTTGCGGCGGTACTGCTGGTGTTCATCATGTGGTATCTCCTCACCTGGACACCCCTTGGGCTCAGGATCAGGGCTATAGGCCTGCAGCCCCATGTTTCCCAGATCAGGGGGCTCTCGCCGTTCAAGCTGCGCTTGACCGCCCTGACCATTTCGGGATTGGCCTGCGGTGTTGCCGGGGCGCTGCTCGTTTTCTCACTGCGATCCTATGTGCCGAACATTTCCGCAGGAAAGGGCTGGATTGCCCTGGCGGCAATCTATGTGGGAAGAAGACGCCTGTGGGGAGTGCTCTGGGCTACCTTGCTCTTCGGCATCACTGAACTTGCAGCAAACAGTGCACAGGGGATCCTGGAACTGCCCTCATCACTGCTGATGGCCTTTCCCTATGCCGCAGCAACCCTGGTATTGATCATCCAGGGTGTGATTATTAGGAGGAGGGAAGGAAAAACATGATGAAGTTCTGCCAGTGAAAAAATGCTCTCTTTTTTGCATACCACCATTGCGCTGATTTGCATATCTTGACTTTTGCAGCTAATCTGAAAAAAATGATACATATCTTGTTATACAACAAAGATCTATCAAGTCGATCAGATCTCATGGAAGCGTAGTGCGTCATGCTTTACTTTTTCGTTTCAACATTCATGGAACGGACATCTCCTATCAGATCAAGCATTTCACCTTCGGGATGGATAATACGCTGTCTTTGGGCAATACGGCAGAAACATAGGAATATTGAACCCGGGTTCATTTTTCTGATCTGCTTCTTCTTGAGATGTCAGTTCTCACGTCCCGAGCTGCCGGACAATTTCTAGTTCCGTCCACTCATCAGGAGAAACAGGCTGGCAAAAACAGCTGCAGCTCCGCCGATAAAAAACCAAAGAGTTTCTTTGGCCAAACCCATTCCCAGGAAGGTGCGCACTGAATCACCTAAGGACCGTGTGGCATATATGCCAGCGACAATGAGCGCTACACCGCCAAAAAACAGTATAATTCCAATTACTCGTGAAGTACCCATATGTTCCATCTCCTTCGTATACCCTTGATCCTTTCCAATCATGTCGAACGGTAAAATCCCATATTCCCGTACCAGAAGAAATCGTGTTTATCCGGAACTTCTGGTAGAACATAGCTGGCAATATCTTCGATTCCCGTCTGCTCCAGCATCTATTCATGTTGAAGATATATCCAAAATCAGATGAGGTCTGTTCGCTACCGTACATAGGAATATGTTTTGTTAAGGAACAAGCAGGTGCAATCAACCAGAGCTTTCTCAGGGCATGTCGAGAGTACACCAATGTGAACCAACCGGTGACCGGAATCCTTGATGAATTCATGATGCGCCTTCCTGGTCCAGGATGTTTGTTCACGGCTACGTATCGTCTCCACCTTCCTTTGCCAATTGTGCAGTGTCAGCGGTGTAAACGGTGATGAAATATGCATATTAGTAATAATTCACTATTTAAAAATTTCTGTTTCCCGATTAATATGACACTTTAATATATGAATGTCAAAAAAAAGGGGCAGCTAACAATGAATACATATGACCGAGCAATTTCACTGTTCCATTCAGTGAAACAAAAATTTCCATCCTTTGATATCCCCTCCCTGCAGATCGGAGATCTGACGGCAAAGCTGCCGATCGTTCAGGGCGGCATGGGGATCGGCATCTCCCTCTCCGGCCTCGCCTCTTCAGTGGCAAACCAGGGGGGCATCGGAACGATTGCGGCAAATGCCATCGGTCTGATGGAGCCTGACTACTTCAAGGACGGGATATCTGCGAACATTAGGGCGCTACGCAGGGAAATCCGTAAAGCTAGAGCATCGAGTGCAGGAATCATCGCGGTGAACATCATGGTTGCCCTCCAGGATTTCTCAGAGCTGGTGCAGACAGCAATTGAAGAGCGGGTAGATATGATCGTCATGGGCGCGGGCCTGCCGATAAAGAATATTCCGGTAGTGCAGATGCGGGAAGCCGGCATCAAGGCTGTCCCGATTGTCTCCTCAGCCAGGGCGACGGAACTGATCTTCAAGATGTGGAAGCGCATCTACAAAGACGTTCCCGATGCCGTGGTGGTTGAGGGACCTGAAGCCGGGGGACACCTGGGATTCAGCGAAGAGGAACTGACCGATCCCGCATATTCCCTGGAGAATTTGGTTCCCCAGGTTGCCGAAACGCTGAAGCCCTACTCAGAGGAATTCGCCCGCAGTATCCCGATCATCGCCGGCGGCGGCATCTACACCGGGAAGGATATCTACCGGATCATGCAGCTCGGGGCAGACGGGGTTCAGATGGGCACCCGTTTCGTCGCTACCCATGAGTGCGATGCTGACATCAGGTTCAAGGAAGCCTATGTGAACTGCAAAAAAGAGGACATCCGTATCATAAAAAGTCCCGTAGGGATGCCGGGCAGGGCAATCAACAATGCCTTTCTCGAAAAAGCCGAAGTCAGCAAACGCTCCTTCACCTGCCCCTGGCAGTGCCTTGCCGGATGCCGGGCCGACGAGGCCTATTACTGCATATCCCTGGCACTCAACAGTGCGAGACAGGGAAAACTGGATCAGGGTTTTGTCTTTGTAGGATCAAACGCCTACCGGGTAGATCGAATCGTGCCGGCTGCATCATTGATGCGTGAACTTGTCTGGTCCTACATTCAGGCAAAGATTAAGGATGTGGCGCGCATGGATATTGATTTTTTCAAAGTATTCCAGCCTGCCGGCATCATGACTCCCCCGGTGTAAACCGGGGAGTCAGTACTTCCGCACAAAAGCTTCATCAGACAAAACCCCTCCACCAGCACCGGAATGCCGAATCCCCGGGGAAGTAAATAAATGACTATTTTATCCTAGCGGAAGATTCTCTCTATTTACACACTACCCTGCCGCCTGTTACCATTCCGATGCTATGCATATCATCAATCAGCTTTTGCTCATAGTCGGAAGCCTTGGCCTGTTTGTCTACGGAATGCGGGTCATGAGCGAGGGGATTCAGAAGGCTGCCGGTCATCGGATGAAATCCATACTCAATTTTATGACCGTCAATCGTTTAGCCGCGTTATTTACCGGATTCGCCGTAACGGTTCTGGTCCAATCCTCCTCAGCAACCACTGTGATGATGATAAGTTTTGTGAACGCGGGACTTTTAAACCTGGCCCAGGCTATAGGGGTTGTTTTGGGTGCCAATATAGGCACCACCGTTACGGGCTGGGTAGTTGCCGTACTCGGATTCAAGGTCCAGGTAACAGCTCTTGCAATTCCTGCTATCGCCATCGGGTTTCCTCTGTTTTTCTTCAAGGTCTTTCGATACAAAAACCTCGGCCAGACTTTCATTGGCTTTGGGCTCCTGTTCTTGGGACTCGGTTTTCTCAAGGACTCCGTTCCCGATATTGAAGGACAGTCTCAATTCCTCTCGTTCCTTGCCAACTTCGACGGTACCAGCCTCTTCAGCATGCTGATATATGTGCTTGCGGGTATCATCATTACAGCGCTAGTCCAGTCATCCTCAGCCTCTATGGCCATCTTTCTCACCATGGCATTTGCTGGATGGATAGAATTTCCCGCTGCGGCTGCCTTGGTCCTCGGAGAAAACATTGGTACCACGGTAACCGCTTATCTTGCATCGATAGGCGCAAATATTTCTGCAAGACGGACATCCATCGCCCATATCCTGTTCAATTCATTCGGAACCCTCTGGGCTATAGTGCTCTTCAGGCCCTTTCTGTTATTTATTGACTTTATTGTTCCCGGTGATGTCAGCGTGGCGGCAAATATCCCCATCCACCTGGCTATGTTCCATACCCTGTTCAATGTCACCAACGCACTCATATTTCTTCCCTTTGTCAGCCATTTCGCCAACCTGGTGAAACGAATCCTCCCTGGGGAGGAACCTCTTGCAGATATCAATACGAAATATGAGTTTCGGTATATCAGCTCATCCCTCCAGGACACTCCGGAGCTCTATCTGCTTAAGGCCAGGGATGAAACCACCAGAATGGCTAAAATCGTTGCAGATATGTTTAACCGGTACGCCCACATCTATGAGCATACCGACCGGGATATCGATAAAGAGGTGGTGGAACTGAAAAAAGTCGAAGATTATTCTGACCAGATGCAGTTTGAGCTTACCCGGTTTCTCTCCGACATTGTCGGGGACAGCATGACCGATGTGAGCCTCGATAACGTCAATGCCCTGCTCAGAATTGTCAATGAACTGGAGAGTGTTGCCGACAGCACCTTCAGCCTTGTACTCCTTACTGAGCGGAAGTATAACAAGGAAATGCTCCTCCAGGAGGAAGCCCATAACCAGATTATTGAGTACAACAGACAGGTCCTTGAATTCATCACCTTTGTAAAGGATAAACTTGACCGGCATATCAGCGACGATGAGCTTGAGGAAGCAGAAAAGTTTGAATACCAGATCAACGAAACCCGCAACGCCCTCAAAGCTGCAGCGGAAAAGCGGATCAAGGAGGGCTCAGATGTCGGTTCAGAGCTCTGCCTGATTGACTACCTCAAGCACCTGGAGCATATTGGTGACTATATCATCAACGTCGCCCAGGCACTGGAGTTTATGCACTAAAAAACCGAACCTCCCTGCCGAGAAGCTTCTTAAGGGCTTCCCCGGCAGGTGCGGTATACCCTCTCCCGTAGGCTTTCAGCCGGTCAAGTTCTTTCTCCATGATATCAAGACGAAGATTCCCCGGACTTCCCTGGGACGTCCGTTCCTCTAAGGCTTTTCTTGGATCCTTGAGCATCCAGGTATCCTTATCTAATCCGGTCTTACGGTAGGCATCCCGAAAACTCATCCCTGAACGTGCCATGGAGATTGCCGCATCGGTTGCGTAGATCTCCGGCGTAAAAGCCTTCTCAAGTGCATCTTCATGAACCTGCAGCTTGCTGAATGTGAGGTCCATCACCTTGATCATCAGAAAGACCGTTCGGGATGCCTGCATAAAGGGTTCCTTGGTATCCTGAAAATCCCGGTTATATCCCGAAGGAAGGGACCTGATCACATTCTTGATTGATGCAGCATAGCCTGCCACAAGGGCGGCCTTCGATCGGGTGAGTTCCAGGCCGTCGGGATTCTTCTTCTGGGGCATGATGCTTGAACCGGTACACAGTTCATCAGGCAAGGAGAAATATCCAAATTCAGGCAGGGAAAACAGCATAAGGTCCTGGGCTATCTTACTAAGCGTCAGGGCTATGTACTCCAGGGCGTCTACTGTCACCGCCTCAAACTTACCCCGGCAGTTATTCGCATAGAGCACGTTGTTCTGTACCCGGGAGAATCCGAGCAGCCGGGAGGTCATCTCCCGGTCCAGGGGTAGAGGGACTCCGTAGCTTGCGGCTGAACCGAGGGGACACTGATCTATGATCTCAAGCACCGCAAAGAGATGGGCTATTTCATCCAGCAGTTCTTCGCCGTATGCGCCGGCCCAGAGTCCCACCGATGAGGGCATGGCAATCTGCATGTGGGTTCGTCCCGGCATAGGTGTTCTCATATGTCTGTGGGAAAACAGGTGAATTCGTTCAACAAGAGACCATCCTGCTTCAATGGTCTGGTGCAGCATGTCCCGCATCCAGAGCCTCAAAGCGGTCTGAACCTGATCGTTGCGGCTTCTTCCGGTATGCACCTTTTTTCCCGTATCTCCCAGCTGACTGACTAAAAATCCTTCCAGAGCGGTATGGCAGTCCTCATCCTCACGGGTGATGGTAAAGGATCCCTCCTCACTCATGACAAGGGCCTTCATCAATGTCTCCTCCAGGTCTGCCGCCTCCCGGTCGTCAAGAATACCTATCTGCTTGAGCATTCGGACATGGGCTATAGAAGCAGCGCAGTCAGGGCGTACCAGATCAAGATCCAGTTCAAAATCCCTGCCTACGGTGTAGGCATGGATCAGTGCGTCAACGGTATATTCCTTCTGCCACAGGGTAGCCATACGCATCATCTCCTTAACACGAATATCACCATTATTGTATGAGAAAACCCCCATGATTGCCATAGGTAATCATGGGGTATGTGTTCCAGAGTTCAGGATCTAGGCGAGCAGGTTGTGATGTTTCCCATAACCGGAGAGAGCAGCATCCATCGCGGGTGTTACTCCACAGTGACGCTCTTGGCAAGATTCCTCGGCTGATCAACATTGCACCCAAGTTCAAGGGCGCAGTAAAAAGAGAGCATCTGCAGGGGAACCACCATGAGATAGGGATACATACATTCCCAGGCATGGGGGACAAAGATAACATCATCAGCCAGGTCGGCAACCTCCTGATCTCCCTCTACAGCTATGGCGATCACCTTACCCTTGCGGGCCTTGACCTCTTTGAGGTTGGACAGCACCTTCTCCCTCAGGAAATCATCCCCTATAAGGAAGACGCTCGGCGTCTCCTCATTGATAAGGGCTATGGGCCCGTGCTTGATCTCAGCGGCACTGCAGCCCTCTGCATGGATGTAGGAGATCTCCTTGAGCTTCAGCGCCCCCTCCAGGGCAACCGGAAAGAGCTTACCCCTGCCGAGAAAGAGCACGTTCCTGGCTCCTGAGTATCTGCGGGCGATATCCTGAATCTGCTGAGCCTGGGCAAGCACGGCCCCTATCTGCTCAGGGACCTTTTCAATAGCTTGGATGAACTGCTGTCCCTCATCGACAGAATAGTGACGCTGTCGGGCGAACATGAGACTGAGCAGATAGAAGATGGTAAGCTGTGAGGTAAAAGCCTTGGTAGAAGCAACTGCAATCTCAGGTCCGGAATGGAGATAGACTCCGCCGTCGGATTCCCGGGCAATAGTGGATCCCACGACATTACATATGCCGAGTACCCGGGCACCCTTGCGCTGGAGCTCCCTCATAGCCGATAGGGTATCAGCAGTCTCCCCCGACTGGGATACCGCAATGTAGAGTGACTTGGGTTCCACCACTGGATTACGGTAGCGTATCTCCGAGGAAAGCTCAGCAGAGCAGGGAATACGGGCAATCTGCTCCAGGAGGTAGCTTCCGATCATTGCAGCATGGTAGGAAGTTCCTGCTCCGATAATCCTGATGCGCTCCACTTCCCGAAGTTCCTGGGGACTCATATTGAGCCCTCCGAGGTGAGCGGTTGCCTGGTCATAGTTGATTCTGCCCTGAAAACCCCGCTTGATTGACTCAGGCTGCTCGTGGATCTCCTTCTCCATAAACTGCTTATAGCCCTGGCGCTCAATCTGTTCCAGTTCCCAGTCAATCAGTTCTATCTGTTTCTGCACGATTCGTTCATGCAGGTCCTGGGTCCTGAACTCCCTGGATGTGATGGTGACCATCTCACCGTCATTCAGGTAGACCACCTGTTTAGTATATGCCAGGACAGCGGTAACATCGGAGGCGAGAAACATTTCACCGTCCCCCACCCCTATCACCAGAGGAGATCCATTTCTTGCCCCCACAATCTTACCCGGTTCCCGGGAGCTCATCACCGCGATGCCGTATGTGCCCTTCAGGAGAAAGAGGGTATCCCGCACTGCCTGTTCAAGGCTTTCCTGGTAATGTTTTGCTATCAGGTGCGCTATTACCTCGGAATCAGTTGTGGTGAGGAATGTTACTCCCTCATGTTCAAGTCCCTGTTTCAGCTGTTGATAATTCTCTATGATACCGTTATGTACAATGGAAAACTCTTCTTTGCTGTCAAGATGGGGATGGGCATTGGTCTCGTTCACCTCACCATGGGTTGCCCACCTGGTATGACCGATACCGGTTGTGCCGGAAAACTGGTCGTCCAGGGCTTCCCGGAGCACGGCAATTTTTCCAGCCCGCTTGAGGACCTTCAGGCTATCGGACTGGGCTATGCAGATTCCTGCAGAATCATATCCCCGGTACTCAAGTCGCTTCAGCCCTTCCACCAGCACATCCGCAGCATTCCGTGGACCGGTATACCCGATAATTCCGCACATAAGCATCTCCCCTTGGAATCAGTATAGGATATTATCGGGCATTGACCCATTTTTTGCAAGAAATCATCCATCCAATTGAATAAAAAGAGATCTCTTATCATTCATTTATACCAAGAGGAGACAGAGATGAAATGGGTAATTCTTGTGTGGGTCCTAGCCGGATCCGGCTGCTGGTTTCCCGAGGACCAGCGGAATGTGGTTATCGGGGAGATGCTTCCTCCCCGGTTTGTATCTGCTGAGATGACCGGAACCGATACAGCACGGCTTGTATTTGACCGTCCCGCCGAAGCAGATCCCTCCATGCTGCAGGTCAGCAGGGGTATCGGAGTCTCACGGGTACAGCAGGAGGACAGCACCCTGCTGCTCACGTTCACCTCAGCCCTTGAGAGGGGAGAACAGTATATGCTTCAGGGAACCTTCTCGGGTGCAGGGGGATCCTCCCTGCAGCTCTCAATAGCCCTTTACGGTTTCAACCCGAACCCTGCAGAGATGATCATCAATGAGCTGACCTCCCGGGGCAGTAACGCACACCCTGACAGAATCGAGCTGTTTGTAACCGCATCAGGAAATACCGGTGGAATCACCTGCTATGACGGAACTCCCCAGGAGTATCGGCAACGCAAGATACTCCCTGCTGTTGATGTAGAAAAGGGATCCTACATCATTCTCCATGTACATCCCGACAGCAGTTCCGTAAAGGATGAACTGGAACATACCGCCGAAAGCAGTGCTGTCGGCACCCACGATGAAGCCTGGGATTTTTTCATCCCCGAAGGCATCGGTCTCTCCGGTAACAACGGGGTCATTACGGTTACCTATACCCCCCAGGGAGCATTAATGGACGGAGTGTTCTACAGTAACAGGACTTCTGATTCTGATGAGCGCTACAGGGGATTCGGGTCAACCTTGATGCTCCAGCAGGTAATGAGGCTGTGCCGCATGGGCGGATGGGATGCCCATGCGGATCACGTTCGTCCCGAGGATGGAATTCCCTCTACCTACTCAACCGCTACACGATCCATGAGTAGGCTTCCTGATTCCTATACCCGGCATAACAGGGACTGGATCACGGCTCCCACAAGAGGAGCCACCTTCGGCTGGGAGAATAACACCCAGCCCTACATACCAGACCCGTAAGGTTCTGAATCTAGATATACTCTGATATAAAATCAACAATGGCTTTCTTGGAGCCTGCTCCTACCCGCTGATTTACCGGCTTTCCGTCCTTGAATAAGATCAGCGTCGGGATGCTGATGATATTATATTTAGCCGCCACATCGCCGGCTTCATCAACATTGAGCTTACCAACCTTAATGGAGTCTTCGTATTCCTTGGACACCTCATCAACAATAGGTCCCAAAACCTTGCAGGGCATGCACCAGGCAGCCCAGAAGTCCACCAGCACAGGTTTTTCCGACTTCAATACTTCCTGCTCAAAATTGCTCTCTGTCAATACTACTTCACTCATATCCCTCTCCTACATCATTGCTGTATAGTAGTCAGTATACGAATAAAACAGGGAAAAGGAAAGAGCGGCAGCTACCCGGAAACGGCTTGCTTTGAACCGGGACCGAATTCCACATGCTCGGCTACGATTGATATCCGCTCTCTCCTGTTCCCCTCCGAGGTCTCCCACCTGTCCTGCTTCAGCCTCCCAATTACGCGCACCATTTTACCCTTCTGCAGATAGTTGATGCAGGGAGCAGCCCTGTCACCCCAGACCTCAATATTGAAGAACGAGACTTCATCACGCAGTTCCTCTGCTGTCTTGTAGCTTCTGTTGTAGGCGATGCTGAATCTGCACAGGCTTGTCCCATTTCCAACGGTTTTGGCCTCGGGATCATTGGTAAGATTTCCTTCGATCAGTACGGAATTCAAGTTTCTCATATCATCTGCTCCTCATCAATGTGTTTATGCTTCTATGGAGTACCAAACACGCCGGGGTGATTGAAACCTTCTGCATATCATGATAGCAATTTCAACAGGGAATCCTTTTCCCTTGTTTTCATCTGGTGTATCCAGGAGCAATGAGGTACCATAGAAGTGGGGAGGAGTACTAATGGATGAAGTAACAGTCATCTCTCTCGGAGGGTCCATCATCGTACCCGATGCAGTCGACGTCACTTTTCTCAAGGGGTTTGCACAGGCTGTTCGTGATTTTCTTGAAAACCATGGCAAGCAGAAACTGGTACTGGTAACAGGCGGCGGCGCTCCGGCCCGCTCGTACCAGCAGGCGTACCGGAATGTTGTTGAAGAGATATCGGCATATCAGCAGGATATGATCGGTATAGCGGCAACTCGTCTCAATGCCCAGCTGATCTACGGCATTCTGGAGGATCTCTGCTGTCCGGTTATCGTCACCGACCCTACTGCACGGTTCTCCTTCTCCGGGAAGGTCCTCATTGCGGCAGGATGGAAGCCGGGATTCTCTACAGACAATGACGCGGTGGTCCTTGCAGAACGGTTTGGGGCAAAACGGGTTATTAATCTTTCGAATATCCCGAAGGTGTATTCAGCAGATCCGAAGCTGGATCCCTCAGCGACTGCCCTCGATCATATAGGATGGAAGGAATTTCGCGCTATGGTCGGAGACCGGTGGGAGCCCGGCAAGAATGTTCCCTTCGATCCGATCGCCGCAAAGCGGGCCAGTGAGATCTCCCTCGAAGTAATTGCTGCTGAAGGAAGGGATATTGAAAATACCCTGCGTATTTTGGAGCACCGTGAATTTATCGGGACAACCATCGGCCCAGAATGGTAGGATTCGCCTCACCCATTCCAGTTCCAAACTGGTTTGCAGAAGGTCTCCGGAAAGGGATTTAACCTGTTGAAATCAGGCATCCAGAGCTCATCGTCTCCCAGCTCCTGGATGAATCCCTTCTGGATGCCGAACTCATCAAGCATGTCCAAAAGATCACCCTCCGCTTCCCAGTCCGCCTTCAGGACCCCAAGGGGATCGATAAACTGCTGCATGAGGGAGAGCAGTGCATCCCCTCCGTTGAGAGAGAACCACCGGAGCACCTCTCTGGTACTGGCAAGTTCATGAGGAAACAGCAGGTGCCTGAGGATGACCCCCTTTACCAGCCGCCCGTTATGATAGTCCGCCGGGGTATGTGAGATAACCCATCTCAGGGTATCCTCTGCTGCCTCTGGATACATCGGATGTCCGCAGAACCTGCCTGCTGTTTCAAAATTGAGTGTCTTCAAGTCAACAAGATAGATATCAATTAGTGAATGTATCAGCTCAAGCGCTTCAGGGCGCTCATAGCCGGATGAGTTCCAGACAATGGGGATCTCCAGGCCCCGCTGTTTTGCATCGTGTAACACAGCTGCCAGGGAGGGTATGTAGTGTGTTCCTGTCACCAGGTTGATATTCTCCGCACCCCTATTTTGAAGATCAAGACAAAGATCAGCCAGCTCCTTTTCTGATATTCCCTTTCCCAAGGAATCACGTCTTGAAGAGATCTGGATATTCTGGCAGGTGGGACAACCCAGAGGGCATCCGGAGAAAAAGAGCGTACCCGATCCGCCGGGTTCACTGAGGGGAGGCTCCTCACCGAAATGGAGTCCTCCAAAGGCTAGTCGCAGTTCATCACCGCATCTGCACCATCCCAGTTCTCCCCGGGTCCTGTCGGCTCCGCACCGTCGCGGACAGAGCTCACATGATCTATATCCGATATCCATAGATGTATTACTCCCAAAGTTCATGTATTACTGATGCAAGTCTTTTTCGTGGTCCGCCAGCAGCTGTTCGGACATATCAGGATAGAGCCTTTTGATACATTCGGGGCAAAGCCCATGGGAGATATCACGCTTTGTATGCTCAGTAATATACTCATCCACCGGGACATACGCACCGGTATCATCAAGGATTTTCTTGCATCCGCTGCACATGGGCAGTACTGTC
>SKJE01000043.1 GCA_007116075.1 Spirochaetia bacterium
GGACGGGAACATGAAGGCCGTGGGGTTCTTTATGGGTATCGTGATGAAGAAGACTAAGGGAGCGGCGGATCCCAAGGGGACCCGCAGGATGCTTTTTGAGCTGATGGGAATATCCCAGTCATAGAAGATGAACCAACAGGAGATATAGATGAGATTGATGAGGACGCATACATGTGGAGCCCTGGGAGAAGGCGATGTGGGTAAGACTGCAGTACTAAACGGCTGGGTGGCCAATTACCGGGACCACGGAGGAGTGACCTTCATAGATCTCTACGACCGATGGGGTATGACCCAGGTTGTCTTTGATCCTGAACATTCCGGAGCAATGCACCGGGCAGCCCATGGGATCAGGAGCCAGTATGTGATTGCTGTAAAGGGAGAGGTGAGGATGCGTCCGGAGGGAATGGAGAATCCCTCATTACCCACGGGTATGATCGATCTCTATGTGGCTGATTATGAGCTGCTTAATGTATCGAAAACTCCTCCCTTTGATGTACAGCATGCCGGATCAATCCACGAGGAGACCCGATTGAAATACCGCTATCTTGACCTGCGCAGTCCCAGACTGCAGGAAGCGATGAAGATGCGCAGTTCCGCCATGCATGTGATCAGGAATGTACTGTGGCAGCGGGATTTCCTGGAGATTGAGACGCCCATCCTGGGGCGTTCCACCCCTGAAGGGGCACGGGACTACCTGGTGCCCAGCAGGGTTCATCCCGGTAAGTTTTTTGCCCTTCCCCAGAGTCCCCAGCTCTACAAGCAGTCCCTTATGGTCTCAGGCATGGAGCGCTATTTCCAGATCGCCCGGTGCTTCAGGGATGAAGACCTCAGGGCGGATCGGCAGCCTGAATTCACCCAGCTCGATATGGAGCTCTCCTTCGTAAGCCGGGAGGAGGTGATGGAGGTGACCGAGAGGGTGCTCGCAGAGCTCTTCCAAACGCTCAAAGACGTAGAGGTAGCACTGCCCTTCCCGAGGATAACCTACCGGGAGACGATGCTGAAGTACGGCAGCGACGCCCCGGATCTCCGGTTTGCCCTAGAGATACAGGAGCTTTCCGACCTGTTCACCAAGACATCCTTTGGAGTATTCAAGACAGCTCTCCGGTCCGGCGGGGTAGTGCGGGGGATTAACCTGAAGGGATTCAGCAGCGTCTTAAGCAGGAAAGACCTGGATGACCTGACCCCCTTTGTAAAATCTTTCAGGGGCAAGGGGGTCGCCTGGATCCGCATGACCGAACAGGGACCCCAGTCGCCGATTATTAAGTTCTTTTCTGAAGAGGAAGCAGATCTGCTCTATGAACGATTCAAGGCTGAAGAGGGGGATGTACTGATCTTTGCTGCGGACAGCGAGAAAATTGTCTGCCAGTGCCTCGGAGCCCTGAGGGTTCATCTGGCGGGCAAACTCGGCCTGATTGATCCCAGCCAGTTCGCCTTCACCTGGGTGACGGAATTTCCCCTGTTTGGAAGGGATGATCAGAACAGGCCTGCACCCATGCATCACCCCTTTACTGCTCCGGTTGAAGAGGATGTGGAACGTCTTGAGGAGGATCCCTTCTCAATCTCATCAGACGCCTATGACATTGTACTCAACGGGAGTGAGATCGGAGGGGGAAGCATCCGTATCCATGATGAGCGAACCCAGCAGCGGGTTTTCAGCCTGCTTGGGATTGATGAAGAGCAGGCCCGGGACAAGTTCGGGTTCCTCCTGGAAGCGCTTGCCTACGGAGCACCTCCCCATGGCGGCATAGCCCTGGGGCTTGACCGGATTATGATGATCCTTCTCGGGACCAGTTCTATCAGGGATGTGATTGCCTTTCCGAAGACCCAGCGTGCTTCATGCCTCATGACCGGAGCTCCCAATATGGTGGACCAGCAGCAGCTGGATGAACTCTATATCGAGTCATTTCCCCTTGATGAAGACGACTGATCATCCCTTTGATAGAACCGGAGGATGGATCTTCCATAGGCGCGCACATCCCTGCAGTCCAGTTCACCAACGCGCTGGGGCCAGGATTCCTCCCGGGGATGATGAATAATCCACCATCCCCCGGGTATCACCGCCTGGTACTGGTCGGCGAGCTGGGCAAGACTCAGTTTCTCCTTCATCGGGAAGGGCGGGTCAGCATAGACAATGTCATAACCGGTCTCTATCTTCTTGAGAAACCGCTGGGCGGTCATGAGATGCAGCGTGATCGGGGTCTCGACAATACTGATATTCTTCAAAATGGTCTGTTTCTTCCTGCGGTCCAGTTCCACCAGGTCAACCGGTGATGCACCCCTGCTGGCAGCCTCAATACCCACCACTGCGGAACCGGAGAAGAGGTCAAGAAAACTGCATCCCTCCAGGTTGCCGAGTATGGAAAAGAGAGATTCTCTCATTCTGTCCATGGCAGGCCTGATCTCACCGGGGGGGCAGGTAATTATTCGTCCCCGGTAGCGTCCTCCGGTTACCCTCATAGAATCTCCTCATAAGAATATGCTTTATGCAAAATTATCATCCTTTGCTGTAAGAACACTATTCAGCGATATCGTGACGGTTTAATCTGAAAAATTCTCAAGAATTCATTATAGAAATTACTTGGAAGGTCGTCCATATAATCCCACATATACACCGTATCCTAGACCTGATTCATATTCTTTGGTCAACAACAATATGTCAAGATCATCCGTAACCAAAGGTAAGTCCATTTCAAGAGCTGTTGCTAAACACTTTATATCAAATGGAGAACAGCCAATTCTTCTGTTTCTACAGTCCTCCAATAAGAATTCTCAGATTATAGGAGGGGTCCTCTCCAAAAGTCCTTGAAAGAAGAGGATATAGGTTATCCGCTAAACGAAAGTATGCATTTGGGATCTTCATCAACCGATGGACAACCCCTGCATCAGCTCCTGTATCTTGCAGGTATCTAGTTAAAGCGACAAAGAACTTTGACTTGAAAATGTTTCGACAGACTTCTACATATTTCTCGGGGCTTGGAGAGACTCCTTCAAAAAGATGACTGCTGAGAAGGCCAACCGATTTATTGAAATTGGTAACAGCACCACCTATATGAATCTCGATTGGAGCCAAAGAAGCGGACTGGGCGTATTTGTTGACTTCATTCAAAACAGTGAATGGAGAGATCATAAATTCCATTGCTATTTCTTTAATTTTATTGACTTTCACACCAACCATTCTCATCATTTCTAGATCATGGTAAACATTCTTCGCTATTGATCCTGGAAATAACATTGCAGCAGCAAGGGAGTCAGCGAATAGTTCTGCAAGTGACCATACCCTTAAGCGTCGAGGAAATCAATCTGTGCAGTTTTATCTTGCCTGGGTTTATGATAGTATCAACGGCCATGAAGATATCCCGAGATGAACTGCAGTGTCTGCTCAGCGAA
>SKJE01000114.1 GCA_007116075.1 Spirochaetia bacterium
GGCACCTCCCCTCCGAAGGGCCCCTCTTTACTGGTGAGGCCGATGACCTGTCCCATGGAGGGGACAATCTCGGGCAGGTAGTCTGTATCAAGGTGGAACAGGGAGACGAGGTCTCTGTCCCACTGAAGTGATTGTATGTCCATCATGAGGTACCTGGATGCATTGGTCACATCGGTCACATACTGCTGTCCACCGGTGAGTTTCCATATGAGCCAGGCATCAACGGTTCCCAGACAGAGATCCCCGTCCTCAGCCGCCTGCTGCACAGAGGGAACGTTCTCTATGAGCCACTGCATCTTCGATGCGGCAAAATAGGGGCTCAAAGGCAGCCCGGTCACATCCCTCAGCTGATCAATGCCTCCCTGGGAGATCATTGATTCTATCTGTCTGCTGCCCCGCATATCCTGCCACACAATACCGCGGCAGAGAGGAGCCCCGGAGCTGCGGCTCCAGGGTATGACTGTTTCGCGCTGATTGGTGATCCCCACAGCCGCCAGATCCTCGGCGGTGCATCCAGCCTGGTCAAGGACATCCCTGACCACACTGCAGGTGCGCTTCCATATCTCATCAGCATCGTGCTCAACCCACCCGGGTTTCGGGTAGTACTGCTGATGCTCCATCTGGCTGGAAAATCTGGGGACCCCTTCCCGGTCAAAAAGGATACAGCGTGTACTGGTTGTTCCCTGATCAATCGCTGCGGTAAACCGTTTCTTCGTTGCGGACATAACTGCTCCTACATTCTCTGATAATCTTCGGTTGCAACCCTATCAAACATACCATACTATCACCTATAATGGTATGCGTGATTACCCAATCAGCGCAAGCAGAAAAGCGCCTTCTCAGGCGTGAAGCTTCATCCTTGATTTCCTCATTACACAAAGATGTGCTGGAGACAAAGAATCGACATATTCTTCGACATGTGACAGGATATCCATTGTGGAGGCGCTGCGCTGTGGTCTTTCTCTTTGCCTCCATGGAGGGCGAGGTTGATACCTATCCGATGATGATACGGGCGCTTCAGGAAGGAAAACTGGTTGCCCTTCCAAGGATTGACGGAGACCAGATGCAGTTTCATGTGCTGCCTCCCGGCAGCAAGGCTGTGCAGTTTGAACAGTTCGGGGAGCTGCATCCCTACGGATTTTTCCAGCCCGCCTCACATCTGCCGGTGATCCATCCGACAAACCATCTGGTAAACATCATGCTGGTGCCCGGCCTCGGGTTCGACCTCGAGGGCAATCGGCTCGGCAGGGGGAAGGGATACTACGATCGTTATATTGCACGGTTTGAACAGCTGCTGCATACCGTCGGGGTCTGCTTTGAAGAACAGGTGTTCCCGGATATTCCAGTCAGTGACGAGGACAAAAAAATAAGAGCCCTGATTAGTGACTCCGGAATCTTGTATCAAAAAATGTAGCAAAATGCTGTTCTGTCATCATATGCAGAAAATCGAGACACCGCTGTTCGCGTTCATCACTAAAATCCACATCCCCGGCATGCCGGATCAGCTCTTCTCTTACATCGGTCAACTTTACAAACCGCATGATTGCAGCCAGCGTCTTGAGGTACTCAACTTGGCGGTAGGGAGAACTGCCGATAACAAAGAGCAGATGTACCGGCTTCTTATCAGATGCGGAAAAATCGATGCCGTGCTGGGAGAGACCGAGACCAACACGGATTCTGCCGACATCCCGGATTTTCCCGTGGGCTATGGCCACTCCCCGGCCGATACCAGTGGTCTCAATCTGCTCACGCTGCATCACCGCTTCAATAAACCGGTCCTTGTAAACCAGTCCCTGAAAGACAGCGCAGTTCTCCACCACTTCGCGAATCGCATCATACTTATTTTGCCCCTGCACGCAGCAAACTACATCATGGTAATCAGTCACATCATTCCCTACTTACCTTATAGTATATGAAAACTCATAGAGAATATCAATCATGACTGCTGGTCCCGGGTCAGCCGTTCATGAATTGCTGCAGCAGCCTTGCGCCCCTGCCCCATGGCGAGAATCACCGTTGCCGCACCGAGAACAATATCTCCCCCGGCATATACACGGTCCAGGGAGGTGCTGCAGTCTTCCTCATTGATGATGATATTTCCCCATTTGTTGGTGGCAAGGCCTTCGGTTGTCCGTTCCAACAGAGGATTTGAATCGTTGCCGATGGATACAATCACTGTGTCCACCGGAAGTTCATGCTCACTGCCCTCAATGACAATAGGCCGGCGGCGTCCTGACGCATCCGGTTCTCCCAGCTGGTATGACAGGACCTCCAGGGCGCGTACATGCTGGCGTTCATCCCCGAGAATCCGACTGGGACTCTGGAGCAGCAGGAATTCCACCCCCTCCTCTTTCGCGTGGGCAACTTCTTCTA
This sequence comes from Spirochaetia bacterium, assembly GCA_007116075.1. Classification (GTDB taxonomy): domain Bacteria; phylum Spirochaetota; class Spirochaetia; order PWKH01; family PWKH01; genus PWKH01. Next base: position 2,374 of record SKJE01000114.1, read on the forward strand.
CCCGGGCGGGCATCTCCTGTTCTGTCCTCCGGTAGACGATATAGACCTTTTTCGCCCCGAGGCGTACTGCAGTCCTGGCCGCATCCATAGCCACATTCCCGCCCCCGAGTACTGCCACCACCTTTGACCTGATGATCGGCGTCTGGGCATGTTCGGTATCATAGGCCTTCATGAGATTGCTTCTGGTCAGGTATTCATTGGCGCTCAGCACACCGATGAGGTTCTCCCCTTCAATATGCATGAACTTCGGCAGTCCCGCACCACTGCCGATGAAGACAGCGTCATATCCATCCTGGTCAATGAGGTCAACGAGCTTCCGAGTCATGCCCACCAGAAAATTCGTGCGGATCTCCACTCCCATCTGCTTGAGGTTCTCAATTTCTGATTCTACAATCGCCTTCGGCAGCCTGAATTCAGGTATCCCGTAGACCATTACCCCTCCGGGTTTATGGAAGGCCTCGAAGACGGTAACCCCGTGTCCCTCTTTGCGGAGGTCCGCAGCGGCGGTGATGCCCGCAGGTCCGGACCCTATGACTGCGATCCGCTTGCCCGTATCCGGGGCTGTCTCGGGCATGGATACCTCTCCGGACTCCCGTTCAAAATCCGCAACATACCGTTCAATGCGGCCAATGGATACGGACTTGTTCACGTCCTTGAGCATTTTACCGAGGGTGCAGGTTTCCTGACACTGGCTTTCCTGGGGACAGACCCGTCCGCAGATAGCCGGAAGGAGGCTGCTCTCCTTGATGACCGCCAGAGACTGGAGAAACTCACCATCCTCAGCGTACTTGACGAACCGGGGGATATCGATAGCTACCGGACACCCCTTGATGCAGGGAGCAGTCTTGCACTGCAGACAGCGGGCCGCCTCAACCCGGGCTTGAGCCTCTGTGTACCCTGTAGCCACCTCATTCATATTACCGATACGCTGAAGCGGGTCCTGGGCGGGCATCTCCTGGGAAGGTATGGCTGCGCGCTGTTTCACTGTCAGCTTTGCTCCCTTAAGTTCATTCAGAACAGCCCTGGCCTGGGCATCAAGTGTTGATCGGTCATGCATTGGTTTTCTCCTCCAGCTGCAGGTCAAGATGGCATCTGTGGTGGTCCTGATCTTCACGGTTTTTATATGTTCCCAGTCGCAGCATCATATTATCAAAATCTACCAGATGGCCGTCGAATTCCGGTCCATCTACGCAGACAAATTTTGTCTCTCCCCCGATGGTGACCCTGCATCCGCCGCACATCCCCGTTCCGTCAACCATGATGGTATTGAGGGACACAATGGTCTTGATCCCGAAGGGACGGGTGGTCTCTGCACAGAACTTCATCATCACCGGCGGTCCAATGACCGCAACGAGATCGGGCTTCCACTGTTCACAAAGTTCTTTTAACGGTTCAGTCACCAGAGCCTTGCGTCCGAAGGAACCGTCATCGGTACAGATGGTCAGCTCATCGGCAATGGCTCTCATCTCCTCCTCCATGACTATCAGCTCCTTGGTCCGAGCACCGATGATAATATGCACTTCATTGCCTGCCTGCTTCATAGCCTGGGCAATCGGATGCATAGGTGCAACCCCGATTCCTCCTCCGACACAGACCACTTTACCGAATTTCCTGATATCCGTCGGGTGGCCGAGGGGACCCAGTACATTCTCAATCTTGTCCCCTACCTCCAGGGCAGCGAGACGATGGGTGGTGTTCCCCACTGTCTGGAAAATAATGGTGATAGACCCCTTGTGTTCATCCGCATCTGCGATGGTAAGGGGAACTCGTTCCCCGTATTCCGTATCAAGCTGCAGGATAATAAACTGTCCGGGCTTCCGCTCCCGGGCGATCAGGGGAGATTCGATAATAAACCGAAAGACCTCCTGGGACAACTGCTGTTTTTCTAGAATGGTATTCACGCTTTGATCCTCCAAAGGGGTAATGCAGGGTTTAGGCCTATTCTTACGCATATCACCGGTGGAAGTCAACGGCTGGAGCATGGAATTCCCCACCTCCGGATAATGTGGCCTGTGTACCATATACATATTATTGAGATATTACTGTGTTCATAATGGAAGCTGCCTTCAAATTAGTTAGCAATTATGAACGATTTGTGATACACATGTACCATCCAAAGGAGCCTGTTATGAATCATACTGCACAGATACTGCCTGGAGCTGCTGCAGCCCTGGCCGTTGCTGTCTCGGCACGGCTGATAGAATTCATCCTCCCTGTCCACCTCATCGGAGCCCCTGTCCTGGCACTGTTTATCGGTATGGGAATCAACTGGATCCTGCCTTCACTGACCCGGCTTGAACCGGGGCTTGTATTCACCTCAAAACGGATACTCAAGGCTGCTATCGTGCTGTTGGGAACATCCCTGAGCATCAATACTATCCTCATTGTCGGAAGGCTCTCTCTGACCGTCATGTTCTTTACCCTGGTGACCTGTTTCGGGGGCGGCTGGATCATCGGAAAGATGCTGGGGCTTAACTGGAAACTTTCCAACCTGATATCCACAGGAACCGGCATCTGCGGGGGATCCGCCATTGCAGCCCTGGCTCCCGTGATTGAGGCGGACCATACCGATATCGCCTACGCCCTCTCGGTGACCTTCATATTTGACATGCTGATGATCATCCTGTTTCCCCTCATGGGAGCATCCCTTGGCCTCACCGACATTGCCTACGGACTCTGGACAGGAACCGCCGTGAATGATACTTCCAGTGTCGTGGCGGCGGGATACGCCTACTCCGAGGCAGCAGGGGACTTCGCCACCATGGTGAAACTGGTGAGAACCCTGGCTATCATCCCCACGGTGCTTGTATTCTCCGTCATAGCCATCCATGGAAGGAGGAAGCAAAGATCCAAGAAGGTCAGTATCGGTTCGCTGATTCCCTGGTTCATCCTGTTCTTCCTCTGCGCTGCCCTGCTTAACAGCCTGGGGGTGATACCGAAGTCCCTCACCTCAGGTTTCCGGAGCGTAAGCCGGTTTCTCATGGTCTCAGCCCTGGCGGCCATCGGCATGAAGACCGATATCCGCTCCCTGATACAGTCAGGCCCCCGTCCGCTGGTTCACGGGTTCTCCATATCTGTACTGGTGGTGATAACAGCCCTCACAGTCATCACCTTTATGGAAAATATCTGAGAAAAAACATCATCTTTTATATCCTATCTGCACAACCCGGGGTATATTTAAGATAACTTGGGAGGTAATTGATGAAGACTATTCCTATCATGGCTTTTACCGCTGTGCTGATGATATACTCTGCCGGATGTGTATACTCCGCCCCGAAGCCCCGTGCTGAGGCTGGTCCACCTGAAACTAGGCTGGAGCTCTCTCAGGAGGAGCTGGAACGGAAGGTCGGAGCCTATCTGGACCTGACCGAAGAGCAGCAGTATATACTCCTTGAAGCCGGTACCGAATATCCCTTCAGCGGAGAGTACAACAACCATTATGAGACCGGCACCTACCACTGCAGCCAGTGCGGATCACCCCTGTTCAATTCAGAGCATAAGTTTAATTCCCGGTCCGGATGGCCCTCCTTTGATGCCCAGATCCCCGGTTCAGTGACCTATCGGGAGGACCCCGATGGAATAAGGACAGAAGTTGTCTGCACCTACTGTGAGGGGCATCTTGGGCATGTATTCTTCGGCGAGGGGTTCACTGACACAGACACCCGCTACTGCGTCAATTCCCTAGCCCTCACCTTCCGGGAGCACAAAGCAGCGGTATTCGCCGCCGGCTGTTTCTGGGGTGTGGAGCATCGATTCTCCCTTCTTGAGGGGGTCCATGAGGTTCTGTCCGGTTACACCGGGGGTAATCTGGCCGCTCCGACCTACAAAGAGGTGATTACTGGAACCACCGGGCACGTGGAAGCGGTAAAGGTCCTCTATGATCCTGAAGTCATCAGCTACCGTGAACTTGCGGAGACATTTTTCAGTATCCACGACCCCACCCAGATCGACGGGCAGGGTCCGGACATCGGCAGCCAGTACCTGTCGGTACTCTTCTACCAAAGCGAAGCAGAATTGGAGACTGCCCGGGAACTCACCACCATCCTTGAAGAACGGGGAATGGAGCTTGCAACTTCCCTGCGTCCCCGGGTGATGTTCTGGCCGGCCGAGGAGTACCACCAGAACTATTACGAGAAACAGGGCATCAGACCGATGTGTCCCCTCGACTGGTCCATATTCTAAGGGTGGAATTCCCCAGGGCAATCTGGTATAGTTGCTCCCATGATTTCCGATTCAGCAACGATCAAGAATAAACATGGCATTCATGTCCGTCCCTCCCGCGTGATAAGTGATGATCTCAGTTCCTATGAGGGGCAGATTATGTTCACGGCCAACGATATCTGTATCAATACCATGAATATGATAAACATCCTCTGCCTCGGCTTAAAGGAGGGGGATGTTGTTGATATCACCCTGGAGGGACCTGAAGAAGAGCACATGCTCCAGCAGATTATTGAACTGCTGGAACGGGAGTATGACTTTCCCGACGCCGGAAACTAATACTTACATTGAAGGAGCAGCATCATGATTGTAAAAAAAGACCAGCTACTTACTGAACAGCGAGATGAGATGCGCGGAGGAACCGGCACAGTCACCGTAACCCATATTGAAGAAGGTGCAAAGCTCTCCCACGGCAGGCTTTTTGCCTCCCTGACCCTGCCCCCAGGGGCAAGTGTGGGACCCCATGTCCATGAGGGAGAAACGGAATACTACTACATCCTGAAAGGAAGCGCCGAGGTGGTTGAATCTGACGGTGTGAAACTGGTTTCTGCGGGAGACGTGGTTGTCACCGGCAACGGAGCATCCCACAGTATCAGCAATGTGGGCAGTGAACCCCTGGAATTCATAGCCCTGATTCTCCTGGACGCTTAGGATATGAGCTCAATTTCCTCCCTGTGCGTCTTCTGCGGCTCCAGTATGGGAGTTCGGGACGCCTATGCCGAGGCCGCAAAAAGTCTCGGCGGCGTCCTGGCGCAGCGGGGAATCCACATGGTCTACGGAGGCAGCAATGCCGGACTTATGGGATGCACCGCCAGAGGTGCCCTTGAACATCAGGGAAAGGTGACCGGGGTGATCACCCGGGAACTCTATGAACGGACAGATGTGCTCAAGGTCAGTAAACTGGTGATTGTGGACTCCATGCATGAACGGAAAGCATCTATGTACGGCTTAAGCGACGCCTTTATTGCCCTGCCCGGGGGCATCGGGACCCTGGAGGAACTGCTGGAGAGCCTCACGTGGAATCAGCTGGGCATCCATACCAAACCGGTAGGTCTGCTCAATACCCTCGGGTTTTTCGATCCTCTGCTCACTATGCTGGACCATCTCACCAGTCAGGGATTTCTCAGACAGGTCCACCGGAACCAGCTGGTGTCTTCTGATGATCCATCCTCCCTGCTTGATCTGCTCTCAGGGCACACCCCAAGCTCCATGGCGAAGTGGCAGTAAGCTCTCTTCACATATCTTTATCCTAGTATTACAGGAGGTACCTTTCGATGCTGTTAGACATATTCAAGTCATTTTTTATGTGGTGTACCATTATCAATGCAGTGTTTCTGACTGTAATGGCAATCATCTTTACCCTGCTGAGAGAAAGGATCACATATTTTCACAGCAGGCTCTACGGTCTGCCTTCGCAACGGGTCGGATCGATATTGTATCAGCTTATCGGGATCTACAAGATCCTGATCATTCTGCTCTTTCTCATACCGTGGATTGTCCTGGTGATCATCACCTGAGTATTACGACGAACCCCGGTGCTGATGCTCCTCAAGTACCCTGAGAATCTCAGGCAGCAGCTGTTTTTTCCGGGAGAGCACCCCGGGAAGGTCGTAGAGCCCTGCAGCAAGTTTCCGGTAGGACAGGCGCTTCTCACCCAGTTCATAGCCGGAACTTAAGAGCAGGCTCTTCTCCTTGATGACATCGGTAATCAGCAGCATAACCCAGTCAAGGCCTTTACGTTCTCCCACTTGTCCGAGCATCTCCAGTAGTGCATCCTTAACTTCTCCGGCCTCTTCAAGGGTCACCACCTCCACCTGTCCAATAGCGAAGCGGCACCCGAACTCGCCGTAGACCTTGAAGTCAGACAGGATCAGTTCCCTGGGATCCTCATCGGTGAGGCTGAGTCCTGCAGAAAACATCTGCTGACCGTAGGCAATGGGATCTTCAAGTTCAGCCGGTCCTGTCAGTGCCGATACCGCCTCACGGTCCACGGGAGTGGTGGTGGGGGACTTCAAGAGCACCGTATCCGAAAGAATACCCGCCAGCAGGAGTCGGGCGATGGACCGCTCCGGGGTAATGCCGGAGCGCCTGTAGTGGTCATGGACAATGGTGCAGGTACTTCCTACAGGTGCGGAGGAGATGTAGATGGGGTAACGGGTCTTCTCGGCTGCAAAACGATGGTGGTCGAGGATTTCCACCACCTCGGCATCCTCGATGCCCCAGATGCTCTGATCGGGTTCATTGTGGTCGGTCATGATCACCTGCTTTTTAGGACGGTCAATAAAGCACCGGCGGGTCACAAAGCCGCAGAACCGATCTCCCTCAAATACCGGAAGTCCCCGATACTCCGATGAAACCAGAATCTGTTTGACGTCATCAAAAAGGTCATCCGCCTGGACCCGGGGGATGTTGTCGGTCAGCAGATTTTCTATGGGAAGGCTGAGCCGCAGGCGCCGTATGGTTTCAGCGGTATCAAGATGGGAGATGCACACCGCCCCCTGATAGGAGGAGAAGTCATAATCAGGGCGCTCTCCGGGCTCATAACCGGTGAGGATCAATGCGGGAAACTGCATTTCCACAGCCATGTCAACAATCTCTTTTCTCATGCCCACTACCATCACCGGTTTATCAGGGAGGAGCGCCTCGATACGCTTTCTGCTTATTTCACTGGGCATGGCACCGGTCATCAGGGGAGCCTTGAACTGCTTCCTGGAACCCTCCTGGATCCACTCACCGGGGATCACCCTGGAAAAGTTGTCGATCACGAAGTGGTAGCGGGGGCGGTCCCCCACATGCTCCTTGATAAAAAAACTCGATACTTCGTCAACACTGAGCAGCCCGGCATAGGAGCCATCCCCATGGAATACCGGTGTAACACTTAATGTCCGTTCATTGAGCAGCTTAATAATATCCAGAAGGGGATCATGCACCAGATAGTGCTGGTAGTCGGTCTTCACGATGTCCCGGATCCTGGGATACAGGTCCTTCTGGAACGGCGGCGGGGTAATGCCCTCCCGCTCAAAGAGCTGCTTCACGCCTTTGGTAAGGGGACCGCATCTGACAGGCTGATAGCTACTCCTGGAGTCGATACGGCGCTTCAGGTCGGCGTAGCAGAAGGCCGAACAGATGGAATCCATATCAGGGTTCCGATGTCCAGTAATAAATACGCGGTTCATTGGTTCACTCCTCAGGGCTTACCTCTGCACAGTTATTGCGTTAATCACTTTTTTCCTGTATATAACAGGTACCAGTATCATAGCGAAAGTAACGCAGCTGGACAATGGAGGGACATGTGAAAAAAAACGTAGTAATTGCAAATGACCATGGTGCGGTTGACCTCAAGCAGCTGCTGGTGCGGCATCTTCAGAATAGGGGATATGAAGTACTTAACCTCGGAGTGGACGATGAGCAGAGCGTTGACTATCCCGATATGGCAGAGCAGGGATGCAGAGAGATGCTCAAGGGCGGTTATGAATTTCTCGTACTCTGCTGCGGCACCGGTATCGGCATCTCAATATCCGCAAATAAGATAGAGGGAATCCGATGTGCCTTGCCCCAGAACAGCTTTGCAGCCCGGATGGCTAAGGAGCACAATAACGTAAACGCAATTGCCTTCGGTGGAAGGATTGAGTATCCCGAACCGGTAACAGATATGATTGACGCCTTCATCGATTCCGAGTTCCAGGGCGGCCGCCACGGAACCCGGGTCGATAAGATCATGAAGCTGCAGAACTGCAGTCTAGCGTGAGGGCACTGAGCTGAATGGATAGGGCAGCAGGTCCCGAAAACGGAACTGCCGTCGAATCCCCTGCCTACCGCAGAGAAGGACCGGCATATCGGGGCTGCAGAACTCCGAGAGCACCTGCAGGCAGAGTGCACAGGGAGGCACCGCCTCTTCAACCTCTGTATAGACCACCAGCAGGGAGAATGCGCCGGTTCCCTCGGCAGCGATGGCCTGTAGAACAGCGTTTCGCTCAGCACAGATGGTTGCCCCGAAGCTGGCATTCTCCACATTGCACCCGCTGTAAATCCTTCCTGTTATCTCTGAAACGATAGCGGCACCCACCCGAAAGTTTGAATAGGGAGAGTATGCATTCTCCCGTACTTCCCGGGCTCGCTCAACAGCTTCATTCATTTTTTTCTGATCACCAAATATCATCATATATCCCACCGCTCCTAGAAAAGTGACGCATCCCCTACCAGTTCCTGAAGGGTATGGACAACACGATCAGCACCGGCCCCGGCCAGTACATCGGGGGTAAAACTTGAAGTCACCCCGATGCAGTATGCCCCGGCGGCCTTGCCCGCCTGCAGCCCGTTCACCGCATCCTCTACAACGATGCATTCATCAGGGCTCAGACCGATGCCCGCTGCAGCCATCTGGTAGATATCGGGATAGGGCTTTTTCCGCTCCACCTGGATACCATTGACCATATAGTCAAACTGATCAGGAGGCAGCCCGATTTCCCTGAGGTTGATCAGCATTTTGGTCTCATCAGCACTGGTGGCTACTGCCAGCTTGATACCGAGACTTCTGCACCAGTCAACAAAGGGGATCACACCGTCCATGGGGGGCAGCTTCCCCCTGCACAGTTCATCGTAAATCTCATAGGTGCGGCGCTTTGCCGACTCAATTTCAATCTCAATACCGTACTGTTCAGCAACACCGCCGATATACCGATTCTCACCGGCGCCCACAAAGGGGGTAAAGTCCTCGGGCTGTGTCTCAATTCCGAGTTCATGGAAAAACTCCATGGCTGCTTTCAGGATGTACTCCTCTGAGTCCACCAGTACTCCGTCCATATCAAATAAAACGCCTTTTCTCATATCTCTACTCTACCCGAAAACCCTGAGAGGTGCTAGATGTAAAGATAGTTGTATTTCATTCCTGCTTTGGATATGATGTATCCCCAGAGAGGAGGCGCCGAAGATGATCTTACCCTATATGCAGTTCACCCCTGATGTTTCCAGAGCCGCCTTCATAGCCGAAAGTGCTGATATCATCGGGCAAGTAGAACTCGGAGAGGATGTATCGGTGTGGTTCCAGACGGTCATCCGGGGCGACTTGGCCCCGATCTCCATCGGCAGGGGCTCCAATATTCAGGACAGTGCAGTAATTCATATGAACCACGGTATTGCAGTTGAAATCGGCGAGAGGGTTTCCATAGCCCACCAGGCTATGATTCACGGCTGCAGGATAGGAAGCCACGCACTCATCGGTATGCGTGCTGTGGTCATGGATGGCTCGGTCATCGGTGAATATTCCCTGGTGGCCGCAGGCTCTCTGGTGCCTCCGAATAAACACTATCCCCCGAAGTCACTGATTCTCGGCTCCCCTGCCCGAGCCGTAAGGACCCTTGCTGACGAAGAGATCCAGGGAATCAGCGAAGCTACCGACAGGTATATAGAAGCGGCTCACCGGTACAGATCACTCACCCCGGAGTGCTGAAACTCACCACTTCCGGCATCACCGAGAAAGTGTCCGTCCTCCATGATTATCTCCCCCCGTCTCATGGTCATCCGGACCGCTCCCCGCACATCCGTGCCCGCATAGGGGGTATACCCTGCGGATGAGTGCTGGGAGCCGTTGGTAATGGTCCATTCAGGTTCCGGATCAAAGATGACCAGATCCGCGTCTGAACCCTCCCTGATCACACCCTTCTTCGGATAGAGCCCGAAATGCCTGGCCGGGGCTTCACTGAGCAGGGATATCAGCTGCTGCATACTGATCTGTCCGGTGCCAACCCCGAAGGTATGCACCA
>SKJE01000116.1 GCA_007116075.1 Spirochaetia bacterium
ATTATCCTCGATGAGGCCACTGCCAGCGTCGATACAGAAACCGAGGTGCTCATTCAGCAGGGAATCCGAAGGCTCATGAAGGGACGCACCAGTTTCATCATAGCCCATCGGCTCAGCACGGTCCGCCATGCAGACCGCATCATGGTGCTCAGCGGAGGAAGGCTCATGGAGATGGGAACCCATGAAGAGCTGCTGGAGCAGCAAGGACTCTACTACACCCTCTACCAGCTGCAGTTTCAGTCTTAGGGAAAGAGAAAACTCTCAATACGTCTCATAAGTCCCTCTTGATCTGTGAAGGCCGCGGTGGTCTCCGGGAGGGACTTGATAAGCATCTTCCCGTAGAACTTCGTCAGCAGTCTGTTGTCCAGGACCAGTACCACCCCCCGGTCACCGGTTCTCCTGATCAGCCGTCCGAATCCCTGCTTGAGCTTCATAGCTGCTCTCGGCAGGGCAAGCTCCATGAAGGGATTCCCACCCCGGGATGTAATACGCTCCTGCCGGGCCAGATAGACCGGATCCACCGGTACCTGGAAGGGAAGCCTGGTGATGACCACCTGCTGGAGGGCATCCCCGGGCACATCCACCCCCTCCCAGAAAGAATCGGTTGCAAAGAGCACCCGGCCGGGCTGCTGTTTAAACGTATTCAGCAGTTTTGCCCGGTCACTGCCCGGCAGCTGCACCAGGGATGTGATACCCGCCTTACGAAGGGGCTCCTCCAGGGATGATGAGATATCCTTCAGCAGGGAGAAACTGGTGAACAGCACTAGAGTCCGCCCTTCACTCAGGGTAATGATCTCCAGCAGGGAGCGTTTCAGATACTGTGCATATTCATCGATCCGCTCAACCGGAGGCGCATCGGTAGGCACCCCCAGTAAGACGTTGCTCCGGTAGTCAAAGGGAGACGCAGCAATGGTCTCATCCACAGGTATCTCATCAAGCCCGAGACTTTCCCGCCAATGAGCAAAGGAATGGTTCACAGTCAAGGTAGCAGAAACCGCAATCAAGCTGTCCAGATGGCTGAACAGGGATTCCCTGAGCAGCTCTGCCGGACTGTGGGGAGTGATAAGAAAACTCACCTGCCCCCTGCCCCGCTGTTCAAGCCAGAAAATTGATGCTCCCTCCTGGTCAAACTTATGGAGGCGCTGGAGTACAGAAGCTGCTGATACAAGTTTACTGCAGTACCCCTTAAACTGGTTCAGGGTGTAGCTGATACGCTCATCCTCACTGTCCAGGGACTGTTCAATCCTCACACAGAGCTGTAGAAACTGATCAATCCTCTTGCCCGTCTGGAGTGCGGTATGAACCATCTGATGCCACCGGGAGGCCTCACGACTGTTCATCCAGAGCTTTCGCTGTCCCCCCAGAAGGGCTGAGGCGTCCCGCTCCAGAGCATCAATATATTGTGTTATCTCCTCAATAGCCGAAGCTGCAAGTTCCCAGGCGTCGGGATCACTGGAGTATCCCCGTAATTTCTGGAGCACCCCGTCATCACTGCCCCGTCGGCTGTTCCAGAGCTGGGAGAGCAGTTTCATCACCGCCCCGCGGGATACCTGCTCCGTAAAGTAGCTTCGGGCACCCTCCTCTATTTTATGAGCTTCGTCGCAAACCACCCGGCTGTAGGCCGGCAGCAATCCGTCCTCATCGAAGGAGTCGCCCTCAAGCTTGAGGGACACATCTGCAAAAAGCACGTGGTGGTTGATGACAATGATCTGTGCTTGTGCTGCTGCCTTGCGTGCTTTCTGCAGAAAACACTCCCCCCTGGCGGGACAGTGAAACCCGAAACAGAAATCCCCATCGGAACAGACCTGGCTCCAGACCTCCTGGGGAATCCGTTGGGGTATCTCACTGCGGATTCCCCGCTCGGTCTCCCGGGCCCAGAGGATAACACGGCTGAGAGGATCCTCTTCCAATTCAGCCGCCATGGGACGGGCATCCGCCTCATGGAGCAGCCGCCTGATGCAGAGATAGTTACTCCTCCCCATAAGCAAAGCTGTAGAGACGGTGGGATCAATGCGGGAACAGAGGAAGGGCAGATCCTTTTCATACAGCTGGTACTGCAGATTGATTGTGCCGGTGGAGACCACAAAGTGCTCTCCCTCCATCTCTGAGGCTGCCAGCACAAGGGGTATAAGATAGGCAAAGGATTTACCGATCCCGGTACCTGCCTCAATCACCGCAAATCGATCCCGGTTCAGGGCATCGCAGATCGCTTCAATCATCTGCTCCTGCCCCTCCCTTCGCTCAAAGGCCTCAATATCCTGTGCCAGAGGTGAACCATTCCCAAGCAGGTCCAGGGCTTTCAGGGAATCAATCAAGGGAGTAGTCCTGCAGTTTCCGGTGCAGGGTCTTTCGACCGATCTCCAGCACCTCAGCGGTTCGGGACTTGTTGCCCTTGCAGTAGTTCAGGGTCGCCTGAATAATCTTCTTCTGGGCCTCCTCCAGGGAGGAGCCCAGTGGTACGAGAATCTGTTCGTCATCGTTTCCCTGGCGTATCGCAACGGGAAGGTCCTCTATTTCGATCACATCAGTCCTGCAGAGCACCACTGCACTCTCTATACAGTTACGCAGCTCCCGGATATTACCCGGCCAGGAATAGTTGTAGAGCAGGGAGCTCGCCCTGTGGCTGATACCCTGGATCTGCTTGCCGTTCTCCTCGCTGAATTCCTTGAGGAAAGCGGTGGTCAAAAGCGGGATATCCTCCTTACGTTCCCTCAGGGCAGGAACATGGACATGAACCACATTGAGCCGGTAGAAGAGGTCCTCCCGGAACCTCCCGGAAGAAATTTCTTCCTTGAGATCCCGATTGGTGGCCGAGACAATCCTTACATCCACCGATACGGAGTTCTCACCGCCAACCCGCTCAAAATTCCGTTCCTGGAGCACCCGAAGGATCTTGATCTGAACCTGGGCATTGATTTCACCTATTTCATCCAGGAATATGGTACCCTTGTCAGCTAGTTCAAACCGGCCGCGTTTCCGGGAAGCAGCACCGGTAAAAGATCCCTTCTCATGACCGAAGAGTTCGCTTTCCAGAAGTGACTCAGACAGGGCAGCACAGTGCACCTTGACATATGGATGTTTCGACCGGCTTGAAAGATCGTGGAGAGCATCAGCAATTAGTTCTTTCCCCACCCCGCTTTCACCGGTGATGAGCACCGAAGCCTTGGTGTTTGCCACCTGCTCCACCACATCCATCACCTGCTTCATCCGGTTGCTGCGTCCCACAATGCGCCCGAATTTCTGTTTCTTCTTCAGCAGCTCCATCTCTTCCTTCAAGGCAGCATGCTCAAGGTAGAGTTCACGATTCGAGAGGGCTCTTCGAATCAGCAGGGAGAGCCGGTCCAGGTTAACCGGCTTGGTGACAAAGTCAAAGGCGCCGTCCCGCATTGCAGCCACGGCGGATTCGATAGTCCCGTGTCCGGTCAGTATGATTACCGGCAGGGTCGGATAGGCCGAAGAGATCCGTTTAAGCAGCTCCTCCCCGGAAAGCCGGGGCATCTTCAGATCCGCTATAACCGCATCAACGTGTTTATTGTTAATCAGGTTCCATCCGGTCATTCCGTCCTCAGCGGTCAGGACATCATACCCATCCAGCTCCAGCGCCTTGGCTAGTCCTGAACGAATATTCTTTTCATCGTCAACGATGAGAATAGTGAATTTCACCGTCTTCCTCCCAGCTAATCAAATCGTGCTCCCCCTTGGGAAGGGGCAGCAGTATGGTGAAGGTGGTTCCCTTCCCTTCCGCTGAATTGATGGAGATATCACCCTGGTGCTCCCGAATCACCTTATAGACTACTGTCAATCCGAGCCCCGATCCAAAATCCTTCGTAGTAAAGTAGGGTTCGAAGATCTTGTTCATGTGCTCTTCAGTTATCCCGATCCCGTCATCGGTTATGTCGATGCCCAGCAGTCCCCCGGAGACATAGGTGCTTACCCGCAGGTGTCCTCCCTCAGGCATTGCGGCAATGGCATTCTTGATGATGTTCAGCAGGGCTTGTTTGAAGTATTTCTGGTCAATCTCCGCCTTATGGATTTGCGCTTTGAAACTGGTCTCCAGCTCAATCTTGTGCTCCTCAAGCTCATAGCGTACAAAATCCAGCAGGTCCGAAAGCACTCTGTGCATATCCTCACGCTTCATCCGGGTGTCCATGGGACGGACAGCAAAGAGAAAGTCAACCACTATCCCGTTGAGCCGTTCGATCTCCTCCTCCAGCACATCCAGATAGGAGCAGACCGACTCTTCAGTCAGACTGTGCTGATACTCGACCTCCCTTCTCATGAGCTGCAGATGTATACCGATGGAAGCCAGGGGATTCTTGATTTCATGGGCAACCCCTGCAGCCAGTGTGGTAAGGGATGCGAGATTTTCAGCCCGGCGGTACTTCGCCTCCTTCCGTTTCCTGCTGGTGATGTCCCGGGCCAAGATGATTGATCCCGCTACCTGGCGGTTGCGTACCAACGGAAGCACCGTCAGTGAGAGGATGTTGAGGGTATCACTTTTCTCGAGGTAGAATTCCTCATCCTCAGCCTTGTTGCCCTCTTTCAGCATCCGCTCCACCCAGGAGGAGATATCACGGTCGATAATAACCGCCCAAGCCAGATGGTATTCATGCTCCCCCCCTGAAAAGGGGAGCATGCGGTAGGCAGCCTTATTGATCATCATCACCCGATGGTTCGTATCTGTTACGACAACTCCCTCATGGAGGGAGTCGATCACTCCCTCAAATCGCTCATGCTCCTTCAACAGCAGGTCGATCAGTGAGGTGATCTGTTCATGGTTCAGTTTAGGCAGTTTTGCCAGAGCCTTTTCAATAAACTTTCGCATAGCTTAATTCCCCGTCTCAGCCATGATGTCAGCCATGCGGTAGAAGCACGCCTCCATTACCAGGCTCTCCCGCTGATGTGCCCCGGCCTGTCGGGCCCATGCCCTGGAGAGCACCTCCCATAATCGCTCCTCCTGGACTGAAGTGATCCGTGAGGCCTCCCGGTATTCCTGGAATACCTGGGTGCATTCCCGCAGGACATGCTCAAGCAGCTGCTGGTCGTCTATGCGCTGGAAGAATTCACCCGATCGCTCGTGGTCGTACTCCCGGGGCTCAAGAAGACTTTCGGTAAGGTGCTGTACATCCTCCCGGAGTGTTCGACAGTCAATGCCTCCCAGGGTAGAGAAAAAGGTGCTGAGTGAATCGTAGTCATCGGGGTCCTGGAAATAGACATCCCTGATAACCAGTTCCTGGTCTTCATTCGAGCGAAGAGTAAAGGGATAGGTACGAACCCTGGAGAGGATAGTGGGAATAATCCTTCCCCGTCCTTCTGTAAGGAGCATCACCGTCACCCCCCGGGGAGGCTCTTCCAGGAATTTCAGGAGAGCGTTCTTCGATGCCTCACCGAAGTGTTCCACCCCCTCGATGATAACTGCAGCCCGGCGGTCCCCGGGTTTCGTAGCAAGCCAGTGCTGAAGAGTTCGTATCGCCTCTATGGGAATGTTGCTGCTCTTGATACCTGCTGTGAGTTTCACCATCTGCTTCCGTATCGCCGCAAGATGCTTATCCTGGCGCTCTGTCTTCCGGTCATCCCCGGAAAGAAAGAGCTCCATATGCTCCTGCAGGGTCCCCAGTACGCTGCCGTACTGTTTTTCAAAGGATTCCCTTGAGGGGATCCACATGACGTCGAAGCGCTTTATCAGCAGGTTAACCCCCCGGGATACCAGCTCCCGGGCTGCCTCATTCCGAGACCGGGAGTAGGATGCTGCAGCAGCATCAAAGAGGGTGAGAAATTCACGGTTTGCATAGATCATGGTAAAGGGGTCGGTAAGATACCGGGCGTCCCGACAGCGTCTGCACCGGCAGCCTGGCAGCCCTCCCTCAGTACAATGGAGCACCCGGGCGGTCTCCAGAGCAGCGGTCATCCTTCCGGTATACCGTTCCCCTGAGAAGAGCAGTGCCTGGGGCAGCTCATCCTGTAGGATATCATGTTCCAGCAGGTCAATAATTCCCTGCTGCCCATAGATCTGTGCAAACACTTACATACTCCCCTTCACAAAATCGATACTGTAGGGTGCAATCGGTTCCAGCAGTTCTGCTATCCTGCTGAATCCCAGCAGGGTGCTCACATCCACCACCTGCTGAAGCTTCAGGAAAAACACGATAAAAGAGACCACCAGGGCCCCCTCAAGCAGTCCGAGGGCGAGCCCGAAAACTGCATCCACCGGTTTCAGTCTGAACTGCTTAATAGTCTGTTCAATGGAGATGGAGAACAGCCGGGTAACCCAAAACCCTGTTATATAAAGCAGTACAAAGGCAATGACATTGCTCCATTCCCCGATACCCATCATGTCGCTGATGTACTGGGCGGCAAGGCCGGAGAACATAAGTGCTACCACCAGGCCTACGATATAGGAAGCTTTACCGAGCAGTTCCCGGACAAACCCCTTTCGCAGCCCCCTCAGACCAAGTACAATCAGCACCACAAAGGCAAAAATATCAAAGGCTGAATAGTTCATGTTTCCCCTTCTCCTTCCAGATACCCACATATACATTCGGCTATACGAGCCGCACCGTCAGTATGGACCAAACCCGCAGCCCGGAGACCTATATCCTCTCTCAGGTTCTGATCTCCCAGCAGCTGCAGTATATCACGGATGACCTGCTGTGTATCAATAGTACCGCTCTCATGCACCCGGGCCGCCTGGTGTTCACTGAAGTACCGGGCATTGCGCTCCTGCTCTCCCCGGGATATGCCCCGTCCCAGGGGCAGCAGCACCATAGCCTTTTTTGCTGCGGCCTGTTCCCAGAGGCTTCCCGCCCCGGCCCGGGATACGATAAGATCACTGCGGCGCATCACCCTGGAGAAACTTCCCTCCAGGTATCCCACCGGGTAGTACCCCTCCCGTTTAGGGGGAGTGCGTTCATCCCTGGTTCCCATGACATGAACCACCGTAACGTCTTCAGGGATACCGGGAAGCATATCCCAAATAAGGGTGTTCAGGGAGGCCGATCCAAGGCTCCCCCCGTGGATCAGCATGCAGGGACGATCCTCAGGAAGATCCCAGGGAACCGGTTGATCATCCCCGATTCTTCCCAGGGGATTGCCGGTGACCACCACCCTTGCATGCACGCGGTAATACCTGCGGGAGGTTTCAAAGGGCACGCAGATCCGGCTGCTCACCACCTGGTTGACTTTGGTAGCCAGCCCCGGATCCAGGTCGGATTCATGGCTTATTACGGGGATGCCGAGCATCCATGCAGCATAGACCACGGGGACCGAAACAAACCCGCCCTTGGAAAAGACGCAGTACGGACGGTACGCTTTCAGGATCCTGAGTGCATGGGTCCAGCCCGAGAGCACCCTCCCTGATTCCCTCAGATGCTCCCTGGTCCAGTAGCGCCTCAATTTCCCCGCTGGTATGGATTCATATGCAATCCCGTGAGCAGTAAGCACGCGATGATCCTCCCCTGCATCTGAGGAGATCCACAGCACCTGATCCCGGTCCAGCATCCCCCGGCTGGTCAGGTGCTCTATGACCGAAATACCGGGGTAGATATGCCCCCCGGAACCGCCTCCGGTGCAGACAAGTCGTATGGTGGAGTGCTGATTCATCCGTAGAGCCTCCTGGAGCGTGCCCGGAGAACTTCCTGGTATCCCCGGACCTGATCCTCCGAGAGATGAGACGCGCCAAGCAGATCCAGCATACCTGGTATTCGCTTGCGGTATGCAGTCAGGACGTTCTCCCCCTGTTTCTCTGTCAGTCCGATCCGGGAGGAGAGCATCCGCATATCATTGATGGTAATGTTGCGCTTCTTACCGTTGATAGTAAGTGCACTGTCCTCGTTGTCCTGGGACTCAGGGATGAGCAGCCTTGTATTGAGCAGGTCAAAGGCGGGGGCCAGGTGCACCTCCGGTTCGTGGAGCAGAAGGTAGTTCTTCAAGTGCATATCGCCGTTTCCGGTAAGAAAGCTGAAGAGCACCAGTTCAAACAGGGCCACCAGATCGAAACCCGGCCTCCGGGAGTGGGTCCGGATTACTTTGGCAATCTGTTCCACCGATCCCTTGTACTTATCTTCGGTAAGACGCCCGGTGAGCTGGCACATATCCTCCATGTGCAGTTCCTGTCCCTCTATCCGGTCAAACCGCCTGGTCAGGTACACCAGGGTCCCGTCGCTGAGCTCCATGAGTCCCGATGCTGCGGTCATGATGCCGCAGTAACGGGCAAGCACCATGGTAGCCGCCTCGTTCTCCGGCAGCTGGGGGTACTGATCTGTCGGTGCCTTGAGGATGAATTCACCCTCCAGCCCCACCATGGTAAGCCGTTTCTCTCCATCGGTAACCCGCTGGATAAGCGATAATTTCTCCTGGACACCGGGAACCGTCACCTGCTGGGAGATCACCCGCTTTGCCAGGTCCTGCAGCTCCTGCCGGTTAAATCCAATGGAGGGCACCACTGAAAAACCGAAAAGGTACCGGGCACAGTGGTGATGATACCGCCGGGAAAGAGACTCAAGCGGTTTCTGGCATACAAGGCATCGTTTACTGATCGTCATATTCCGCCTCGTCTTCAAGGGGCTCATCGGAGCGGTCTATGATATGGACGGCTCCGATGGTATCCCTGCAGCAGGCCAGCAGCAGTCCCATCCTGTCCCTGATATTAATCTTCCATACCTCGGTGGTCACATTGAGCATCCAGCCCTCCGGGACCAGGCCGTCAAAGAAGGGAAACATGGTGGTAGATCGGTACGGTTCGAGCCTCACCGGCATGGTCAGGCTGATCGGCTGGCCATGATTCCTGCAGTAATCGGTATGGTAGGTAAAATGGTATCCCCGATCATCCTCAAGGAGAATGCCCGCAGGTATATCCCGGTACCTCACTTCAGCCCATCTATGCACGCCGGTCACCTCTTCTCATGGAGAGACACTGGTTCCATCCGATAACCGAAGAGAAAAAGTACCTGGTTCACTTTATCCAGCCGGAGGGTCTGCTTTCCCTGTTCCAGTTCCCGAACAAACCGCAGACCGACTCCAGCCTTCTCAGCCAGTCCTTCCTGGGTGAGGTTCAGTGCCTTGCGCTCATTTTTTACTATACGACGCAATACAACTGTCTCATCTTGTATCATATGCAAACTATACACCTTTACGGGTATAAACACAACAAGTGATTATTAATATTCTCATGAGTAATCCTCCGGCCTTTGAGGAGGAGTATTCATTGAGATCATAAAATAAAATGTAATCATCATTACATTCAAATAACACACAAGAACCCTTATTACGCTCATATAATAAGTTATATTACTTGTTTATTGTTTATTTATATGATAGGATTGTTCATATACAGGAGGTTATTCCATGAAACGACCGCTGCTTCAAATCGCTCTTGATCATCTTGATCTTTATGCTGCCTTGAAAAGCGCTGAATTATTGGCACCATATGTTGATGTCCTTGAAGCTGGCACGATTCTGTGCTACGCCGAGGGGGTACAAACAGTTGAGCATATTCGAAAAAACCATCCGGATCATCTTATTGTGGCAGACCTAAAAGCTGCCGATGCAGGATCCGTTCTTGCAGAAATGGTTTTTTCTAGGGGAGCCAACTGGATGACAGTAATCTGCTGTGCGCCCTATCCGACAATGGACAGCGCTCTGCAAACTGCCAAGACGTATGGTGGTGACATCCAAATAGAGCTTTATGGTGACTGGACTTTTAATCAGGCTGAAAGATGGCTCAGCCTCGGTATCAACCAGGCAATATATCATAGAGGCCGTGATGATCAAGCCGCAGGCAAGGGGTGGGGATCCGATGATTTTAACAAAATCCATCGTCTCATCGAAATGGGTTTTGACGTATCTGTCACCGGCGGACTGTCACCTCAGGACCTTCACCAATTTAATCAGATACCAGTAAAATGTTTTATTGCAGGTAGAGGTCTCTACGGTGCTGAATCCCCTGTAGATGCAGCACGTGATTTCCAGGCAGCTATCAAGAAGGAGTGGCAATAACGCTATGAGCAACAGTCCTGTTATAGGTTTGTATGAAAAAGCACTTCCTGAAGATTATGACCTTGTACAGAAACTCATAACGACCAAGTCTCTTGGTTTTGATTTTATGGAGCTCTCAATTGATGAGTCAGATGAACGAATAAATAGACTCTTATGGAGCCGTAGAAAACGTGCTTCATTTATTACTCAGATTCAGGAGTCGGAAACACCTGTGCCTTCAATATGCTTGAGCGTTCACAGAAGGTACCCACTTGGCAGTCATGATCCGCACATACGTTCCCAAGCTTTGGATCTGCTAAATTTAGCAATTGATTTTGCTGCTGATATTGGCATAAGAACAATCCAACTGGCAGGTTATGATGTATATTACGAACAAAGTGATCACCAAACTGTACAGTGGTTCTATGAGGGCCTTAAACAGGGACTCCGTCATGCAGCTGCTAAGCAGGTTATGCTGTCCATGGAGATGATGGATACTAATTTTATGAATTCCGTCGTTAAGTTCCTGCTTTTAAAAAAGAAACTGCCCTCACAATGGCTTGGTCTCTACCCAGATGTGGGCAATCTCTCTGCATGGAATCTTGATGTGCTTTCAGAGCTTGAGTTGGGCCTTGGTTATGCAACCTGCATTCATTTGAAGGATACACTTGCCGTTGGCCCAGACAGCCCCGGAACCTTTAAGGGTGTTGCCTTTGGAAACGGGTGTGTAGATTTTATATCTATATTTCGCAAACTTACTTCAATGAAGTATGGTGGACCTTTTTTGATAGAAATGTGGAGCAGCTCGCTTGACGATCCACTTAAAGAGGTAAAGCAGGCGAGATTATGGATGCTAGAACAAATGCGTTCTGCTGGTTTTATATCGGTTGAACCTGGAACAGCAGAACAGTCTTAAAATACAAAACAAGGAGTTGATTTTATGGCTAACATTGATGATATCACACGTGAATCTTGGATTCTTAATACATTCCCTGAATGGGGCACTTGGCTGAATGAAGAGATTGAAGAAGAGGACGTAGATCCAGGCACATTTGCTATGTGGTGGCTCGGCTGCACCGGTATATGGTTAAAGTCGGAAGGGAACACCAACATATCCATCGATTTTTGGGTTGGAACAGGCAAACAAACAAAGAAAAACAAACTTATGAAAAGCCAACACCAAATGCAGCGTATGTCAGGGGTTAAGAAGCTTCAACCGAATCTGCGTGTTTCTCCCTTCGTATTGGATCCATTTGCTATCAGGAATATTGATGCGGTACTGGCCACTCATGACCATGGGGACCACATAGACGTGAATGTGGCTGCCGCAGTTATGAAAAACTGTAAACGTGATGTACCATTTATCGGACCAAAAACGTGTGTTGAGCTATGGACCTCTTGGGGAGTTCCAAAAGATCGCTGCATCACTGTTACTCCTGGTACCTCCATTGAAGTAGGAGATATGACGATTACGGCGCTTGAATCCTTCGACAGGACAGCCCAGATCACTGCCCCCAAAGGGGAATATTTGAAGAATAGGATGCCCCAACCTTTAGAAGAGAAAGCAGTTAACTATCTTATTAAGACACCCGGAGGAAGCGTTTATCACAGCGGAGACTCCCACTACGCCAACTACTATGCAAAACACGGCAATGATCATGACATTGATGTAGCCCTTGGTTCATTTGGAGAAAATCCCCGTGGCATCACCGATAAAATGACATCAGTTGATATCCTCAGAATGGCTGAATCCCTGCGGTCTCAGGTTGTGATACCAATACATCACGACATATGGTCTAACTTCCAAGCCGATCCTCAGGAGATCCTGACACTTTGGAACATGAAAAAAGACCGGCTATCATATAAATTTAAGCCATTTATTTGGCAAGTGGGCGGTAAGTTTATATTCCCCAGAGATAAGGATAAGCTTGAATACCACTACCCTCGCGGTTTTGACGATGTATTTCAAGGCGAAGATGATCTGCCATATCCCTCATTTCTCTAATCATACAGTTATAGCATCTTTTTTAAAGCAGGGCTTATAAGCCCTGCTTTGTGTTTGCCCTGCATGCATGATAAAAAGCAATCGAATTGCTGTACGTTCTCTCTTATACCGCATGGCTAACGAGTTTTACCCAAGCTAGTACAAGCTTTTTACGCAACTGGCAAGTCAGGGAATCTATGTTCATTACACGCATTGATTTGCCAGTAAGCGGGGTGAGTGCATCGGCCCTTTCGAGCATCCCCCTATCAAGTCAGTATATGATAAAACTTTTTTCAATAGGTATACATGCATCATTGATCTAGTCAGGCTTCTTCCATGAGATCCTGACAGATACAGAAAAGCTTGCTGTTACTGCTGCTGCATA
>SKJE01000063.1 GCA_007116075.1 Spirochaetia bacterium
ACCCTACGTGACGGGGAATCTGTATGCAGCAGATTATGCAGCTCCTACACCCGCAACCTTGACCATGACGATTAGTAACATGGAAACGGCGTACACCACCGATGTGACGCTTTCGGGTTCGAGTACAGCGACGTGGGTGTTTCAGATATCAGATGCCCTCTCCATGGCTGCCGCCACTTAGGTAATTTTTGACGGTGGAGCGCTTGCTGAGAACACCATCTTGCAACTCGGAATAAAAGCGAGTCTCGGCGCAGGGGCAGAGTTCTCAGGTACGGTGTTAGCAGCAATCAGTATCGCGCTCGGAGCCAGTGCGAAGGTGAACGGGCGACTGCTTGTACAGACAGCCGTTACACTGGATGCGAACGAAGTCCAGCCGTAACGATTACTGTATTCTATGGAACCTGATTTAAGAGAAGGGCGACTGCCCTCCTCTGCTTATATGTGGATCATCTATAGAAAACTCATGCTACCAGAATATTCCGCCGTCATATGGTGACACGTACTGGGAATCCTTTATAGGGAGACAACGTAAGGAACTCTCAAAGGGTGAACTCGCTGCCTACTGCAACAAAGCCACATTCATAAAATACAAATTACTTCAACAAAAACGTCCTCGGTCCCCTGAAGCATACGGATTGTGATGCAATCCGGGATGATGCAGTTACTGCACTGCGGAAGTCACTTCCCTGAGCGATGAAGTAACAGAAGGCTCCATGAAAGATATCACCTGCACCGAGGGTGTCCTGCACCTGACCAGGGGACTTCACAGGGATCTCTTCCAGTGATCCCCCAGGGGGATAGAGGAGGATCGGGCGCTCTCCCCGGGTAATGCACACAGCAGGTATCCCGAAGCCCTTCAGGTACTCGACAGTCTCATCATGGGTCGTACAGCCGGGCGGCAGGAAATGTTCAGAACAGAGCGCATACGTGATATAAGGAAGTACCGTTTCAAGCCCCCGCTTCCAGCTTCCCCCGTCAAGCACCGTTGGAATCCTTTTATCCATTGCCCAGGACAGGTAGGGAGCTGCTGTGGCTGTAAAGTAGGTATCAAAGAGCAGTACATCCGGGAGAATGTCCGGTTCATAAAAGGAAGCAGCATGGGGCTCAGTCCGTGGTTTGACTCCCACGACAGTACGATCACCCGTTTCAATGTGCACAATTACCGATGCTGTTACGGGATTCTGGTCTTCTCCTGCAGAGCAGTTATCCACAACCACTCCGTATGAGGAAAGCTCCTGTTCAATACAGGCAGTCAGGGCACCACTCCCGGCAAAGGTAACCAGCCGGGCATCCCCTCCTAAAAGCGAGTATGTGACTGCAGCGTTGGCAGCAGGTCCGCCGGCATGGATTCTTGTCTCTTCAGCTGCGGCTTTCTCATTATTCCCGAAGGTCCCCCTGACATAATGGATGACATCAACAGTGGCCATCCCAAGAAACAGTCCCCGCATGTACCGGCACCCTCCATCTTCATGTATTGTTATGCAGAAGCTCATAGAGCTTCCTGGACAGATCAGTTCGCGAGAACGGTTTCTGGAGAAATGCCGCAGGACCAGGAAGCCCTTCTTCAGGCATGATATACCGTGCGGTATACCCCGAGATATAGAGACACTTTATGGAAGGATTGACCAACATCACTGTTTCATAGAGCTCCCTGCCGTTCATCTCCGGCATCACTACATCAGTTATCAGCGCCCTGATGTCCCTGTTGGCCTCTATGATCTTCAGCGCTTCCTGGCCCCCTTCAGCAATTAACACAGTATAGTTAAGTTTCTCCAGCATTGATGCGGTCATACCCAGTATCATAGGATCATCGTCAACCACCAGGACCTGTTCAAGATTTCCCTGCATATCGGGCATCGGTTCCGGTTCAGCCTGGGGTACTGTTCCGTCCTGCCGGCAGGGCAGATATACCATCATAGTTGTTCCCTGACCGGGTGTACTGTTCACGTTGATGAATCCCCCGTTCTGCTTCACGATCCCGTATACTGTTGAAAGCCCCAGTCCGGTACCCTCACCGACTTTTTTTGTGGTGAAAAAGGGTTCGAAGATTTTTTCCTGCACCTCCGGTTTCATGCCCTTTCCGTCATCACAAACAGAAATGGTAACATATGATCCGGGATCGACATCGGGCACATCTTCATAAACAGAGAGCATATTGGTCCTAACGGTAATCCTGCCGGTATTCTGTATTGCTTCACGGGCATTAATGCAGAGGTTAATCACAATTTGGTCAATTTGTGAAGGATCGACCCAGATGACCGGCTGCTTATCGCTGGGAAAAAACTCAAGGAGGATATCCTCACCGATCAGCCGCTGTACCATACTGATCATGCTCTTGATGGTTTCATTTACATCGATGTGTTTGGGATTGACCGTCTGTTTTCGTGCAAAGGTCAGCAGCTGCTTCGTCAGTTCAGCTGAACGCTGAGCAGCGGCATATACTTCCTTGAGATCATCAAATAACTCCTCTTCGGGATCAAGACGGTCCATGGCCAACTCGGTATAGCCGAGGATCACCCCCAGCATATTGTTAAAGTCATGGGCAATCCCGCCGGCCAGTCTCCCAATGGAGTCAATCCGTTGGCTCTGGAGAAGCTGCTGTTCAAGCTGTTTCTGTTCAGTCAGATCACGGTATATCCCGAAGGTGCCGATCTGGATGCCATCTAATATATTTGGATACCCTATCACCTGGACACGAACTAATGATCCATCCTTCCTGCACCGATCTGTCTCTTCCTGTATCACCTGGTTACTTGTTACAATACCGGTCAGTTCATCAGCTTCATCCCTGAGGTGGTCAGGAGCTATTAGGTCATTGAGGTATTTCCCAACAGCTTCATCTTCGGAATAGCCGAACAGCCTGGAAAAGGTGTGGTTCATCTGCAGTACGCAGTCCTTCAGGTCCAGCAGGACTATGGCATCTGGTGATCCTTCAAAGAGGTTCTGGAATATCTGTTTCTGTCGATCGATTCCCTGCCGGAACTTATGCTGTTGTGTTACATCTGATATGATTGCTAGAATCCCCGTACAGGCTCCTTCACGGTTGCGCAGCGGAGCGGTGGAGAGGCTTATCCTCACAGCCCTTCCATCCCGATTCATGCGGACCAGTTCAAGCTGTGTGAAGGATTCCCCGGCTAAAGATCTGCTCAAGAGGGCGTTATACTCATCCAGTTTTTCCTCGGGTATAAATCGGGGATACCTCCCGAGGGCCTCCTTTTCCGTCCAACCAAATATCTTCTCCGCAGCCGTGTTCCAGGAAAGCACCCTCCCCTCGCTATCAGTGGTGATAATAGCAAGCGGTGATGCACTGATAATCCCCCGTTGGAATTCTTCACTTTGGTGCAGGGCTTCTTCCGCCGTCTTGAGTGCACG
>SKJE01000024.1 GCA_007116075.1 Spirochaetia bacterium
AAGAGCATGGTCAGTTATACCGAACATACTATTACCGATCTAGATACATTGATTAAGGATGTTCAGGTTTCCCGGGCCCGGGGGTACTCGATTGATAATGAAGAGGTAGAATATGGCATGAAATGCATCGCAGCTCCCATCCGGGACTACCGGAATATGGTGATCGCTGCAGTTAGCACCTCCTGGGACCTTTCCTCAATGAAGGAAGATGTTGGTGAGCGAAACATCCAGCTTGTCACGGAAACTGCCCGGGCTATCAGCATGAGAATGGGATACAGAGGATAGTGTAGGACTGTCTCTACAGCTCATGCACATCTGCAGGAAGGAGAAACAGCGGTTTCATACAAAGCTCTCTAGTTTCTGCGCATCAGTTTGAGCCCCATTGCTGACTGGAATACGCCGATAAGAAGATATAGTACATGAAGCAGCACCACTGACCTGAGCATGATGCACTGAATGACAATCCAGAGCACCAGTACCGCTCCGAAGGCTGCAGCTAGGTATCCCCTCCATTGGGGATACCTGATGCCGGTAAGCGCTCCCAGGCAGTTACCTGCACCAAGCACTATCAGGAGAAACAGCCCCGGGATAAGAAATGTATCAAAAGGAGCATGCTCCAGTGCCTCAGCACCCACCCCCATGGGGTTGAGGGGATTCACAAGGGCTGCAATACCCCCGGCAATAGCTCCGATCCCTACAAACCAGTGAATTCCCTGAAGCACCGCTGCTGTTCTCTTCATTCGTCTCCTCCCGGCAGCTATCATGCACCTATCATAACGCAGCGTCAATGTACAATTGAAAAGAAAATCTCACTTTTTTTCTTGCCACTCCCCCGCCCTTCGGGTATGGTAGAAAAATGGCAGTACAAAAACGATTTGTGGGTATTTTTTTTATCATAGTGATACTCTGCTTTATAGCAGCTGTGTTGATCTTCCCCCTCGACAGTTCATCTCCATTGATGACCGTGGTCATGGTCACTCTGCTTACCTGTATAACATCCTTCATCTTCGGAATTGCGACAGGTGACTACTCCTGGACTGACCGCCTCTGGAGCACCGCTCCTGTAGGCTACGCATGGATCTATGCAGCATCTGCATCCTGGAGTCCCGGGAGCATCTTCGCCGCAATACTGGTCACCCTCTGGGGAGCTCGGCTTACGTTCAATTTTTCCCGACGGGGCGGTTACACAGGATCAGAAGACTACCGATGGCCTATTCTGCGGAAACGCATAAAAAATTCGGTCCTCTGGCAAGCTTTTCACCTGCTCTTCATAGCGTTCTACCAGCAGGCACTTTTTATTGCCTTCACCCTTCCCCTCTACGTCATAGCCGTTCAGGATAACCAGAGTATTTCCTTTACTATGATCATATCAGCAGCAGCGATGCTCGCATTTCTCGTACTGGAGACCCGGGCAGATCAGCAGCAGTACATCTTTCAGCAGAGCAAATATGGTCATCGGCTCAGGGTCAGGGCCTATGAAGAGGATTACAAACGGGGATTCCTCACCACTGGACTCTATGAGAAGACCCGCCACCCGAATTATCTGGGTGAACTTGGTGTCTGGTGGAGCATATACTTCATGGGAGCCTTTACCTCCGGAAGTCCGCTTCACTGGAGCATCATCGGACCGATCCTGCTGACACTGCTGTTCATTGGCTCAACGTGGTTTACCGAGAGTATCACCTCATCGAAGTACCAGGCCTACCGGCTCTATCAGCGAAGAACCTGGCCGATCTTCCCGAAATTCCGGGAGTAACTCTATGGACTACAACCGTTTTCGCTCCAGCAAAAGAGTATCATTAGTCGGGAACGCAACAGCTGCAGCAATTCTGCTTGTCCTTGGTATGCTGCTGGAAGTCAAAGGATTGGTTGGCCTTTCCCTTGTTCCGGCATTCCGGGGTCTCATAGATGCAGTGATACTTTTTATGGTGTACAGACAGCCCAAGCGGATGCTCCCCCTGGTCATCTCCGAAACCGATCCCCGTATCCAGTCTGTGAAACGGGAAGCCGACTCACTCACCCTGCGCTTTATCAGATGGGCTCTGCTCCTGCTGGCACTGGGGTATACTCTGGTACTTCCCGAAGAGATTTTCTCCGTGCTCTGGTGGATCATCACCCTCCTGGCTATCTGTTCCTACCTGCTCCAGGCTGTGCTGCTTAAGCGGTTGATGCACTAGGATTGATCTTTTCTCAGCAGCAGTTCAACAACCTTCTGCTCAACCGAGATCAGCTCCGGAGCGCTCAGTGAACGCTCCCGCCGGGACTGTGTGATACGGAACGTTCCGAGGATAGAAGCGGGAACCCGGGAGAAAACCACAATTTGATCGGCTACTATCAAAGCCTCCTGGATATCATGGGTAACGAACACGGTGGTCTTCGGATACTCTTCCCACAGACGAATAAATGAGTTAACCAATGAAATACGCAGATCAAGATCTAGGGCCTGGAAGGGCTCATCCATGAGAAGCATCTGGGAATGACTTGCAAAAGCCCTGGCTATTGCCGAGCGCTGCCGCATTCCCCCGGAGAGTTCATGGGGATAGTAATTCCCGAAGGCTCCCAATCCCACAAGTTCAAGATAGTGTTCAGCTGCTTCAATCTGCTTCTCCGGCTCACTACCTTCGCCCTGAAGCACCAGCCTGATATTATGCTCCACGGTCCTCCATGGCAGCAGCCTTGGTTCCTGGAACAGATAGCTGACCCGCTTCGGACGACCGATGATCTCCCCCTCCTCCTGTCGAAGAAATCCCGCCAGGATATTGAGCAGGGTAGTTTTCCCGCATCCGGATGGTCCCAGGATAGCAGTGATCTCCCGCTCGGGCAGTTCGAGGTTGAACTGCTCAAAGACATCCAGCTGTCCAGTGGGGGTGGAGAAGCTCTTTGAGAGATTCTTAATCTCCATGGGATCTCCTTCTCCTTCGATGGGGCTGCAGCAGCGGAGTCAGCAGGTCAAAAAGCAAATCACTTGCTGCGCTCAAGAGAATCGCCGAGGCAGTCCAGGCCAGCACCCCGGCGGTATCAAGATTTATCTGGGCAAACTGCATACCCGTTCCGATTCCGTGGTGCGGAATCGTCAGCACCTCAGCAGCCACCACTACCTTCCAGGTCAATCCCAAGGCGGAACGGGCTCCGGAGAGAAAGAAGGGAGTTATTGCAGGTAGCGTGATGTGCAAAAACCGCTGCCGCGGTGAAAACCGGTATACCCAGGCCATCTCCAGCAGTTCCCGGTCAATCTCCCGCACTCCGACCATGACATTCTGGGTGACCACTGGAAGCGTCATAAGCACCGAAGCAAAAACCGGAACCTGTCCGGACTGAAACCAGATAAAGGCAAGCAGGATCACTGAAAGCACCGGTGTCGCCTTGATCACTGCCAGGAGGGGACGAAACAGCGCTTCCACCGCTGCAAAACTTCCAGCAAGAATTCCAACTACGCTGCCCAGCAGCAGGGATATGAAAAAGCCCTGAATTCCCCGGACCAGCGTTGCGCCGAGGGCCTGGTGAAAGGATGTCCGGGATGCAAATTCAATGAGTCGAATAAAGACCTGGGAAGGAGGGGGAAGGATGATGTCGCTTACAAACTGGGATACAATCCACCAGACAGCCAGCAGCACTGCAGAGGAGAGCAGTACTGCTGCGGTTTTTTTCTGTTTACCGGGACCAGTAGAACCGGTCATCGGGCAGGGCTCCTCCCACCGATGAGCTCTCAAACTGATAGAGCACCTGGAGAAAATCAGCTACTGATTCCCGGGCATGCTCCATGGGCTCAAAGGTCAGACCGCTGTTCGGAATCGCAGGGCGGGCCATAGCTGCTGTGAGAATACCCTTTTGCTCAATGATCACCGAAGCTTCTTCAGGATTGGCATAGGTCCACTGGATGGATGCTGCTATCTCACCAAAAAGCTCCTGGATGATCCGGGGATCCCCATCAAGCAGGGCATCGCTCACCACCAGGACCGTCATGGGATACACTGCATCGGTATCCTGAATCTCCTGCCAAGCAGACTGGTAATCAAGCACACGGTGTACTTGCTCTCCGCCGGAGAGATCCGCCATGGTGGCAAAGGGCTCCGGAACTACGATGTGATCCACCCTGCCGGCTATCATCATCTGGGCGAGCTGGGGGGCACTGGTGATGCTGTAGTTCAACAGTACATCACCGGCTATCCCCTTCTCTTCAAGGATGAACTGGGTCAGGTAGTCCGGGGTGGCACCCCGGGCGGACACATGGAGCTCCCGTCCAGAAAGATCATCCCAGGTGGTGACAGAGCGATCCCTGCTGAGCAGGTGAATCATCCCCAGGCCGGTGACCGCAGCCGGGCGGAAGGGAAGCCCCCGGTTATACACCACAGAGGCGAGGTTAACCGGAAGAAGGGCCGCATCAAGTTCCCCTGAGGCCATGCGGGCAACTGCTTCATTGGGAGAGGGCAGCACCTGAGTTTCAAAGGATATCAGGTCCCCCTGGGCTCCCTCACCGAGAATCCGGGCCAATCCGAACCCGGTGGGACCCTGGAGCGCTGCGATACGAATTACCTGCTTTTCCGGCTGCTGCACCTGGTCCTGGACTCCCTGAGCTCCAAGGCTAAAGGTGATGCCGAAGAGCATCAGCAGGATAAGAAACTTGGATATATTGGTTCTCATAGATACCTCTTTATGTTACTTCACTGTCACCCGAAAAAACCGTTTTTTTCCCGCCCTCAGCAGCAGTTCATTCTCCTGCAGCAGACTCATATCCACCACAGCATTGATATCTGAGATGACAGTATCGAAAACCCTTGCACCCCCCTGGGTCACAAGCCTCCGTGCGTCCCCGCGGGACGAGCACAGTTTAGTCATGGCAAAGAGTTCAACTACATTGATTCCCGCTTCCAGATCACTACGCTCCACTGCTACTGAGGGAATAGAATCCCTGCTTTGGACACCCGCCTGAAAGGCGGCAAGAGCTGCTTCCCTGGCCTGGTCAGCCTCATCCTTCCCGTGAATGATCGAAGTCTGTTCGTAGGCGAGGCGTTCCTTGGCACGGTTCAGTTCCCCGCCTGTGAGCTGCTCGTACTCGGCAATCTCCTCGAGGGGCATAAAGGTAAAGAGCTTCATGAAACGGATTACATCCGCATCGGCAACATTTCGCCAGTACTGAAAGAAATCATAGGGGGTGAAGAGTTCCGGAGAGAGAAATACAGCTCCCTGCTCGGTTTTCCCCATCTTCTTTCCGTCCGACCGGGTCACCAGATGAAAGGTAAGCCCGTATACTTCAGCTCCTTCAATCCTGCGGATAAGTTCCATACCTGCCACAATATTGCCCCACTGGTCGTCCCCTCCCATCTGGAGCCGGCAGCCGTAATCCTGGTAGAGCTTCAGATAGTCATAGGACTGCAGCAGCTGATAGTTAAACTCTATGAAAGAAAGCCCCTTTTCCATACGCTGCCGGTAGCTCTCAAAGGAAAGCATCCGGTTTACCGAAAAGTGGCTGCCGATATCCCGAAGGAAATCAATATATTTCAGTTTCCCGAGCCAGTCGTAGTTGTTTACCATCAGGCCGTTACCTTCTGAGAAGTCAACCACCTTGGAGAGCTGGTCCTTTATGATAACCGCATGCTCTTCAATCTGCTCAAGGGTGAGCATTTTTCGCATTTCCGTCTTGCCCGAGGGATCCCCGATCATGCCGGTACCAGCCCCGATGACGGCGACGGGATTGTGTCCTGAGCGCTGCAGGTGAGCCATGGCAAAGAAGGGAACCATATGTCCCACATGGAGACTAGCTCCGGTAGGGTCAACACCCACGTAGAAGGTGATCGGATTGGAATCCATGTAGGAACGCAGGCCGTCAAAATCGGTGCACTGCTTCACAAATCCCCGCTCCTGAAGGATGTCCAGGCCGTGCTTCTTCATCACTGCTCCCTCCTGTAGGACCGTATATCGGCTTCGATAGTCTCTTCAATCTTGTTCATCGGAATACGTATCTGCTCCATGGAGTCCCTGAAGCGCAGGGTGACCGTATCATCATCCTTGCTC
The DNA here is from genome assembly GCA_007116075.1 of Spirochaetia bacterium. Classification (GTDB taxonomy): domain Bacteria; phylum Spirochaetota; class Spirochaetia; order PWKH01; family PWKH01; genus PWKH01. Next base: position 6,013 of record SKJE01000024.1, read on the forward strand.
TGATAATCTACGGTAATCCCGTAGGGGGTCCCTATTTCGTCCATTCGCCGATACCGCCTGCCGATAGCTCCAGACTGATCATAGAAGGCAGCAAAACGCTCACGCAGCCGAAGTTCCAGCTTTTTTGCAAGGTCCGCCAGTCCGTCCTTTTTCACCAGGGGAAATACTCCGACAGTGATTGGAGCTAAAGCTGGATGAAAGTGCATCACCGTCCGGGTATCCCCTCCCTCAAGCTGCTGTTCCTCGTAGGCATCGGAGAGTACCATAAGCACCGTCCTGGTAAGACCTGCGGAGGTCTCAATCACGTAGGGCACATAGCGTTCCCGGGTTTCGGGATCAAGGTAGGTGAGATCCTTACCGGAATATTCCTGGTGCCGTCCGAGGTCGAAATCGGTTCGTGAGTGGATCCCCTCCAGCTCCTGCCAGCCCATGGGAAACTGGTACTCGATATCAAAGGCTGCCTTGGCATAGTGGGCGAGCTCATCCGGCCCATGCTCTTCAAAACGGAGCCGGTCTGAGCGGATTCCCAGCCTTCGGTAATACTCAATCCTACTGTTCTTCCAGTAGTCGAACCAGGTCTCGTCTTCACCGGGTTTCACAAAAAACTGCATCTCCAGCTGCTCAAACTCACAGGTCCTAAAAATAAAGCTTTTGGTGGTCACCTCATTCCTGAATGCCTTCCCGACCTGGGCAATACCGAAGGGTATCTTTACCCGGCTTGTCTGAAGCACGTTCTTGAAGTTCACGAATATTCCCTGGGCGGTTTCAGGACGCAGGTAGACAAGAGATCCTTCATTCTTCACACTTCCCAGATGGGTAGAGAACATGAGGTTGAAGTCCCTCGGTTCGGTAAAGGTTCCGGAATTTCCGCAGACCGGACAGGGAGCATTGAGATCCACATGGTCGGCCCGGAACCGGCTCTGGCATTTCCGGCAGTCCACCAGGGGATCGGTAAAATTAGCTACATGACCGGATGCCTCCCATACCTTGGGATGCATCATGATCGCCGCATCAAGTCCAACAATGTCCGACTGGATCTGGGTCATCTCCCTCCACCAGTAATCCCGGATTCTGTTCTTCAGCTCAACCCCCATGGGGCCGTAGTCCCAGGCTCCGGAGAGCCCGCCGTAGATTTCGCTCGATTGATATACAAATCCCCTGCGCTTACAGAGAGATACCAGTTGTTCCATGGTGACCTGTGACATCTTGTTTTACTCCTCAATAGTATCCAGCAAACGGACAGCTGCCTCTATACGGGACAGAGTCCGCTTCAATCCTAACAGTTTCAGTGATTCAAATAAAGGCGGGGAAATCCTGCTTCCCGTAACTGCCACCCGCAGGGGCATGAGCATCGCTCCCAGTTTTACTCCCATGGATTCACTCTCAGCCTTGAAAAGCTCCTCCAGCTGTTCGACGGAGTACTGGTCCATATCCTCAAGCAGCTCAAGACTTCTCTTAAGCACCCTGGAAGCGTCCTTGGCAGTATGCTTCTTTGGAATGAGCTGATCAGCGGGAGGTACCGGAATCTCCTGGAAGAGAAACCTGGTCATCTCCCCAACATCCTGAAGCAGGTGAAGCCGCTGTTTTATCAGCGGCAGGGCTGAGGCGAGGATATCGAACTGCTCCTGTGTAACAGGGTTATCCACAACCTGCTGTTCTTCTAAAAAGGGAAGCAGCAGTTCCGTCAGCTGAGCATCTGAGCACTTCCGGATATACTGTCCGTTAAACCATTCCAGTTTCTTGTAGTCAAACACACCGGGGGCCTTATTGAGCTTCTCCAGGGTAAAGAGCTCCTTCAGTTCCTGAAGGGTAAAAAACTCCCGCTGGTCATCATAGCTCCACCCCAGGAGGCTGATATAGTTAATCATCGCCTCGCTCAGATACCCCTTAGTCCGGAAGTCCCGAACTGCAGTGGATCCGTGGCGCTTTGACAGCTTCTGGCCGTCCTTACCCATCACCATGGGCAGATGGCAGTACAGCGGAGGATCCCACCCGAATGCTTCGTAGAGGAGCACATGCAGCGGTCCTGAAGGAATCCACTCCTGGGCCCGCATGATGTGGGTAATACCCATAAGATGATCATCCACCACATTGGCCAGATGATAGGTGGGGTACCCATCTGATTTCAGCAGCACCGGATCGGGATTCACATCACTGTTCTTCCGGGTAATCGTACCCATCAGCAGGTCCGTGAAGGATGTCTTGCCCTCAATGGGCACCTTCAGCCGGACAACCGGTTGGGCTGCCCCATCCTCAGGGGGAGCATCAAGATCCCTACAGCGCCGATCATAGCCTTTGAAGGAGGACTTTGTCTTATCCTGCTGGGCTCTCACCTGTTCCAGCCGTTCAGTCGTACAGTAACAGTAGTAGGCCAATCCCTTCCGGACCAGCTCTTCAGCATAACCCTTGTACAGCTCCAGCCTCTGGGACTGTACATATGGTCCTAGATCTCCCCCGACAAGCGGTCCCTCATCCCAGGTGATACCGAACCAGTTGAGGGTGTCATAGAGATCCTGAAGGGCCTCTTCGCTGTAGCGCTCCTGATCAGTGTCCTCGATACGGAGGATAAAGGATCCCCCCTGGCTTCTGGCAAAGAGATAATTAAACAGTGCAGTTCGTACTCCGCCGATATGCTGCAGTCCTGTGGGGGACGGAGCATAACGTACCCTGACGCTCATAGCTCACCTCTTTTTATTATAGGATAGAGAAATATGGTTTATGTATACAGGAAAAAATGAGTTATTACAATAGATTGGGAGGTCTTTGCAGCCTCTGGTCCAGCAGATCTGACATGGCCTGGAACAGCTGCTCCACCAGCATATCCTCTTTGATCTCCCGGTCACTCCATCGAGGTTCGATTGTATAAAAAGAGCCGTCGGATCCATCCACACAGAAAAGCACCCACTGCACACCCGCAGTATCATCGAGTCCTTCAAGGCAGCAGAGCATGTCATTGCTCGTTGCTGCTGCCTGATCACCTTCATCTTCAGTAACTACCTCAATTGGACTGAAGGTGAACATTCCCAGGACTGAGATAAGCGGACGGATATATTGCTCCCGGGTAATCGCTGAAGTTCTCAGAAGAACCCTCACCGAAGCAGTCTCCTGAAAACGCTCAAACAGGTAAGTATCATTGTTGTAAGGCTCATCTGATATATCTTGCACGACAACTCCTCACAGTAATTTTATACGCACCCCTATTATATGTCAACAAAACCAGACTCATGATACATTTTAATAACACCATGGAAATCCAAAGAATTTTCGTTGACAACGTAAAATACTACCGCGACAAAAAAGGGCTTTCACAAGCTAAACTGGCGGAACTCTGCAGACTCTCCAACGGCATGATCGGGAAAATCGAGTCTTTTTCTGCTTCCCCCTCCCTGAAAACCATTGGACGAATCTGCAATGCCCTTGAAGTCAATCCTGAACAGCTCTTTCGGGACCGATCGGATCCCGCATCCTATCATGACCCGTTTATGGAGGAGTTTGCCAGTGAAATCCGGCAGGTACTTTCCCAGTATACGGGCGAAGAAAAAAGAACCTGACTACAGCCCGAGGATGTTCATACTTCTCGCATTGATCTTGCCATAGTCCCTGAATATTCCCAACGGCACGTCTCCACGGCGTCCACCATGATGGTCGGTGGCGATAAAATCGACTATTCCCGCTTCGAGAAAACGCTTCCCAACAGCAGTATGTAGGGCGTCAGTATTAACCTGGAAATAAACTCCCATCTCCCGAACCCGCTTGATAAGCGGATCATCGAGGTTAAACCAGCTGTAGCGATCAATGTGGGCTATGATTACCTCAAGACCCAGAAGGGAGAAATGGAAGATCACCTCAGTGAGAAACAGGGGCTTGGTCTGGGTATTAAATTCAATGAGCTGGAAACGTTTTGCAATAGGTATTGCGGGCTTCGGTCTGCTTGAGGTGACATACACCTCTGATCCAAGCAGCAGTGTTATCCCCCGCTTGGCGGCCTCCCGCTTTACCTCACCGTAGCGTTCCCTGATTAAGTCAATCCGGGTTTGCACCGTGGGATGATCCACATGGGGCGTACAGACGAGATGGGTAAACCCATGATCCCGGTATGCATCAAGAATGGCGCGCGTCTCTACGATTGATCCTACTCCATCATCTATCCCCGGTAGCAGGTGTGTATGAATGTCGATCATGGGGAAACCTCGCTTCTGTCAGGCGTTCTGCCGATCCTTCTCTTCGTTTTCGTCGGCGATTATCGTCTTTGCCGCATGGCTATTCTTACGTCGTTCATCCTTCATCGCTTTCCTTACCGCCCGGGCAGCTTTCCGTTTATTCATCTGCTTTCCGCTGTTGTCACTGCTGTAATAGTAATAGTAGTGATAATACCCGTACCGGTTATCTGCAGTGATATCATTAATCACCACACCCAGCAAGTTAGTTTGGGAACTCCGAAGGCTCTCAACTGCCATGGAGACGCCCCGCTTTGATGCGGTCCCAGCCCTGACCACCAGAACGGCACCATCTGCAATCCTGGAACACACCAGTGCATCTGAAGCAACCAGGATTGGAGGGAGATCGAGCACAATCCGGTCATACACCTTCCTGAGTCCATCAATCATAAGGCGAAACTTCTCGGAAGTGAGCACAGACGTGGGATTCGGTGGGAGCGGTCCCACGGGCAGCACATGGAGTTTAGGGAGATCCGGATAGGGTTTGTTTATGAGGGAACTGATTTCCTTGTTCTGGAGCATGTAGCTCACCACACCTCCTTGGTTTTTATCTATTCCGAACATCTGCTCGATCTTCGGACGCCGCATATCCACATCAACTATGATGGTCTTCAATCCGTTCTGCGCCATGGCAACAGCAATATTTGCCGTAATGGTGGTCTTGCCCTCACCCATCTCTGAACTGGTGACAGCAATTACCTTGGGCGGCTTGACCATACTGAAGAGAATATTCGCTGATATCAGCTTGAACGCCTCAGCCCCGGGGGATGTTGGGTATTTGTACACAGACAAAAACTCATTTCCATCACCGGTCATCACAAGCCGGGGAATTCTGCCGAGGATCACTGGATCTCCAATGATCCGTTTAATAGTATCCTCATCCCTCAAAGTGATATCGAAGGTCTCTATCAGGAATGCAAGCAGTACTCCCAGAAACAGTCCCAGCAGTGCGCCGACAGCAAGAATGAGCCGTTTATTGGGGGCTACCGGAGCGGTGGGCGGAATCGCTTCATCCACAATCATGGCAGTACCAATGATGCCCGCTTCAGTAATTTTCGTCTCCTCCAGTTTCTCGATGAGCAGGATATAAAGCCCCTCCTTGGACCGCACATCCCGGGTCAGTTCCAGCATCCTCTGTTCGATCTGGGGCAGAGCACGTATCCTGCTCTGGTAATTCTCCCGAAGACTCGAAAGGTACAGTATATGCGTCTCCGCCAGGAGAGACTGGGTATACAATGAAGCAAGTTCTGTATAGAGTCCCGGCGGAACATCCTCAGCCGCCTGGGCACTTCGTGAGAACTGCTGAACCAGCAGGTTGTTCAGCCGGTTTTCCCTGGCCGATATGGAGGAGCGCAGTTCCCCGGTCTGTGCGGCTCCCTGGGCTGTGGCACTGGAGAGTTCCAGTCTGAGAGAGCGCAGCTGCCCCATAATGTCCTGGACCTCCCCAATCTGCTGCACCTCTGCGAGGGAAGGATATCTTCCTCCCAGCCGGAGGATCTGGTTCTGCAGTTCCCGGGCTGACTGATCTGCGTCATCCATCTGGATCCGGTAGGGAGTAATCTGCCTGTCATAGGCGGTTACCGCCTGAAGCAGGTTCCTCGCCTCCTCATCAAGGAGTATTAAGCCCTCAGATTCTTTATACATCCGCAGGCGCTGTTCAGCCTCCGCCAGTTCCGCCTCAAGATTGGGTATCTGGTGCTCAATGAACTGCCGACGGGTCTGAAATTCATTCTGTGCAATACCCTTGAGCATATCGTTGTAGACCATGGCAAGCATGTTGGCAGTGTCCATTGCACGGTTGCGGTTCGAGTTCTGTACGGAAATGCTCACAATATTGGTATCACGCACGGTTGATACACTTATGCTTCCCCGTACCCTCGACACCAGAGCGTTTATGCTCGGCGGCTCATCCCACTCATGTTCGGCTAAGTATTGCTCATAGAGGCCAAGTCGATTGATCGTCTCAACTATATTGGACCTGCTCTTGATAAGCTCTACCTCGGTTGCAATTCGGGATGTTCCGGATGTGTTGGTAAACATATTCTCCAGAGAAAAGCCGCTCTGGGTCGGTTCCACCCGCATGGTCACAGTCGCCTCGTAGATAGGAGTGGCAAGATAGAGATATACTCCGACAGCTGCAACTACAACAACAAAGGTTCCGAGAACCCATAGTATCCGCCTGCGCAGGATATAGAGTATATCCTGGAGACTGATCTCTTTCTCATCCTGTTCTGAGATATTCCCTACAGTACCGTATTCTTTCTGATCCACATTCATCTCCTCTGCTCTCTCCATAATAAACAGAACAAGAGAGTAAATCTAGTTTTATTTACATTATCAGCACACTTATCAAATCCCCTCATCCGGAAGTATGTAGCGGTGATCAGTTCATGCAGAACCGGATACAAATTGCAGGGATGCCTCAAGAACAAACTCTGTTTACCAATAAACATCCAGAAGCACAAAAAGTAACTCCCGGGTACATATGATCTGCCCAATTATTACTCTATCACATGATATCAGTTGTTCCAAACCATGTTTACCCATATACTATCCCTATGAAGATAAACCACATCTTCGTGCTGCTCATGTGCTTCGCAGCAATGCTCCTAGGTGCCGATGATACACAACAGCGGCATATCCTGATCATCTCTTCCTACGATCAGGAATACGACTGGTCCACTAGACAGCTGGCAGGTATCCGCAGTATATTCGATGAGCTTCCTGAGGTCACCTACCACCTGGAGTATCTGGACACAAAATTTGCCTCCACCGACGATTATTATCAACAGTTTTCCCAGTTACTGGAGATCAAATACAAAAAATACAATCTTCAGGGCATTATTACCATTGATGATAACGCCCTCAATTTCATCCTCGATCACCGGGAAATCTTCGGATCCATGGTCCCCGTCGTATTTACAGGAATTAACGACTTCTCCCCGGAACAGACCGAAGGGTATCCAAGGGTATCAGGAATCATTGACGAGGTCCAGGAGGTGACAACCCTCAGGCAGGCAGCTGCATTTCATCCCCGAGCCCGGGACATTGTCATCATCCATGACCAGAGCGAAAGCGCCCTGGCAAATCGGGAACGCGCCCGAAGGCTTATCGAACCGGAGTTCTCCGACACCCATAGGATCACCTACCTCACCGATCTCACCTTTGCAGAGCTCAAGGAGGAACTCTCCCGTCGGTCACGTGAATCCATCATTCTCTATTGGCTCTTTGTCCGGGATAGTGAGGGAGTGATTAAGGGGTATGAGCAGTCTATCTCATTCATTGCCGAATCCACCTCCGCCCCGGTCTACCAGGTAACCAATCTAGGAATTGGTTCCACAGGATCAGTGGGAGGATTCGTAGTCGACCCGTTCCACCAGGGAAGAGCTGCAGCGGAAAACATCATTTCCTTTGATCCGGAACTGCCCTATCTCCGCATATCTTCAGGGAGATACCATTTTGACTATCAGCAGCTCCAATCCCGGGGTGTTCCCTTCTCTCAGGCCCCCCCTGAAGCAGTGTTCAGCAACATGATCCCTCCCCTTCCCCGGGAATACCGGACATCCCTCTATCTTATGTCATTGATTCTGGTGATACTCACCGTGCTGGTGATTACCCTGATCACCCTTTTTGTCAAGCAAAAACAGTATGCCCGGCAGATCAATGAGCATGAACAGCTGGTGAGAAGCAGTATCGATCTCGCCACCTATCCCACCTGGGTCTACCATCCCGACGGGACGGTACTGTTGTCAAACAGGGAAAGCAGGAATCTCTTTACCGATATCGTGCATGAGGGCCGCAATTTTTTCAGGGAACTTGAAGTAAAGGGGTTCGGGGATACCGCCCGGCTCTTTCACACCCTGGATGAACGGCTGCTGAACAGGCAGCCATTAAAGGAGGACCAGGTCCGCCGGGTGCTCACAGCCCGGGGACTCAAGAAACTTATCGTATCAAAGGCGCTGCTGCAGTGGAGAGGCAGTAGTGCCATACTCACCACCTGTGTGGATGTGACCGACCAGGAGGACGCGAATGAACGGCTCAGGCAAGCCGAGCAGGTTCGGGCTGTCGGCCTTATGGCGGCGAGTATCGCCCATGACTTCAATAACCAGCTCATGGTGCTGGAGGGGTACAGCGACCTGCTGGCCGACGGTATCCGTGATGAAGCACTGCTGCCCTATATCCAGGAAATTCGTACAGCCCTGAATTCTTCCCGGGAACTGACCCGGCAGCTGCTCTCCTATGCCAGGAGGGAACAAACATCCTCGAGAAAACTCGAGCCGGGATCCCTGGCAGCCCAGGCAGTGAGAACCCTTTCGGGTTCTCTGGATGAATCCTGGAATGTGAAGATGGAAGATCACCTTGATCCTGACACCAGGATATCGGGCAACGATATTCTTATCCAGAACGCCCTGCTGAACCTGGGATTGAATGCACGGGATGCCATGGCCGGCGGCGGAGAGATCCTGTATACCGTCTCCTCCCGGGAGGTGCTCCCCTCTGATCAGATATACGGCGTACTTGGCCCCCTCCCCCCCGGCAGATACGTGGTAATATCCGTTACAGACCATGGCACCGGCATTGGCACAGATATCATCACCTCACTCTTCGACCCATTCTTCACCACCAAGGAGGGGGGAAAGGGCACCGGCCTTGGACTCTCTGCGGTGCTCACTACGGTCAGCCAGCACCACGGCGATATCCTTCTGGATACCGCTCTCAACGAGGGAACCACCTTCAACCTCTATTTTCCTCGCTTAAATCCCGACGCTGATATGGACATACATGAGAAAAAGGTATTAGATACAGCTATGGTCGGCAAACAGCATATCCTCGTTGTTGATGATGAAAAACTACTGAGAAAACTCACCCAGAGTATCCTCAATTCCGCCGGGTTTGAGGTTACCACCTGTGCCTCAGGATCTGAGGCCCTGGAGATCTATGAGAGCGGGCAGTTTGACTTGGTAATCCTTGATATGATGATGCCCGGAATCAACGGAATCGAAACGTTTAAGAAGATTATTGCCCGGGATCCCCAGGCAAAGGTCATCTTGATATCCGGTTTTTCTGAACAGAAAATTACCCGGGAGCTCTATGATATGGGACTTGCAGGATTTATGGAAAAACCGGTCCCCCGCAGTATCATGATTTCCGAGGTAACACGGATTCTCCAGGACTCATAAATCAATCACATCTACAGCACAGGGAGCCCAGAAACGCAGCGGAAGGATCGTGGTCCCCACTCCATTGGAGATCACCACCGGAGTGCTGCGGTAGGTGCACAGGCCCCGTCCGAGTATCCGCCCGTAGCGGCTATGGGTGGTGATGGGTCTGCCGAAAAGGGTGATCTGACCGCCGTGGGTGTGCCCGCAGAGAGCCAGGTCAAGATCAAGATGTCCCGCCCCGGAGGGGAGAAAGTCCGGACTGTGGCTCAGGAGAATGAGCATATCTGCCCGGTCATCCCTTGTAAGGTGCCCCGCATAGGCGATATCCCGCCGGGCATCTGCTGTCCCGATAATCTGGATATGTATCCCCTTAACAGTGATCATCATGGACGTGTTGTTCAGCAAAGGAATGCCCCTCTCTTCCAAGGCGGCAACTACCGCTGATCGTGGATTCTCCCCGCGGTGGGTCTGGATATCATGGTTGCCCAGCACCGCAGCATGAGCCTTGAGCCGGGCGAGCTGTGAGATGCACCGGTCAACGTAGCGGTTTCCCCGCTCCACATAGTCACCGCCCAGAAGTACCAGATCGGGATTGAGCTGTTCGGCCCTGCGGATAATCCGGTCGATCCGGGCCGGAGGATGAAAGCGGGAGCAGTGCAGGTCGCTGACAAAAAGAATTCGGACTCCCCGGGAGCCGATTTGGTGATGTACTACCCGCAGTACCCAGTGGGCTTCGGCTACAGCCCAGATACCCACTAGGGCTGCCAGCAGGATGAGAAGATAGGCCATTCTTACCGACTCCGGTATGCTTCAAGTCCCCTGACCAGGATGTCCATGGCGGTGCGCATCTTATCAGCATCCAGCACGTAGGCGATCCTGATCTCGTCTGCTCCGGCACCGGGGGTCGCATAAAACCCCTGGGCCGGTGAAACCATCACGGTCTTCCCCTGGTAGGAGAAGTCCCTGAGCATGAATGCTGCGAAATCCTCTGCATCCTCTACGGGCAGCCGGGCTATGATGTAGAAGGCCCCCTCAGGCTTCTTGCAGAGTACTCCAGGAACATCCTTGAGCACGTCATAGACAGCATGACGGCGCCGGTCGTATTCAGCCAGAGTCTCCTGATAATACGAAGCATCCAGGGAGACCGCCGCTTCTGCGGCAATCTGCTCAACAGTCGGCGGACACAGTCTGGCCTGGGCCATTTTCAGCACTCCGGCAAGGAAATCATGATTCCGGGAAACCAGGGCGCCTACCCGGGCCCCGCAGGCGCTGTATCGTTTCGAGATGCTGTCTGCAACCACCACATGTTCCTCAATCCCTGGGATGTTGAGCAGGCTGGTATGAGTCTTGCCGTCATAGACAAATTCACGGTATACCTCATCGGCCAGGAAGAACAGGCCTCTGCGCTTCACCAGCTCAGCGAGTTCTTCAATTCGACTGCGTGAATAGACCGCACCGGTGGGATTATTGGGATTACAGATCTTAATTGCCTTAGTTCTCTCGGTCACGGCATCTTCGAAGGCCTGAACCTCCGGCAGGGCAAAGCCGTCTTCAATATGGGTGCGTATCGGCACCAGCTTCACCCCCGCCATCTTTGCAAAGGCATTGATGTTTGCATAATAGGGCTCCGGAACAATGATTTCATCTCCGGGATCACAGAGGGCCATGAAGGCGAAGATCAGGGCTTCACTGCCCGCAGTAGTTACCAGGATATCCTCAGGAGTAACTGATATTCCCTGGATGTTATAGTAGGAGGGGAGGGCATTCCGGTAGCTTGTCAGTCCCTCAGAGGGACCATAGGCAATAATATCCGTCGGTATATTCCGGATTGCATCAAGCACCCGCTGGGGTGTCTTAATATCCGGCTGGCCGATATTTACGTGGAATACCTCAATGCCGCGGCGTTTTGCATCCACCGCATAGGGAACTAGTTTCCTGATGGGAGACTGGTCCATGGTTTTGATTCGATTGGATATCTGCACTTGCACCTCCTGATAATGTTGCATAAAGGTATCAGAGTGGAAGAAGTGTTGCAAGACTATTGCTCCTCACTTTTTCGTGATAGGATGGGCACAACACCTGCGGATGAGAGGAGGACTTCATGAATGACATCACCATTACCCTGCAGCCGGGACCGGCAATACATATTCCCTTCGGTACGAGGGCGTCCCATGTCCTGAGGGAATATGCCCCCTATTCGATTGACCAGACCACCTACGAAGAAAATCCGGTGATTGCAATCACCATCAACAATGAGCTTTCCAGTTTCTCAACTCCTTTGGAAATCTCTTCGGTGATACAGCCGATACATCTGTTCAGCGAACTCGGACGACGAATTTATCGCCACTCCATCTGTTATCTCCTTACCATGGCCGCCCGGCAGGAATACCCTGACAAGCATCTGGTGATCGGTCACGCCCTGGGCGACGGATACTACTATACCTTCCACGATGAAACACCCGTGACTGGGGAGATGGTCTCAAGGCTGAAAGGATCCATGCGCGCAATCATAGCCCGGGAGCTTCCCATCAGGCGGGAGTATTATCCCTACCATGAAGCTGTGGAGCTATTGACCTCCCATCGACTGGAGGAGGCTGCAGCCCTGCTGAGATTCACCAATAAGCCGAAAATCCCTCTCTATGTCTGCGGGGAGTACCTGAATATTTCCTATGAACCCCTCCTGGATAACACCCGTCTTCTCGAGCTATTTGAGCTCCAGGCCTACGGCTCTTCAGGTATGCTGCTGCGCTATCCCCGGCAGAACGTGATCAGGGAGATTGCTCCCTTCAAGGATAACCCGGCGCTTTTCTCTATTTTCAAGGAATACAAGCAGTGGGGGCTTATTCTGGGCGTACATAATGCAGGAAGGCTCTCCTCCCTGATCGAGTCACGCCGGATAAAGCCGTTTATTCACGTGTCGGAATCGCTCCATGATAAAAAAATCTCACGAATCGCCGATGATATCTATGCCAAGAAACAGGACATCAAGGCGGTTTTCGTTGCAGGCCCCTCCTCCTCAGGAAAGACCACCTTTACGAAAAAGCTCGGTGTACAGCTGAAGGTCCTGGGATTTGAACCGATTATGATTTCCCTGGATGACTACTATCTGCCAAAAGATGAGGTTCCCCTGGACCGGGACGGCAAACTTGATCTTGAAGCCCTGCACTCACTGGATGTGGAGATGCTCAACCGGGATCTAGTCAGGCTCTTTGCCGGAGAAGAGGTGATGGTACCCCAGTACGATTTCACTATCGGAAACCGGAAACCTTCAGGCAAACCCCTTCGTTTGAGCAGTTCATCCATCCTGATCATGGAGGGAATTCACGGGCTCAATCCGAAACTCACCCCGCTTGTATCCCGGGAGCAGAAGTACCAGGTCTACATATCCGCCCTGACCCAACTCAACCTCGATGACCATAACAGGATATCCACAACAGATAACCGGTTAATCCGGAGAATGGTGCGGGACCACCAGTTCAGAGGGACTAACCCACGGAAAACCCTGGACATGTGGAACTCGGTGCATCGGGGTGAAAAGCGCTACATTTTTCCCTACCAGAATCTTGCCGACGGGGTGTTCAACTCAGCCCTTGATTATGAGTTGTCGGTGCTCAAGCCCTATGCCGAGCCCCTGCTGAAGACCGTCAAGCCGGAACATCCGGAGTACACCCAGGCGAGAAGACTTCTGGCATTCCTGGAGCATTTCTACCCGATACCCTCTCACTTGGTGCCGCCCCACTCCATTCTCAGGGAGTTTATTGGTGACAGCGCTTACCATGAGGAGTATTAGCCCATGAACCAATTCGAGTGGGAATCTCAAGAGCCTGCCCCAGCATCCTGGAAAACTGCTGTCGGGACACGTGTTCTGAGCCCATTCGTTCAAGGTGGGGTGTATACAGCTGACAGTCTATGAAGTGAAATCCCCATTCCTTAAGGCAGTCATGCAGGGCATAGAGACAGAGCTTAGATGCATCGGCTTCCCGGGAAAACATGGACTCCCCGAAAAAGGCACCCCCCAGGGAAACTCCATAGAGCCCTCCCAGAAGCCTGCCCTCCCGATAGCATGCAGCACTATGGGCATAGCCGAGCCGGTGGAGGGTGCTGTAGGCATCAATCATCTCTTCATGGATCCAGGTTCCCTCCTGCCCGTCCCTTGGAATCGAAGCACAAGCGGAGATTACTGCAGGGAAATCATGGTCAAAAAGGATAGTACCGTCAAAGTTTCTCCGCAGGCGTTTCATCCTCCGTGGGATATGTATTGACCCCACGGGGATAACCATGCGCTGGAGGGGATTCCACCAGAGCAGCGGATCTTCCTCATTGTACCAGGGAAACAGTCCCTGTTCGTATGCGCTGAGCAGCATACCGGGGGAGAGATTTCCCCCCACAGCTGCTATTTCCTGTCCCTTTGGGGGATCAGGAAAGGTGATACGGTGTCTTTCATCAAGCCATGAAAGCCCATCAAGCCACACCATAGAGATCAAGGATTGACAAGCTGGGAATCCACTGCGATCTTACCGTCCCGAAGGTGGACTACCACTGAGCCGCCCTGCTGGAGATCCCCGAAGAGGATCCGGTCCACCAGTACATCCTTAAGGGTTTCCTGGACAACCCGGGCAATATTTCGTGCCCCGAACTCCTTGGAAAACCCATTTTCTGCGTACCAACGTCGGGCCTGCTCGGTCACTTCCATGACTACCTTGCGCTTCTCCAGCATCTTGGCAAATTCAGCAATTTCCTTATCAACAATAAACCGTATCTCCCGGTTTCCCAGGTGGTTGAAGGTGACAATGCTGTCCAGGCGGTTTCGAAACTCCGGTGCAAAAAACCGCTCTACGGCAGTTCCAATGGCAGAGCTGCCGACGGTATCCTCGATAAATCCGATCATCCGTTTACCCAGATCCCGGGCTCCAGCATTGCTGGTCATGACGATAATTACATTACGAAAGTCAGCCTTCCTGCCCATGTTATCCGTCAAGGTTGCGTAGTCAAAGACCTGCAGGAGGATATTGTAGATATCCTGATGGGCCTTCTCGATCTCATCGAGCAGCAGGACCGCATGGGGCTGGCGGATAACTGCATCGGTGAGCAGTCCGCCTTCATCGTAGCCGACATAACCGGGAGGAGCTCCCACCAGTCGGCTGACCGTGTGCTTCTCCTGGTACTCACTCATGTCAAAGCGGATAAGGGGGATATCAAGGGTGCGGGAGAGCTGCACACACAACTCAGTCTTCCCGACCCCGGTAGGTCCTACAAAGAGGAAGGAGGCCACCGGTTTCTGGGGTTTGGCAAATCCTGCCCGGCTGCGCTTGATTGCTGAAGCTACAGCCTCCACCGCCCGGTCCTGGCCGAACACATAGCTCTTCAGTTCCTTGTCAAGCAGCTGCAGTTTCTGGTTTTCGGTCCTGGTCACCTTCGTAACGGGCACCTTCGCCATGGAAGCAACAATCTGCTCAATGGTCTTTGTATCCACCCGAGGAATTCGAAGAGTCCGCTTGGATCCAGCCTTTTTCATCTGGATCAGTGCTCCCGCCTCGTCTATTACATCAATAGCCTTATCCGGCAGCCGCCGCTCCTGAAGATAGCGCATAGAGAGCTCTACAGCTGTCTTCAGGGCACGTTCAGAGTAACTCACCCGGTGGTAGTGCTCAAACCGGCCTTGAAGGCCCCTGAGAATCGACAGGGTCTCCTTGTCGGTCGTCTCGGGCACATCCACCCGCTGGAACCGCCGGGAGAGTGCTCCGTCCTTAGAGAATATTTTTTTATACTCATCATTGGTAGTCGACCCAATACAGCGAAGGGTACCGTCTGCCAGTGCGGGTTTGAGCAAATTGGAGCCGTCTAAGGACCCTCCGGAAACTGACCCGGCACCGATGATGGTATGTATTTCATCAATAAACAGGATGGACCGGGACTCCTGCAGTTCGTTGATCACAGCCTTGAGACGTTCCTCGAAATCACCCCGGTACTTAGTCCCCGCCAGGAGGCTTCCCATATCGAGCTCAAACACCTCCATCTCCTCAAGGGCCTGGGGAACAGTTCCCGAGATGATCCGATGGGCAATACCGCCTGCCAGGGCAGTCTTGCCGACCCCCGGGTCGCCGACGAGAATCGGGTTGTTCTTGGTACGTTTGCACAGAACCCTCAGTGTGCGCTCAATAATATCCTGTCTTCCGATAAGGGGATCGAGCCGGTCCTTACGGGCTGCTTCGGTAAGATTGCGGGTAAAGCGCTGAAGCGCTTCCTGGCCCCGCTGCTGCTTTCTGGCCGCACCCTCCTGCTGCTCTTCCGCCGAAGAGTCCTGCTGCTGTTCACCATCATCCTGCTCATCGTTAAAATCTTCCTGGGACAGGTGGGTCGGCAGGCCGTGACTGATAACCTCAAGAAGGCGAAACTTAGTCAGTCCCTGGCGGGCCATAAAGTAGCGGCCGAAGGTTTCCGGTTCCTCAAAAACCGATACCACCAGATCCGTCAGTTCCAGATACTCCTTCTGGGATGCCTCGGTGTGGATTACCGCCCGTTCCACCACATCGTGGAAACCGACGGTCTGCTCGGGTTCATGCTCTCCCCCTACCACAGGCAAATGCTCTTCAAAGTACAGTTCCAGCTGTTTCTGCAGTTCCGGTACTGAAATAGAGCATTCGGTAAGCACAAACTGCACACTCTCATATGAGAGCAGTGCATGCAGCAGATGCTCCGGAGTTATATATTCATGATGCCTCTCACGGGCAGTTAAATACGCGGTTCCTAATACTTCCTGTACCGCATCGGATACTTTCATATCGCTCACGCTCCTCTACTCTAATCTACTGCAAACCATGCCAGCAAGCAACCTGCTTACATGACAATATACAATGGGGAAATTACACATCATGTGTCCCTGAAAAGATAACAATCGGTATCGTGAAAGGTTAAGCTTTTTCAAGGATGCATTTCAGGGGAAAACTCTCCCGGAATGCAAGATGGAGCACCCGATCAGCCTTGGTGCGGGCAATGTCCCGTGGATAGGTTCCAGCAACACCCCGACCCTTGCGGTGCACCTCCATCATAATTTCCATCGCCTCTGCAGAGCTTCGATGGAAGACCTTTTCAATAACCTTCTGGACAAACTCCATGGTGGTGTAGTCATCATTGAGCAGCACCACATGATACATAGAGGGGTAATTCACTTCTGTGTCCTGCTCAACCTGCGCATCCTGGGATGTATTGGCTGCTCTTTTTTCATCCATGGAATTCTCCTCCACCTATTTGCCGTATATATGGAGAAAATCATGCAGCATCTGATCAGCCTGATCCTTGCATCCGCCGCATACCGTTCCAAGTCCGGTGAGCTCCTGCAGCTGTCCAAGGGTGGTCACACTGCCATCCCGTACCAGCTCTTCAATCTGCTGGTCGGTGATACCCTTGCATTCGCAGACAATCTTGGCAGTCTGTCTTTTATAGGGATTATCCCGTCCCTGCCGTTCAAGATAGTCATCCACCGCCGCCCGGAGGGCCTTATCGCCAAGGACTGAACAGTGAAACTTATGTTCCGGCAGTCCTCCAAGTTCCGATGTGATCATCTGGGGAGTAAGGGAGTAGGCCTCCTCCAGACTCATCCCCTTCACCATCTCACTCATCATGGAGGTACTGGCGATGGCGCTTGCGCAGCCGTAGGTCCTCCACTTGATGTCGGCAATCCGGTCATTCTCGACCTTGATTGCCACCAGCATCTGGTCTCCGCAGGCCATGCTGCCTACCAGACCTTTACCGTCTTCCTGGTAGTCATCATCTTCGAGGATGTTCTTCGGATTCATGAAATGATCCTTCACTTTCTCCGTATAGACCCAGTTGAAAATTGTCTGTTTATCACTCATAGCGTTGACATCCTCCGAAGCCGTTCAATAATAGGCGGCAATTTCTCAATAACATACTCCACATCCTCCTCGGTGGTATACCTCCCGAGGCTGAAGCGAATTGATCCATGGGCCAGTTCCGCCCCGACTCCCGTCTCCATGAGCACGTAGGATGGTTCAAGTGACCCGGTAGCACAGGCCGATCCGGTGGAGACCTGAATCCCCTCCATATCGAGGTAGAGCAGGATGCTCTCCCCCTCAGCTCCGTAGAAGGAGATATTGGTAGTTCCCGCAACACGGTCGGTGGGATGTCCGTTTACCCTTATACGATCTACTCGATCTTTGATGCCCTGCTCCAGGCGGTCACGCAGCCGGGCAATCCGCTGGGTTTCAGCCCTGCCTTCCCTGCAGACCATCTCGGATGCGGCTCCCATGGCCATGATACCGGTGGTGTTGTAGGTTCCCGCCCGGCGTGCATCCTCCTGGTGTCCTCCCAGCAGAAAGGGTCCGAAGGGAGCTCCCTCCCTGATGTAGAGGGCTCCAATTCCCTTCGGTGCATAGATCTTATGCCCCGAGAGACTCAAATAGTCAACACCCCATTTCCTGACATCAATCTCAATCTTGCCTGCGGCCTGAACCGCATCGGTATGCATAAGTGCACCGGCATCATGGACCATGGTGCTGATGCCTGCAATATCCTGAATAGTACCAATTTCGTTGTTCGCTGCCATCACCGATACCAGCGCCGTTTTCTCATCCAGGGCTTTTTTTAACTCTCCCATGCGAATTTTACCAAGCTCATCAACACCGATGCGCACCACCTCAATACCCCTCTGGGTAAGCATCTCGTCCAGCTCATAGATGCTGGGGTGCTCGATAACGGTACTGATAAACTTATTACGTCCTCCATCGGTTACCTTGGGAAGAAACAGGAGGTTGATTACCGTATTATTCGATTCAGACCCGCATCCGGTAAAAACTATCTCCCGGGGCTGGGCCTGGATCATATCTGCAGTCAATGCCCGGGCACGTTCAATCTCCCGGTGAGCATCCCGGCCCAAAGTATGCATACTCGAAGGGTTCCCATAGAGATCCAGGGAATCAGTAACCACCTTGGCTACTCTGGGGTCCACCGGGGTCGTTGCATTGTTATCCATATATACTGTGCGTATTGCCATATTACTCCTCTATCATTCAGATACAAAAGTAACGATTTACCCCTCTCTTCGTCAAGATTTGTTGATCACCGAAGCAATATATCTCAGGTGGAACGTTCTGATGCAGAGTAATGACTGGACGAAATCACACCACCGTATCCCCTGGGGTAATTCCATTAAACTCTGTCGGGAGTCTCCGGGCGAACCTGATACGGTGACGCCGGGCCCACTGGACATACCCGCAGGAGTCCGGCAGATAGGATGCAAACATCGCCTTGAGGATGGTCATCTTCCGGCAGTCCCTGTTTTCCCGGAATCGTTCAGTATAGATTCGGCAGGTCATGGTCTGCTCATCAAGGCACCTGCAGGGGGCATCCAGATGATACATCAGGCGGTTTGTTTCCAGGGTCTTCTCATAACAGCACAGCCCGCAGCGAGCACACAACTCTTCCCATCGCTTCATAGCTCCTGCTCCAACCGGGGAAAGAGTTCTTCCGAAAGCTTCATCCCCTCACGATCACAACGGGGCTGTACTTCAAGAGGAGTAATTGATGCCTTTCCCTGCCGTAATGCTTCAACGTCGGAATCTGGCCGGGGTGTATCAATTGACTCTTCACGGAATTCAGAGAGAAAGTAGAAGGATTCCTGGTCATTACGGTAGTATGGATCAATCTGGTTTCCTCCTCGCTTGAGACAGGGAACTGTGGTCACCATCCCATCCTCGAGGCGGTAGCCGTCGGGAACATTGATATTAATGACCCGTTTCGCCTCCGAAAGTAATATCAGCTGTTCCAGCCGGGAGGCCACCAGCTGAGCCGCTGTTTCATAGGCCGGCTCAGCAGCCCCGGAGGAGATAGCCACACCGGGAATTCCCTGGAGCACCGCCTGGCGGGCGGCCGCAACGGTACCGGAGTAGAGAATGTCCGTACCGATATTCTCCCCCCGATTTATGCCGGAGACCACCAGGTCAAACCGGACATCCAGCGCTCCGTGACAGCTGTAGAGCACACAGTCAGCGGGGGTTCCGCTGCAGGCGTACCTTCTTCTGCTGATACGGTGAAACTTCACCGGTTCACGAAAGGTGATCCCGTGGGAGACCGCACTGCGCTCCCGGTCAGGGGCCACCATCCAGACCTCATGATTCCGGGCTAGTTCCCGGGCAAGAACAGCAATTCCCTCACTGGAAATCCCGTCGTCGTTCGTGATGAGTATATTCATAGCTGGTATCGCTTATGTTCCTGTTCCCACGGCGGGGTAGAACTCAAAACACTCGGGACGAAACCCGAAGATGTGCTCATAGTCACCCAGCCGCTGTTTGTATGGCTCCAGAGCGTTGGGTTCCAGCAGGGTAAGGGTGCATCCCCCGAAGCCCTCTCCGATCAATTTAGATCCGTAGCAGCCGGTCAGTTCAACCGCCCGCTTGGTCAGCCAGTCTATCTCCGGACAGGAGACCTCAAATTTATCTCTGAGGCTTTCCTGGGACCGGTTCATAATTTTTCCAAATCCGTGCATATCGCGCACATCGAGCGCCTTTACCGCATCCAGCACTCTACGGCTCTCTTCAAGCACGTAGATGCAGAACCGCTTGCGCTCCTCCGGCAGGGAACTGGTCAGGGTCTTTACATCCTGTTCAGTGAGATCCCGGAACATACCGTTGGGCTGGTTACCCTTGAGCATTTCCAAGGCTGCCAGACTCTCCTCCTCCCGATAGAGAATATCCTCTCGTATGGGAAAGGGGGGAATATTACTGTTTGTGACATACAGGGATGCGTTTTTCGGCTTATAGTTCACAGGGGTATATACCAGCGAGTGAAGGTCAAAGAGCAGCAGACTACCCTGCTGTGCATAGAGCATGCTCATGATATCAACAAGTCGTGCTTTGGACTGGAGAAAGGAGGTTTCTGCAAAATAGATTGCCTGAATCAGCTGATTGTCCGCAATCTCCAGCTGCAGCAGCTGTTTCACCGCAAGGGCAGTTGCTACACAGATTGCCGTTGATGACTTGAGACCCACCTTCTGTGGAATAGTCCCGGACACGGTCAGATTAAGGCCCTTGAACTCATAGTTCCGGCGGTATATCTCGTAGAGGACCCCCTTCATATAGTTCGCCCATCTGTCTTCCCTGCGATATTTCAGGTTCGGAATGGTGGTCCGCTTACGTTCCCCCAAATCCGCGGCATAGAAGCGTAATGAGTTATCCCTTCTTTTTGACACTGCTACCGTAATATGTCTGTCCAGAGCTCCTGTCAGTGCATATCCGTCACACAGGTCCGTGTACTCCCCCAGCAAAGTTATTATCCCAGGTGCTGATACAACAGCCTCTGGGAATTCTTTATATTCAGCTGTATGGAAGTCCCGTATATCCGCCATCTATCCTATACCCCTTTACATTTTATGGTATAAGAACATAATATGCAACATAAAAAGAGAGCCGTCACCGACGGCTCTTATACATGGTGTAATATGCTGCATTGAGACCCATGCGAAGGCAGGATCGACACTATTCCTTGATACCGTATTTTCTCTTAAACCGCTCAACTCGTCCTGCAGTGTCCACAAGCTTCTGCTTACCCGTATAGAAGGGATGGCAGCTGGAGCAAATTTCTGTCTCAATACTCTTCGCTGTGGAGCGAGTCTCAATCACATTGCCGCATGCACAAGTGACTGAAGTCATCTCATACTTTGGATGTATACCGTTCTTCATGGTTCTTCCTCCGATTCGTGTGCTCAATATAGACAAATTTTCTGATTCAGTCCAGTAGACCTATACAGAAAACGGGGTCTCTCACTTATCCTGCGGTATTCATAGACCGCAGGAAGGTCTCATTATTTTTTGTTTTTTGGAATTTGTCAATGAGTAATTCCGTTAATTCTATATCTTCCATAGGGTTCAGGGCATTACGCAGGATCCAGAGCTTGCTGATTTCAAACTCAGTGAGCAGAAGATCCTCCCGCCGTGTGCCGGAACGTTTAATATTGATCGCCGGATAGATCCGTCGTTCAGCCATTTTCCGGTCGAGCACGATTTCGTTGTTACCGGTACCCTTGAATTCCTCAAAGATCACCTCATCCATTCTTGAACCGGTCTCGATCAGTGCTGTTGCAATAATCGTGAGGCTCCCTCCCTGTTCAATGTTCCTGGCAGCTCCGAAGAACCGTTTCGGTTTATGGAGTGCATTTGAGTCCACCCCACCGGAGAGAATCTTACCGCTGGTGGGAACAGTCTGGTTATAGGCACGGGCGAGCCTTGTTATAGAGTCCAGCAGGATCACCACATCCTTTCGGTGTTCAACAAGCCGCTTTGCCTTCTCGATGACCATCTCCGTAACCTGTACATGGCGGGATGCCTGTTCATCAAAGGTTGATGCGACCACCTCACCCTGGACATTACGTTTCATGTCGGTAACCTCTTCAGGCCGCTCGTCTATAAGCAGTACAATGAGGGTAACCTCCGGATGATTCTCTGTGATGGAATTCGCAATCTTCTGCAGGATCATGGTCTTACCGGTTCTGGGGGGAGAAACGATCAGCGCCCGCTGCCCCTTACCGATAGGACAGAAGAGGTTGATCATCCTGGTGGAGACGTCCTCATTCTCGGACTCAAGATTGAGCCTTTCATCTGGATAAAGGGGTGTCAGGCTGTCAAAGGCAATTCTGGTCTGCGCAGCCTGGGGATCATCAAAGTTCACCTGCTCCACCCTGAGCATGGCAAAAAACCGCTCGCTATCCTTAGGCGGACGGATCTGCCCGGATACTGTGTCACCCGTCTTCAGGTTGAACAGCCTGATCTGGGAAGGCGAAATATAGATATCGTCGGGTCCCGGCAGATAACTGTTTTGGGGCGAGCGTAGAAATCCGTATCCGTCGGGCAGAATTTCCAGGGATCCATAGGCAAAGATATTTCCCCCTGCCATGGTATGCGCCTTGAGAATGCAGAAGATGACCTCCTGCTTCTTCATGGTCATCAACGAATCCTTGGAAACCCCAAGCTCTGCGGCAAATTCACGCAGCTGGGGAACATTCATCAGGGTCAGATCATTGATGCTCAACCGCTCACCCTGTTGGCTTACGGGAGGCTCAATATCGATGCTGTCGTCCACCATGGGAAAGCTCATTGGTTTCTGGTTATTTCGATTCTGCTGTTTCCCATTTCTGTTGTTCTGTCCCTTACTGTGATTTTTCTTCGGATCCGGGGGAGTATTCCTATGGACAGGTTCATCCTGATCAGCGGACTGCTCCGGCTGCTCATCGGTCTCCTCAGATCTCGCCTTACGCTTCCGAGGCCGTTTTTTTGCTACTACCCGCCGTTTAGGCTGATTATCTGAGGCATCCTCGCCGTTGGATGGTTCCTGCATATCCTGCTCAGATTCATCCCGTGGGGTGATTTCATCCTGGGCATCAATCTCTTCAATTGTTTTTGAATTTGTTTTCATGGTATGTTCCTTATTTCTCTGCAACAGTCCCCCGCTCCACCGGGTTTCCATTTCCGACAGAAGCCTTCATTTGTCTGGGACGGTCTGGTTGACATGGGGACCTTCTGCCGGTGCACATTATACTATCCTTCAACATTTCTTGTTCTGATTTCAATTGTTCCGATAAGTTTAAAAGATCAAATTCCTGGTCTTTAAGGCAACTACACTGCTGCTGATCCGACCGAGTTACCTTCTATGTTCAATGAATGATAGTTTATTCAAGATTACCTTAACTATATTGCCAGTGGGCAACCATGTCAAGCACCTGTTCACCCTTTACATATCCTTCGAGCAGTAATAATGCCATCACCGCTGATCTTCTCCGTATGAGATCCCGTCGGGGATAGCCCCAGGTCCACTTCACAGCAACACTTTCCCGCCGGGTAGAAGCCAGACCAAACCATAGGGTGCCTACGGGTTTTTCTTCACTGCCCCCGGAGGGACCGGCTACTCCGGTGACCGCAACAGCCGCATCTGCTCCGGAGCACGCAAGGGCTCCCTCGGCCATTTCCCGGACAACCTCTTCAGATACCGCTCCGTGCGCGGCAAGTGTTTCTCTTTGAACCTTGAGCATCCCGGTTTTAGCTTCGTTGGCGTAGGTAACAAAGGAACCCCAGAGAATTTCTGAACTTCCGGGCTCATCGGTGAGAATCTTGGAGATCATCCCTCCTGTGCAGGACTCAGCCAGGGCTACATTGACTCCCTGGGCCCTGAACTGGTCAATGCATCGCCTGGCCAGCGTATCAGATCCCAGGCGCACCCTGGACGCTCCCGCCAGGTTCTGGAGCCTGGCAATCATCCCCTCCAGGACTTCCCGGGACGCACCGGAGAGATAGAGACTGATATGAAGGGACTGTACCCGGGTTCCCCAGTGTATATGATCATCCCCTGCCGCCTGACGGCACAGCTCCTCCAGCTGCGATTCAGGGATCAGGAAGGTAATCGCTTCCAGGGGTGCCATATATCCATCCCGGTCTCCCGAGAGCTCCGGCAGTACCTCATGAAGCAGCATCCACTCCATTTCATGGGGCGGCCCGGGAAGACAGAACACCCTGCTGGAGCCGATGAAGCCGGTAAATCCGGGGGCGGTTCCCTGAGGATTGGGTATAACCGAAAATCCTTCAGGAATCATAACCTGTCGACGGTTTGCCGGACCGGCAGGACGGCGGATAAGTTCCTCCAACGTCTTCAGTGCTGCCTGGTCTTCATAGAGTTTAACCCCGGCTGCCTGGGCAATTACATCCCGGGTGATATCATCCGAAGTGGGGCCCAATCCGCCGGTGGTAATAATCACATCATTGCGTGCTGCGAGTCCGTTGAGCACTTCACGGATCGTTCCATCATCAGGAAGGATAATCACCTGGCTGACCTCATATCCCAGCGATTCAAGATTTGATGCAATCAGCTTGGTATGTCCGTCCTGAATTATTCCCCGGGTCAGTTCTGTACCGATCAGGCAGAGTGCTGCCTTCATCGGCGTACCCTCCTGCGGATCATGAGCACCGCTGAGACAGCAACCAGAATAAAGGTAGCCATGAGGGAACCTACGGCCATCCAGTCACCATACTTCGTATAGAAGGTTGTGGGGGGATCGGCATAGATAGGTACCGTGGTGATCATATAGGCCTCCACAAAGGGATCAAGCATATCGATGGTCTGTCCGGCCGCATCCATGGTGGTAGTCATACCTGAATTAGTACTCCTCACCATACCCCGGCGGTTCTCAATTGCTCGGTAGAGGCTCATGGTGTAATGCTGCATCTGAGCCGATACAGCCCGGGACCAGGAGTCGTTGCTCAGGTTCACAATCACCTGAGCACCTGCATTGATGAACTCCCTGGGAAGATACCCGAAGACATCCTCAAAACAAATTGGAGTGGAAAAACGAACCCCGTCCTTGGTCTCAAATACCGTGACAATTTCACCCTCTTCCCAGAAATTAAAGTCATTGGCAAGTAGAAGTGCGTAGAACCGGGGCATCTGTTCCCCATAGGGAAAATGTTCGGTAAAGGGTACCAGGTGCAGTTTACGATAGGCCTCCTGCAGTTCGCCCGCTTCGTAGTGGATCACCGCGTTATAGTCAGCCCGATTCAACGTTCCGTCGGAACGGACCGGAGGAAGGTTGGGATCCTTCAGTCTGCCGTCGCTGTTCCCCGTTACCAGGGGAACATCAAGGGTCTTGGCCCACTGTTCAAATTCCTGAACAAGTGAATACATCTGTTCACTTGTACGATAGGTGGAGTGCCAGTAGACTCCGGGAACAAAGGCGGTCTCGGACCAGACCACGATATCAATATCGGGATCCTCTTCCAGTGCTTCCATGGTCAGCCGACGCATGGACCTGAAATTCCGCTGGTACTGCTGAAATCCTCCGACCCAGGTATCAGCATTGTGCTGCACCAGGGCAGTCTTCCAATGGCGAGCCACTTCCCATTGATTCACCTGGTTGATTCTTACAAACCCGAAGATCACCACCCCGATGAACACCGCAGTATATATTGCAATAAAGGGTACGTTACTCCGAAGGGTCCGCAGTACATGAGGCTTTCCGGCTTCAAACCAGTCCACCACCAGCTTCCCGAGAAAAGAACTGAACAGGGCAATGAGAAAGCTCACTCCCCAGACACCGGTAATTTCAGCAATCTGCATGACCGGCAGAAATGTATAAATTGAATACCCGATCAGGCCGTAGGGATATCCCGCGAATCCAAGGGTACGCACATACTCATAGGCCACAAATGCTACGGCTTGCAGGATATATCCCCAACGGGGAAAAGCCCGGCCGATGAGTTTGACCACAGGGAACATGACTATGACCTGGGCTGTGACAATAACAGGAGCAATAAAAATTGCCAGGGGATGGAAGGTTGAAAGCCAGTAATTGAAGAAGGTATAGCTTGCAAAACCGTATACCAGTGCATAGGGAACGATCAGCTTCCAACTGCTCATTCGGATCAGTGCAAACATCGGCACAAGGGCAATAAACCCGAGGACCGGTAATCCGTTGTCGGAAAAATATCCGGGAAAGGACAGCGCAAAGAGCAGTATCCCGGAAATAAGCAGAAAGGCCTCAAAACCGATCGGTCCAAGGCCTTTCTTCCTGCCTAGCGGCTTCAGGGAAGCCGCACCGTGTAATGAATCACGTTGCTTCTTTTGTGCAGACATCCGTCAGGGTACCCCCAGTTACTGTTTCCTCAGTGGCCAGGCGATCTGTTTCAGTTCCTTGCCAGGTCTGAATACAGCAACACCGTGGGTGTCTACGGGAACAATATCGCCGGTTTTCGGGTTTCGGGCCCGTTCCCGGCCCTTACGGGTACGGATTTCAAAGGTGCCGAAACCTCGCAGCTCGATCACCTGATCATCACCCAACCCCTCCTTGAGAATCTCAAACAGATTATCTATTACAAGGTGGATATCACCCCGATGGATCCCGTTTTCCTGATGAATCCGTTCAATAATCTCAGCCTTTGTCATCTTTCCTGATGCCATGGGTATCCCCCTTTACTGGATAGAATGAAATCGGGCACTCAGTCTTGATTTTTTTCTCGCAGCGGTGTTTTTATGAAGAACACCTACCCCGGCACTTTTGTCGAGCAGACTAGTCACCCGCTTCAATTCTTCCTGGGCAGCTGTACTGTCCTTGGAAGCTACGGCTGTGTCAAACCGACGGACGGCAGTGCGAAGAGTACTCTTCGCAATTTTGTTTCTCATTCTTCGGACCTTACTCTGACGGTCACGCTTAGCAGCAGACTTACTATTTGCCACGCTTGTGTACCTCCGTGTACATAATTAACAGTATTATAAATATCTATGTTCTCATATGGTCGTATCAGCCAACCAGGCTTTGCCAACCCATAACCTCACAAATCCAAAAGTTATCAAACTGTATAAAACTTGTCAAGATAATAGTTTATACTTTCAGCAAATTGAGCATCATTCCTCAAGGAAGCTTTCATCAATATACCACTTTCCATCAGACTGCCTGCGCAGGAAGGTAAAGGGAACGGCTATCAGTCTTCCGTCCACTGCCTGTATATAGACCTTTCGGGAAAGAATGTTGACCTCATTGATCCTGCATAGATCTTCATTGAACCGGATCCTGCTGCCCTCGGAGGGGAGATCCCGCTTTTCCTCATGGTAAAAATCAAACTCATAAGCGAGACAGCACAGAAGCCTCCCGCAGGGTCCTGAAATCTTCATTGAGTTCAGGGAGAGATTCTGTTCCTTGGCCATCTTGATGGAAACCGGCTTGAGCCTGTCTGTTATAGTGTTGCAGCACAAACCCCGACCGCAGACCGCCATCCCCCCGACTACCCGGGATTCATCCCGGACACCGATCTGCCGCAGTTCAATACGCATCCGGAACACCGTCACCAGGTCCTTCACCAGATTGCGGAAATCCACCCGGGAATCTGCTGTAAAAAAGAAGAGCACCTTAGACTCCTCCAGCAGATAGTGGGCTGAAACCAGCTTCATATCCAACTGATGCTTCCCAATCTTCTCCTTGCAAATAACATAGGCCTCTTCTTCCCGGGCGCAGTTCTCCTGATAGCGGTCGAGGTCCTCCTCGGTGGCGACCCGCTCAATAGGAAGCACTTCTCCCTCCACCGCACACCCATCGCATTGCAGTCTTCCCAACAGAATGCCCATATCCATGCCGTAACGGGTAGGCACCACTACAAAGGAACGATCTGGAAGCTCATCATGATAACCGCATAAGAAGGTCTCACTTGAATGCTCATTCTTCACCACATAGATGTATGAAAATGGGGAAGTATCTTTTCCAGTATCACTGGGTACCTCCTGATCTATGTGCTGCCTTGACTGGCACTGTTTCATATATAGTATATTTCCTTAATTCACACAATAAGTTCTTATCAGAGGATAACCTATCATGAGGTAAAATAATTGTCAAACGCAATTGACGGCACTAGGTGAACATGCTATTGTGAGACATGCCCTTTTCGGGCGGCAAATCTTATGAATTAAGCGGTACACCAGTATGAATTTTTTTGATACTCATGCGCATATTGGTCTGATCCATGAAGACCAAATTGAACAGTTACTTATAGTCAAACAGGCTCAGCGAGCCGGAGTGAAGCATATTGTAAGTATATGTAACTCTCTCCCCGACTTTGACCGGGTATATACAAACCTCAAAACAGCAAAACGGGTGTACCATGCGGTGGGAGTCTCTCCTTCCGAGGTGACCAATCCGGGACTTGACTGGGATATGCAGGTTACCCAGAAGGCATCCTTTGACCGGATTGTAGCTATCGGCGAAATCGGTCTGGACTACTACAGAAAGTTCGGCAACAAGAAGTCCCAGATTGAGCTGTTTATCCAGCAGCTCGATATCGCAAAACAGCTGGACCTCCCGGTAATCATCCATAACCGTGAAGCGGGTACGGATGTACTGAATATCCTGCGTGACCGGATTCCTCCCAAGGGAGGCATTCTGCACTGCTATTCGGAGGACTGGGAGTATGCTAAGAAAGCACTTGAGCTGAACCTCTATATCTCCTTTGCAGGAAACGTCACCTATCGGAATGCCCGTAATCTCCATGAGACGGCGGTGAACATGCCCCTCGACCGGATGCTGATCGAATCAGAGAGTCCCTTTATGGTCCCCTCAGCATACCAGGGAAAGCGTAACAAACCCGCTTATCTCCCAAAGGTAGCCGAAGGAATTGCGGAACTCCGTGAAATTCCTCTCGAGGACCTGGCTGCCCAACTGTACGAGAACAGTTTGAATGTGTTCTCCATTCCCTCAGACGATGAATAACAATCTTTACCATCATATAGCACTCCCCGGGTATACTACCCGGGGAAATCTTTTTATTGCTCCCCTGGCAGGTTTTACCGACCGGAGTTTCCGGTCGATCTGTCTTGACCACGGAGCAAGTCTCGGGTGGAGTGAAATGGTATCAGCAGAAGCCCTTGCCCGGGGAAATGATAAGACCGAAGTATTGATGCAGCGCTCAAAAGGCGAAGAGGATCTGGTTATCCAGATCTTTCTCTCCCACTATTCCCAGGCAGTGCGCGCCCTTCCTGCGCTGCTGAAGTTTCGCCCAACGGTGATTGATATCAACTGCGGATGCCCGGTACCAAAGGTCGTCAAGACCGGTGCGGGATCGGCTCTTATGAAGGATCCCCCAGCCATGGCTGATATCGTCAAGGCATTGAAAGACCAATGCAGTGTGCCGATCAGTGTGAAGTTCCGCTCCGGCTGGGA